>JANORP010000215.1:0-12556 GCA_031415375.1 Bacteroidota bacterium | reverse complement strand
GGGCCTCCCCACAAGTTGTGGAGGGGCCCGACGAACGGATTGCTCCCGCTGTTATGGTAACGTGCGCCGATGCGTGAAGCCCGACGAACGGGTGGCATCGGTAGTCTCGATGGCCATTCCGGACGAAATTCCTACCCAAATTGCCATTTTCAGATGCCATTGTTGACATCGGCTATCACTGATTTGAATGCGTTTTCCCTTTCAAAAAGCGCAACGCTTTTTCACCCCATGGAGGAAAGCCCTATCTTGCCTCAATGTTTCTGATCGTCTTGCTCCTCGCCGCCGTCTTGCACCTCGCCATCATGGCGACGCTGTCTGCTGCGTGGCGGTTTCCACGGTCACATGCTTCGGTCAATGCCGAGCTTGATCCACTGCCTGCTCCGCAAATGACCATCATCATCGCCGCCCACAACGAAGCCGAAAACCTCCAACGCTTTCTCCCAGCGGCCCTCACACAAAACTTCCAAGGCGAGTACGAGGTGATCGTCGCGCTCGATCGCTGCACCGATGCCTCGGCGCAGGTGGTCGCAGCCTTGCAGGAGCGCCATGCGCACCTGCGCGCAATCCACATCCACACGCTGCCCGAGGGCTGGACTGGCAAGAAGCAGGCCCTGCACCTAGCCATCCAAGCTGCGCTGCATGATTGCCTCGCCCTTACCGACGCCGATTGCGCGCTCCCGCCTCTGTGGCTGCAAGGCATGGCCGACCAATTTGCCGCAGGCAAGGACCTCGTGCTCGGTGTGAGTCCCTACGCCACCGCATCGGGATTGCTCAACCTACTCATCCGCTTCGAGACGCTCATCACGGCCATCCTCTACATCGGCCTCGCCCGCCTTCGACTGCCCTACATGGCCGTGGGACGCAGTATCGGCTACCGTAAGGCATGGTTTGAAGCCGTCGGTGGGTTCAAGGACATCGCCCACCGACTCTCGGGCGACGACGATCTGCTCGTGAACCGCGCCACCCGAGCGACCAACATCGGCCGCTTGACGAGGTTGGAAACACAGGTCATCAGCCTCCCCAAAACCACTTGGCAAGGCTGGATCGGCCAGAAAGTCAGGCATGGCAGTGCCGGCACAGCCTACAAGCCGAGTTCATTGCTGATTTTGTCGCTCATACATGGGCTGCATCTGATTTTTTATCTATCTTTGATCGTTGTTCTTTGTTTGCAGTCTGCCGTCTTATGGGCGCTGGCCATCTACCTCGTGCGCACCTGCCTCATGGTTGCCTTGATCGGGTTTATCCCCAATCGGGGAAAAGTAGGCTTGATGTTGGCATTTCCTTTGCTGGATTTGATGTATATGGTCTATCTCATGCTACTCCTGCCGGCTGCTGCATGCATACAACCTAAATGGAAAAATAATCATGGCGGAAGCGTCTAAAAATACCCTCGACGATCTTGAACTGGTCAAGCGCGCCGCAGAAAAGGATCCAAAGGCCTACGAAAAGCTGTTGAAAAAATACCGCAAGTCGGTGTATTACATGCTGCTCAAAATGGTCAACAATGTCGATGACGCCGAAGACCTCACCCAAGAGGCTTTTGCCAAGGCATTCAACTCCCTGCACAAGTTTGACTCCAAGTATGCCTTTAGTACTTGGCTGTTTCGCATTGCTACCAACAATTGCATCGACTTCATTCGCAAAAAACGGGTGCAGACCATCAGCATCGACTCACCTTACGAAAACGACGAAGGCGACAGCTTCCAATTCGACATACGGGATCCCGAAGACAACCCCGACGAATTGATGCTGCGCAAGCAACGCAAGGAATACCTGAGCATCGCGGTCGATAAACTCCCCGCCAAATACAAAAAGCTCGTGGACCTGCGCTACTTCCAAGAGCTGTCTTACGAGGAGGTCGCCGTCGAATTGAACCTGCCCCTCGGCACAGTCAAGGCACAACTGTTTCGTGCAAGAGAGCTGCTGGCACAAGAGCTCAAGTACCTGGAAGGAAAGATGTGAGGTGAGAAAGGAAATGGGAAATCAGGAGTGAGCAATTGGAAATGATCCATCGTAAATCTCCCTTTCCAAATCACTAATTTCTAATCCCCAATCTCAAGCTCCCAAATCTGTAACCCGCCACCTAGTCTCTAATATTTCCAAAACCAACGCATTTCCAAGATGAAATGGACAAATGCCCTGCTTGATCCGCAACGCATGGTGGGTGACCCACCCGCAGACGACGTCATCGCGCAATTGGTTCAAGAATTTGGCGAGGAAAAGGCCCGCGATGTATTTTCCCTGCTCATCCGCAATATCGACATGCCCTTTGCTGATTTGCCAGCTTATGTGCGTACCTACATGGACACACAGTCGCGGCAGCCGCAAGGCATTGATCCTGCACGTGTGATCAGAGGGCAGCGGGTGTTCGTCGATTTTGGGCCAGAAATCGTGATGCTCTTGTATTTCAAATCGCTGCCGACCTGCTATTTGGATTGGCGTGGAGCAGAGACGCTCACCATCACAGGCAGGCTCGATGACACACGCGAATGGCCCGAGGTGTTTGCACGCAGGGTAGGGGAGACGACGCAGTTTCTGCTCGATGTGATGACACCTGGCAGTCTGCAGTCGCAAGGGAAAGGCATTTCTACCGTGCTCAAAGTCAGGTTAGTACATGCGAGCATACGGTATTTTGTGGCCCGTAGGCCCAACTACGATGAGGCTCTTTGGGGCAAGCCGATCAATCAAGAAGATTTAGCGGCCACCTTGCTCTCCTTCGGCCTCACGATCGTGCAAGGCTTGCGGCACATGAATTTGAAATTGTCGCAAGCACAGGCCGAAGATTTTCAATATGCTTGGCAATTGGTTGGGCATCATTTGGGCATCGATCCCACATTGATCCCAGTCGATTTGGCGGATGCAGAAGCGCAGCAAACCGCGATATTTGCGCGTTTGGTGGGGCCGAGCGAGGCGGGTAAATCGCTCACCAAAGCGCTGTTGGACTTTTCGCGAAAAATGATGTTGCCCACAGATTTGCTCGACAATTCACCTGAATTTCTGTTGCGTTATTTCATGGGCGACACGCATTCCGATGTGCTGGGAGTCGAAGCCAAAAAGGGCTGTGTGGCCGCGGTATTGCCCTATGCAATGGCGAAATTCTTTGGCGCTGTGGAAAAGTTGGAAGACCGCGGGCTTGGCATTGAAAAACTCGCCAACAAGCTTGGCTTGGCCGTCATCAAAGGGATGATGAAGCGTTTCCAAAGCGTGAAAGGACGTGGATTGGTGCTGTCCGAGGACTTGCGTCGGGAGTGGGGATTGTAGCACTTGGCTTGGTTCAAGTAGTTGGGTTTCATACTTTGCTTGTATCTTCGTAGATTACCGACATCGACTGAAGGCATTTAGGAATGATTACGAAGATAAAAATCGACGGGTTTAAGTCCTTTAAGGATTTTGAAATGGAGTTTACCCCACTTACATTGATTGCAGGTGCCAATGGTTCTGGGAAAAGCAACCTTTTCGATGCCCTTCGTCTGCTGGCAAGATTGGCGGAAGTAGATCTTCGGACGGCATTCAATGAACAGCGTGGAGATCCCGATGAACTGTTTACCAAATTGGATGAAGGTGAATACGCTCAGGAAATGCGATTTGAGGTAGAAATGCTGTTGCCTACTTCCGTGAGGGATAACTGGGGGGGAGCCACCGAACTGAGATATAAACGACTCCGATATGAGTTGGAGATTTCCAGAACGGGATCCGACACAGGCTTTCGTGACTTGAAAATCGTTTCGGAATCACTTGAAAGGATCAGAAGCGAAGAGGATGTTTGGGCAAAGAGACTTCTTGGCTCCAAGCTAAAAATGGTCTGGAAGTCTGATTTGAGCGGCGGAACCCCACGTGCCTTTATTAAAACGGAAACTCGCGACGGCAAGGTTGCAATTAAATTGCGGCAGGATGGCGGACGCGGTGGTAGGGATACGCTGGCAAATGCTGCAATGCAAACAGTGCTCAGTGGTATCAATTCAGTGGATTTTGCACATGCTTTCGCAGCGAAAGAGGAAATGCGGAGTTGGAGATTTCTGCAACTCAATCCTGAGGATTTGCGTGAGCCAACGAGACAGGATGTCGGTCTGAGGGATAACATCACTGAAAGTGGGAAAAATCTTGCTGCAGCGCTGTTTCGCATCAAACAAAATGATCCCTATGCAATAAGAATTATTGCTAGGACATTGAATTCTTTTTTGCCCAATTTCGTGGATGTAGATGTGGTCGATGATAAGGCGAATCGACAGTATTTGATCAAGCTTGTAAGCGAAGATAAAAAGGAGTTTTCTTCAAGGGTATTGTCTGAAGGGACCTTACGAATTCTAGCCCTTTGCATCTTCATGTGCGATGAATCACATACTGGATTACTTTGTTTTGAGGAGCCTGAGAATGGTATCCATCCTTATCGCATCGGTACGATGGCAGATCTCTTGCAGGGTTTGTCCGCTGATTTTGAGCATGCAGTTTTGCGGCAGGTGATCGTAAACACACATTCACCTAGGTTGGTTTTGAGTATGTTGAAATGGTCTGGAGATGTCAATGTTAGTGTATTCTTTACCAATCAGCATACAATGACTATAAAGGGTGATGAAAAGCGGTATAAACTAAAGGTAACGAGGAGCGATAAGGTGGATCTCACTGATTCCATGACGTTAGCGGTTCTCCCCAACTCCGCCAAAATCACTTTGGCCGAGGTCGCAAAATATCTTGGTGAAGAAGATATTGAAGCAGTGAAAAGAGGGGTGTTTCAATGAGCCAAGTAATCGTAGGTTTTACGACGGAAGGACCAAGTGATGAAAGATTCTTGGCTTCGGTCCTCGAACGTACTTTTGAGGAGATTTCATTTGAATGTGGAAAGTCGCTAGAGATTTTTCCAGTTGAGATTCTGCCAAAAGGAAAAGGTGAGTTTATTGCTAGGTATGAGAAAATGCTAGAGCAAGGCTTTCTCCAAGGGTTAATGGTACTTTGCATTCATGTAGATGCCGACAATAGTGACGACAACAATGTTTTCACAACAAGATTCGATCCACTGTTTGAAAAATTGGCAGCGCGTCTCGGTCAAGAAATTTGTGAGGTGGTCGTGCCTATTGTCCCGATTCAAATGACGGAATCTTGGATGCTAGCAGATCTTGAATTACTCAAGGATGAGCTAGGTACGAATTTGTCTGATTTCGATTTGGGATTACATCGTCGTCCAGAAACCATCGCAGATCCTAAGGAAGTTATTAAGGCAGCGATAAGAATTGCCAATGAATCCAGACCGAAAAGGCACCGAAATGCATTAGTTATTGCCGACTTGTACCAGTTGATTGGTAGAAAAATAGACTTGAAAAAATTACGTAGCCTGAGATCCTATCTCAAATTCGAGGAGGCTGTGAGGTCAGCCTATCGACAACTGAATTATTTACGCTAATCCCCCTCACTTCCGCCCAAAATCCGCTGGGATCTCGCCCCACTTCTTGGTCTCCCACTTCAAAATCTTGTTTTTGAACTTGTGGGTTTTGAGCCAGGTTTCGGCGCGGGCGATGAGGCTGTGTAGGTATTCGGTTTTTTTGTTGACGGGGAGGGTCGTGCGGCAGACTTTTTTCTTGATCCAGCCTTGTGCAAGCTTGCTGTCGGAATAGATCACCAAATTGGGTTGGGTCTCGTGAAACATCGCGAGCGCATGCACGAGTGCGAGAAATTCGCCGATGTTGTTGGTGCCCAGGGCAAAGACTTGCGAGCGGAAAACCTCGATCTCGGGGGCCAGGGTATAGACGCCTCGGTATTCCATTTTACCGGGATTGCCAGCGCAGGCGGCATCGACAGAAATGCTGTCGGGCACGATCACCTTCAGCATCTCGTCGGTGAGGATCCGGGGTTCGTTTTTGGCTTGTTTGGGGCCACCGCCGCCATCACCGGCAGGCTTTACATAGTCCTGCCAAGGGCGTTCAAAGGCCCGTCTTGCCTCCTCTAGATGCAGAAATGACTTGTAGCGTGCACCTGCAAAGCCCTGTATTTGCGATTGTGCCAATGGCCAATCCGCATACACGCCCGGGTTTTTGCCAACCCAAACAACATAATATTTTTGCTCCTTGGCCACGCTCAGTTCTCGCGGTACAGCACTTCCAACATCGTCTGCCCAGTCGCTTTGAGCGTGGCTTTGTCGATGCTGTTGATGTCGTCGGTGGTGCGGTGCCAGTGTGGGAAAAATTCCCCCGAATTCACATCGCGGTGGATCACCTCGACCATCGGGATGCCCGTGCCTTGCATTACAAAATAGTGGTCATCGACCGAGGTGAAATCATTGACGGCGCCCGAGAAGTAGAGTCCATAACCCAGCTGTGCCGCGATGGACCAGACATTGTCGGTCTCGATGCGGGCATTGGCGATGCTGTAGCCGTCTTTGGTGTAGCGGGCATCCTTGGCACCCACCATGTCGAGGTTGATGCCGTAGCGGGCCTTGTAACCAGGCTTGTGTGGATGCTTGGCCCAATATTGTGAGCCAAGGCACCAACTCTCGTTGTTGTTGTAATCGCCATTGTCCTCAGCATCCCAGAGGATGAGGTCGATGCCGATATTGGGAGCTTTGATGCCAAATTGGCGGGCAATTTCCAGAATGATGGCCACACCGCTTGCGCCATCGTTCGCACCAGGCACAGCCAAGGTGGGCTTGGTTGCGTCCTTGTCAGCGACAGGGCGCGAGTCCCAGTGCGCGGTGAGCATCACGCGACCCGTTGCCTCGGGCTTGTAGCTCGCGATCACATTTTTGAAATTCACGGGCTTGCCATCCTTGTCTGTCATTTGGCCGTCTTGCACCGTCACCGCAGCACCATACTGCGTGAATTGTGCGCTCATCCAAGCCACGCAGGCCGCGTGGGCAGGCGTGCCGGGTATGCGCGGGCCATAGCTCAATTGTTGCTCGATGAAGCGATAGGCGCTATCGGCATTGAAATCGGGCGCGATCGGGGCAAATGGCGGAGGGGTAACCGTGATACTCGTATCAGGATCGGTGGTCGTGCCACCAGTATCGCAGCCACTCAGGAAGCTCGTGGTGACCAAGAGCGTACCTGCGAGCAAGGCCGCTACCGTTGTGAGATGTTTAGTTTTCAACATACCATTCCGTGCCATTTGCACCGTCTTTGAGTTTGATTTTCAATTTGCCGAGGTCGTCGCGGATGCGGTCGCCCATGGCCCAGTTCTTGTCGATCCTCACCTGCGCGCGCAGGCCTATGATCACCTGCATGAGCCCGTCGGCGAGGTCGCTGGAACCCGAGAGATCGTCTTTGAGGCCCAGCACATCGTGTACCATGGCCTTCATCAGCTTTTTCAGGATTGCTAGGTCGTCTGCGTTGAGGCTTTCCTTGCCATCCTTGACGCTGTTGATGATGCGCACGGCTTCAAACAGTTGTGCCAGCAGGATGGGCGTATTGAAGTCGTCGTTCATAGCTGCATAAGCTTGCTTTTGCAGTGCTGCGATATCCACGCTGGACGCCTCGCCCGGCGTGAGCTTCTCGATCGATTTCATGGCTTCCATGAGGCGGGCAAAGCCTTTCTCGGCGGCTGTCATGGCCTCGTTGCTGAAGTCGAGCGTGCTGCTGTAGTGGGTCTGCAGCATGAAAAACCTGATCGACATCGGGGAATAGCCCTTGTCGAGCAGCGGATGCTTGCGGCCCATTTTGGCATAAGATGGACTGGCCGAGACCGAGTCAGAGGCGACTTCCAAGCCCGTGAACAGCTCCACTGGGAGAAAGGAATTGCCTGTGCTCTTGGCCATCTTGCGACCGTTGAGGGTGAGCATATTGGTATGCAGCCAGTAGTTTACAGGCGACACACCGCAGCAGCCTACGTTTTGTGCGATTTCGTTGGTGTGGTGGGTGGGCACCAAGTCGTTGCCACCACCATGGATGTCAAATTGGTCGCCCAGGTATTTGCGGCTCATCGCCGAGCACTCGATGTGCCAGCCGGGGAAACCCTCGCCCCAAGGAGAATTCCAGCGCATGAGGTGCTCAGGCTTGGCTTTTTTCCACAAGGCAAAGTCCAAGCGGCCTTTTTTCTCATCCTGCCCCTCCAATGTGTCGCGGGTGCCTTCCAGCAATTCGTCGAGATTGCGACCCGAGAGTGCTCCATAAGGGTGCTCTTGCGCATATTTATCGACATCAAAATAGACCGAACCGTCTGAGACATAGGCATAGCCACGGTCGATGATGGCCTGGGTCATCTCGATTTGTTCGATGAGGTGACCTGTCGCGCTCGGCTCGATGCTCGGCGGCAGCGCATTGAACAAGCTCATCACTTCATGGAAGCCTGTGGTATAGCGCTGCACAATCTCCATCGGCTCCACTTTTTCCAAGCGTGCCTTTTTGGCGATTTTGTCATCGCCTTCGTCGGCATCATCGACGATGTGGCCCACGTCGGTGATGTTGCGCACATAGCGCACCTTGTAGCCGATGTGCAGCAGGTAGCGGTACATGATGTCAAAGGAGATAAACGTGCGGCAATTGCCCATGTGCACGTCGCTATAGACGGTAGGCCCGCAGACATACATGCCCACGAAGGGCGGGTTCAGGGGGGCAAACTTTTCTTTTTTGCGCGAGAGGGTGTTATAGACAAACAGCTCTTCCATATCAGGATACTCGTATTTCAGGCTTTGCGGATGCGATGGGCATCTGCCCTACGCTCCCTAAATGCGGCGCAAATTGCACAAAATTGCATCAGAATTCAAGTTGCGAGGGGAGAGGATTGCAGGATTTTAGCTAGGAAATAGGTATGAGGTAGTAGTTAGCAGCTAGCAGGTAGCAGTTGTATTGGGGATCGATTTGATGCTTCGCCACTCAGCAGCGTGTTTGGCTTTGCGAACCGGCGTTTATCCCGACGTGTCGGGGCGGCCTTTGCGGTTTTTTTTTCAGAACAATGCTTGGCTTTGCGAACCTTTGCGGTTTCCTTTTCAGTGCTACTACTTTTTACAAACTGCGGTGGCGTTGCGTAGAGGATCATCGACCCAATTCTTTGACAAGCCTAGATTTCTAGGATCGTAAATTCTACGCGGCGGTTTTTGCGCAAACCCTCTGGGGTATCATTGCTCCAGCGCGGCTTGCTGCTCCCGTACCCTTTGTAGCGGATGTTGATGCGGTTGGCGCCCTTGGCCGTAAGGTAGTCATAGACAGCCTTGGCACGGGCAATGCTCAGCTTCATACACCAATCCTCGCTGCAGGCATTGTTGGAGTGGCCAGCAATCTCCACCTTCATCGTCGGGTTGGCTTGCAGAAAGATGAGCACACGGTCCAATTCTGGCTTGGAATCTGGTTTGAGCTCGGCTTCTGAGGGGGAAAAGAAGATGTTGTTGAGCACTACAGATTCGCCCTTGCGGATGGGTACCAAGAGCAAGTCTTGCGAGATTTCCTTGTATTCAGTGATCTGTGTGAGGTCGATGTTTTGGTTTTCGCTCATATAGCCAGTCGCTTGTGCGAGGAAGCCATACTTTGCGCCAGCTGGGAGAATGATCGTGTATTCCCCGGTCTTGGGATTGCTGTTGGCGATGCCGATTTCCTTGCCATCACTCAGCAACTCATAGATGATCTTGGCATTGATGGGTTCCTTGGTATTCTCGTCGAGCACACGTCCCCTGATGAGCACGACCGCCTCAGGCCGCAAGGCATTGGGGAGGAGGATGCGGTTGATGTCGGTCTTGCCCAGCGCCTTGTTTTCGCTGCTGAAGTAGGCATATTCGCCAGAGGCTGGCACTGAGTAGTAAGCATCCCAGTTGGCGCTGTTGATCAGCGGTCCCAAGTTTTGCGGTTGCGACCATTTGGTCCATGAGGCGTCGAGGCGACGCGTCATGAACATGTCTTTGTTGCCATAGCCGCTAAATCCATCTGAGCTGAAATAGAGGGTCTTGCCATCGGCCGCCAGAAAGGGCGACATTTCGGTTGCGGCACTGTTCACCACGCCGCCCAGGTTTCTCGGCTCAGTATAGGTGCCATCTGGATTGGCGAAGCTCACATACAAATCTTTGTTGCCATAGCTGTCTTGGCGCTGCACGGTCATCACGATCGTCTTGCCGTCGGCACCGAGGTGAAACTCGCTGAACTTGTTGTTGTTGTAATAGTTTTGGATAATGAGTTTTTGCGGGAAATCCCAGCCGTCGCGCGCACGGCGTGCGATCGAGAGGCCCGAGGACATGTTGCCGTCGGCTTCATAGACATTGCCCAGCAAAGCTGTATTGCCGTCTGGTGCGATGGCCGTGAGGAAATTGTGGCCTTTGTTGTTGAGCGGCGCGCCGATGTTTTCGGCTTTGGACCACTTGCCGGTGGTCGCGAGCGTGGAAAACCAAATGTCGTCGTTCACGATGCCGCCCGTGTTGGCAGGGTGGTCTTTGCGGTCAAAGTAGAGTGACTTGCCATCGGGCGCAATGATGGGCATGATCTCATCGTATTCCGTATTGATCGAGGCACCGAGATTTTGGGGGAGCGACTCAAATTTTACATCTTTGATGAGATTGATCTCTGCCTTCACGGGGACGTCGGCATCGCTGATGCCGATGGCATCGATATGGGACCATTCCTGCATGCCCACGGTATTGAGCACGACCTTGACTTGTTTTACACTGTAGGCAGTGTAGGGCACCTGAATGATAAACATGCGACCATCTTCTGGGAGGGGGCTCGGTGAATCATTTTTATAGACTTGGTGCTCCTTGCCTTGTGTGTCGTAGAGATATACCTGGCTCACGGCTCCGGGATTGAAACTCTCTGCAATCGCCACCTGCTTGATGCGCATCGGGTTTTTGTATTCCACATGCACAAATTCATCGGTACGACTTTCCACGCTGGAGGGTGACCAGGAGCAGGGGCTTTCCTTGAATGTCGGCAACACATTGGGGATGCCGAGCACTTGTTCTGCACTGTATTGTTTTTCGCCAAACTCGGTCGATCTCCCAACGACTTTATAAGCCCATTGCACGGATTGGGCAGCGGCAATCAGGCAGGCTCCAAGGCAAAACAACAAAATCGATATCCTCTTCATCATAGGGTATGAACACGCAAATTTACAAGGTGATTGCGAGTGTTACAACGCATTCCCATACCCAAAAGTTGTGCCAGACTCCAAAAGCCTCCGCAATCAGCAGATTATTTCACAAGTGAGGACTATTGGGCCTGCAAAGGGAAGTCTTGGGCAAGGGTCACGCTTTTGGATTCGGTACGCAGATCGACCAAGATGACCGTGTTGAGGTAGCCGGCCGACTTGGCGACGAGCTTGTAATTGGCATTTAGGGGCAGCACGATGCTGTATTCGCCCGTCTCGGAATTTGGGGTGATTTTCCCCAAGATTTCGGAGCTTCCCTCGACTTGGTAGGTGAGCACGCCATCAACGGCCTGCTTGGTTTGTGCATCAAACACCTTTCCTTTCACGATCGCCATCGGCGCGCCACGTAAGTTGGCGGGCAATAAGATCTCATAGATGTCGGTCTTTTGCACCACATTAGCCCTGCGGCACAAGTAGGCATAGTCGCCCGTCTGCGGAACCTTGAAAAAAGAATCAAATCCTGCCGAGTTCACCTTGGGGCCTAGGTTCTCAGGTTCAGACCAGTGGAGCCACGTGTCGTCGAGGCGCTTGCTCACATAGACATCGACGCTCCCATAGCCGCTGCGACCATTGGAGCCAAAAAAGAGGCTCTTGCCGTCTGCTGCCAAAAACGGTGCCGACTCGCTGCCCAGGCTATTGATGGTATCGCCGAGCCTACGCGGCTCCGTAAAGGTGCCATTGGCCTCAAAACTCACATAGAGGTCTTTGCTGAATTTGCTGTCGGCTCTTTGGACTGCCGAGATCAGCGTCTTGCCATCGGGCGTGATGTAAAACTCGCCAAAGTCGCTGTTGTTGTAAAAGTTGCGCACGTCGAGCGTGCGTGGATTGGTCCAGCCCGTGGCGGTCATGGTCGCCAAGGAGATACCTTTGGTGAGTGTGCCATTGGTCTGGTAGGCATTTTCCAACAGTGCCGTCTTGCCATCGTTGAAGATGGCCATCAAGGCATTGTTTTCGGGGGTGTTGATCGGCGCGCCCATGTTCACGGGATCCGACCAAGCGCCCTTGCCCGAGCGTACTGCATACCAGACATCCTGCGTGCCGGCACCTTCGATGTTGCCCGGGTGGCCATCGCGGCAGAAGTAGAGCACCTTGCCATCTGGGGATGGCACGGGGATCAGCTCTTCAAATTCGGAGTTGATATTGGACGCAAGCGCCGCTGCGTCGATCTCAAAGACAAAGTCTTGCGTGATATTGGGCTCCACGACGATGGGGGTCTCGCTGTCACTGATGCCGATCGCGTCGATGTAGGCGTGGCCGGGTACGCTTTTACTGTTCCACACGATGCGCATCTCCTTGACTTTGAATTTTGTGAGGGGCACCTTGAGTTTGAACAGGCGGCCGAGTTCTTTGACTGGGCCGGGGTTGGCATTTTCATACACTGGATATTCCTTGTCTTCCATGTCGATCAAGACCACTTTTACGATTCCACCGGGGTTGTAGCACTCACCGATGGCGATCTGCCTGATCGGCATTGGTTTTGCGAATCCAACCCGAATGAATTCTTCCTTGG
>JANORP010000214.1:0-7284 GCA_031415375.1 Bacteroidota bacterium | reverse complement strand
AACCGATTGGTCGGTGCGCTCATTGGCCTGTTCATGTTTGCGACTGCTGCGCTTTCCTTTGGTTTTTGGAAGCGTGATCGCCGCATCGTGCTGCTGAGTGTCGCTGCGATGTTGCTCACAGGTTTTGAGGGTTGGCTGGGTAAGTTGGTGGTCGATCGCAACCTCGCAGGTGGTATGGTCACTGTCCATTTGCTAGTCGCAATGCTCATCATGGCCCTGCTCATTCTCGCCAACTACCTTGTGGCGTCGCGTTCCAATCGCACTGCTGCAGACATCAAGGCTGGTTCTACGGGCCTCGCATGGTTGGGCGCTGGCGTGATCGTACTCACCCTTGCACAGGTGCTCCTAGGGACCAAGGTGCGCGAGGGAGTCGATGTGATCGCTGCGCAACTTGCTATGGGACAGCGTTCCGAGTGGTTGCAGCCTGGGTTCACCTATATGCTCCATAGCCTCTTTTGGATGGTGCTTGTCGGTTTACTGGTTGTTTGGCTCAAGCGTGTCTGGGCTGATCTGGGTGCAAGTGCTATCGTGAGGCGTCTGGTGATGGGACTCGTGGCAGCCGTGGTGCTTGAAGTGTTGTTTGGTTTGGTGCTGGCATACAAGGATTTACCTCCCGCAGTGCAGCCGCTCCACATGCTTTTTGCGAATTTGATTTTTGCGGCTGAATTCTCGATTTGGATACATGTACTTGGAATACAACGATTGTCTTCCAAGCATTTGAAAGAAAATATGCTCCCGACGGGTGCCATTGTAAATGCAGAGTAGTAAGGCGACATACGAAGGAACGGTGGGTGTGGGGCTGTCAAGTCACCTGAGGGCTTATGTAGCTCTGGTGAAACCAAGGCTCACGCTATTGGTGGTTTTTTCAGCCATCTTTGGGTACATGATGGCTCCCAATGTGGCTGGTTTCGACCTGCTTACAATTTTGGCTTTGGGGCTAGGAGGGTTCTTGATTACTGGAGCGAGCAATACGCTCAATCAAGTGATCGAGGCCGAGCACGACAAGTTGATGACCCGCACCCAAAATCGCCCGATGGTCAAGAAGGTGATCAGCCCACTGGAGGCTGTGATCTTCGCTATGGTCTGTGCCATTGGTGGTGTGAGCCTGTTGGGCTTTATGTTTGGGCTTGTGGCAGCATTGCTAGGCATTATTGCCCTGCTGTTGTATGCATTTGTTTACACACCGCTCAAGCGCATTCATTCGGTTGCAGTATTGGTGGGCGCTTTTCCTGGCGCATTGCCGCCCCTCATTGGGTGGGCCGCCGCAACCGGATCTTTGGGCACCAATGCGTGGATCCTTTTCCTGATTCAATTTCTGTGGCAGTTTCCCCATTTCTGGGCGATTGCTTGGGTGTTGGAGGAAGATTATCGCAAGGCAGGATTCAAGATGCTGCCTTCAGATGCTGGTCGCAGTGGTTTTACGGCAGCGATCATTTTGGTGTACACGATCCTGCTTGTGCCGGTGTGTGTATTGCCCTATGCATTTGACATTACAGGCCTGCTCACCGTCACCGTGATGGGGATTGCAGGTGTTTTGTTTAGCTTGCAAGCTGTGGTGTTGCTCAAGCAACGTACCGTGAAGGCTGCGAGTCGGCTGATGTTTGGATCGTTCATCTATTTGCCTGTCGTGCAGATAGCGATGTTGATCGACAAGTTCTAATGGATATGAGCGGAATGGCAGCGGAACTGGACGAAAAGAAGTACATTATTCACCCGGCGAAGTTCAACCTTTGGTTGTTCATTGTGTCGATCATATTGCTCTTTGGGGCGCTCACGAGTGCCTACATTGTGAGCAAGGGGATCGAGAGCGACAAGGATATGTGGCATTATTTCACGATGCCTCGGGTTCTTTGGCTGAATACAGCGATTTTGCTGGTGGCGAGTGCTATGCTGCAAATCGGGTTGTGGGGTGCGCGCAAAGGCGACTTTAAGCGTGCCAAGATCGGTTATAGCCTCACGATGCTACTCGGTTTGATTTTCCTAGCTGGCCAAGTGGTCGCTTGGTCAGTCTTGTCTGAGGAGGGCGTGGTCTTTGGTGGTGGCGGCAGTAATTCGGGCAATTATCTTTATGTGCTCACTTGCTTGCATGGTGTGCACATATTGGCGGGGCTGATCTATTTGGGAATCGTGTATGCTAAGTTGATGATGAACAGGTATCGCCCTGGCAACCTCATCGGCATGGAAAATGCGGCGACCTTCTGGCACTTTTTGGGATTGCTTTGGTTGTATTTATTCATATTTTTGCTCCTCAATCAGGGCGATCCATTGGTTTGATTTGAAGAAGTTCTAACTCAATCGCTTAATAAAAATGGCTCAAGTAGCGACAGTACCAAAATCATTGTGGGATGGCGGGCGGAAACCCCTCAAGGTCACCTACGGCAAGCTGATGATGTGGTTTTTCCTCATGTCAGATGCTTTTACGTTTACGAGTTTGCTCGTGGTTTACGGTGTGATTCGATTTTCATCTCAGACACCATGGGCAAATCCTGAAAACGTATTTACCCACTTTGCGGGTCTTTATGAGTGGTTTCATATAGAAGCGCCACTGGCATTTGTGGGTCTGATGACCTTCATCCTCATCGCATCTTCGGTGACGATGGTGCTAGCGGTGGAGGCTGGGCACCGCATGGATAAGAAGGCGGTTGAGAAGTATATGATCTATACCATCATCGGTGGCCTGATGTTTTTGGGTTGCCAAGCCTACGAGTGGTTTCACTTCATCTCTGGCACCCATGGCGCTGATCATATTGCTGGTGCAATCCAGTTGATCGACGGTACGGTGGCGCAATTCATGCCTGAAAAAGGTGTCTTGCAGGTGATGAATGGTGAGGCGCATCTCGGAGCCAATCTCTTGGCCGATCCTACGCTGTTTGCGCAACTTGTACCCAAGGCCTCCTTGCTGGCTAGTGGTCCTTCTGGCATCAACCCCGAAGCGATTATCAGCGGTGCTGGTCTCACTGTGAATCAATACGCGCAGAATCCTTCCTTTGCGAATCTGTTTTTCTTCATCACTGGTTTCCATGGTACCCACGTGGCCTCTGGTGTATTCTTGAATTTCTTGATCTACAAGCAGGCACAGAGCGGTGAACTTCACCGTCGTGGCCACTATGAAATGGTCGAGAAGGTCGGTCTCTACTGGCACTTTGTCGATCTCGTATGGGTGTTTGTGTTTACATTTTTCTACCTCGTCTAATCTGAAAAGTCATGTCAGATACACATCACAGCGATCACAATAAGGGATACGACAACGATCAAAGCCCTTATACGCACCCCGATATTCACACACATCACGACGAGACTGCTGGTGTCGGCATTCGCAAGAAGCTTTGGCAGGTGTTTTGGATTCTCTTTATCCTGACCGCCATCGAGTTTGTGATTGCATTCACGATCGGTCGTGGCGCGTTTCGCAACATCACGTATATCTTGATGACCTTGGTGAAGGCCTACTTCATCGTTGGCACTTTTATGCACTTGAAAGACGAGGTCAAGAGCTTGATCATGACCATCGTGCTTCCACTTACTTTTGCGTTGTGGTTGATCTTGGCCTTTTTGATAGAAGGCAACTTCTACGGAAAAGGTTGGTTTCTAGGGCTTTAAGTGAGCACATGAAGAAGTACCGTCCGTTCATCTCACTTTTTTTGATTCTCATTTTGCCGCTGTTGGTATATGGTTTCATGAAATTGGTGAGTGAGCAACATTATAAGCCGATCGAAACGATCAGCGAAAAGATACCGAATCCGGGCGGCAGTCCGGATTCGGTATTTAGGTCTGTGGGTGATTTTGCTTTCACCTCACAGACGGGTGCAACCATCACGCGTGATTCCCTCGCTGGTAAAATCTGGGTTTGCAATCTATTTTTTGGCAATTGCGCCGAGTCCTGCGACCGCATCCATTCCGAGATTTCCAAGTTGCAGAGCGACACGCGCGACCATGCCGACGTGCGATTTGTTTCGATCTCGGTCGATCCTACCCACGATAGTGTTGCTGTGCTCAAGAAGGTTGCTAGCCGCTTGGAGGCTACGCCTCACCGTTGGTACATGCTCACGGGCAATCCTGAGCAAATCCGTAAGTTCCTGCACGAGGAGCTCAACTATGAAGACATCGCCCCCGAAGATATTGCTGCGGGATTGTTGCGTGAAAGCACGTTGCGCCTCATCGACTGGGAGGGCCATTTTCGTGGAGAGATTTACGACGGGCTGGACCATGATGCTGTCGTGCGATTGTCTATCCATTTGGATTTCCTTGAAAATGAGTACGCAGATCGCAAGGCTGGCAAGCCCATCGCTGAGTGATGTTTTGCAATCGTTGTTGGGAGCAGGCGGGTTCGTCCGTAGCTTTGTCTTCAAGTAGAATGTTATCACTTTGAAATCATACGCCCGTCCACTTTTCATCCTAGCTGCAGCTTTGTTTGGGGCAGGGATCACCTATCTTATTTTGTTTTACGCGATAGGTACTTCAGCACCCGTACCCGCATCGGGGCCACTGGTGAGAATATTGCCGATCAAAATTGCCAATCCTGACGGCAGCAAGGACTCACTTCAAAAGGTTGTGGGGGATTTTGCATTTACGTCACAGACGGGCGCAATGATCAGTAGAGACTCCTTGCGTGGCAAGATTTGGGTGGCAGACGTATTTTTTAGCACCTGTACAGGTATTTGTCCCAAGCTCAGCGAAGGAATGCAACGCATTCAGCAAGCTTTCAAAGGCGATCCTGAGATCAAACTCGTCTCGTTTACGGTCGATCCAGAATATGACAGCATCCCTGTCTTGCAGTCCTATGCGGCATCTTATGGTGCTGTGGACCATCAATGGTATTTTTTGACGGGAAACAAAAGTGACCTCTACCGTGTTGAAACGGAGGAATTCTTCTTCAGCCATACCGAAGATGAAGACCAGACGGTAAAGTTTGTCCATGACGGCAAGTTGCGTTTGGTGGACAAGGAAGGACGTTTTAGAGGTAGCTTTTACGATGGCCTCGAAACGGCAGATGTGGACTCTGTAATTGCACACATTAAACTATTGAAACGTGAGTACGCTGAAATCAAATGATCGTTTGTATGTGCCGCTTATCGCGGTGCTGAGCGTGGTGGTGCCATCTCTGATAGCTACCCTGTTGTTTGCGGATGTGGGCGGCAAGTCACTGGTCGGTGACGTGAGTTTCTTACCAGCCATGAATGCTGGCATCAATAGCGGCGTGACCATTTTGCTGCTGCTCGCCTTGTTTTTCATCCGCAAGGGCAATGTCGCTGCCCACAAGGCCTCGATGATCACGGCTTTGGTTTTGTCGATTTTTTTCCTGGTGTCTTATATCTTGTACCATGCCGCCCACGGCGACGTGAGATATGGCGGCACGGGATTCTTGAAATACACGTATTTGCTTATTCTCTTGACGCATATCGTGCTGTCGGCGGCGGTGGTTCCATTGGCGCTGTTGTCGGCCTATCGTGGCTTGAGCAGTAGCATTGCCCAGCACAAAAGGATCGTGCGCTATGCTTGGCCTATTTGGCTCTATGTTTCGGTGACGGGCGTCATTGTTTTTTTGTTTGCGCATGTGTTTAATCCAGCATTGACTTGAAGACTATGAAAAAGTACCTTGGAATGTTGATGTTGATGTTGGGCCTTTTTGCTGCGCCACAAATCGCCCAGGCACAGTGCCCCATGTGCAAGGCAGCCGTCACGACGGGCTCCAACTATGGTGCAAAGGAGAGCAAACTGGTCGCCGGATTGAACTCTGGTATTCTTTTGCTTTTTTTGTTGCCCTATGGCTCGTTGATGCTGCTAGGCGTAGTGATCGCGGTCAATTATCGCCGCAACAACCTGCGCAAAGGGCAGCAACTCAGCGAGACGACCATCGCCGACGTGATCGGCGATCACCAAATAGGAGGGAAGACAGCTTCCTGAATCCACAATTACTTGACGTCACTTGCGCTGCAGCGATTTGAAGTCCACTCCTCATTTCTTGGTGTGAACGGATGCAGATTTGCATCGTTGTATAACTGCTCCCACGGTGTTTTTCTTCACAGCATCCCACTTTACTAAGACCCAAAGTCATGGAGGCACCCCAAATGTCACCTTCTGTAAAGGCTTCGCTCATTTCGGCCTTGATGCATTGTCGCTGCCCACGTTGCCGTGAGGGTGAAATGTTTGAGCGCCCCGCTTACAGGCTAGACGCTTTTTACAAAATGTATCCGCAGTGTACCCATTGCGGGCAAGATTTCCAGATCGAACCGGGTTTCTATATGGGAGCAAGTTATATCGGCTATGCATTCACAGCTGTGATTACAGTCATCGGCGCATTGGCCTATATTTTTCTTTTCCCTACTGCCAATGAATGGTTGGTTATCACCGGAATATTGCTGGTGATTGCAGTATTGCTGCCACTCATTTTCAGGTATGGGCGCACGCTGATGCTCCACGTTTTGGGCGGGGCACGTTTTGATCCAGCTTTTCAAAGCAAGGGGCTATTCGTCGGTACCGACGGACAGCTCCATGAAGGCAAGGTGGAACCGACTTTGGAGCAATGAGTAAATGGGATCTGTATCGGTCGGCACACGCATTGACGGTGTTGTAGATCCCATGGAAAGGTTTGAATTTGTCGATGACCGATGCTTTCGCCTAGTGACAGCCTTGACATGCAGCGTGATTTGCACCGTGTGGTGCTTTATTTTTGTGTATTTTGGCGGTCATGGAAGGTGGCTCCCGTATTGGGTGGCGAGGCGAAGTCCTTGCCCTACAGCGCAATGAAGCTTTGTTGCAGAAGTTAAGCTTTATCGGCATTCTTTTCTGCATGGCCGGTATGGTCACCTCGCCTGCATTGGTGAGCCTGGGCATTGCCGTCATCATTTTGGCTGGTCTTGCGCTCATGCCGCCACGCGAACAGCTGCGACGGTTCATCGCCCACAAACCCGCTGTTTTCATCTCTTTGCTGTTTGCATTGCAATTGTTATCGGGCCTCTGGACGAGGGAAACGATGCAGGCTGCATGGTTGAATGAGGCAAAGATCAAGTTGCCACTATTTCTTGCGATGTATAGCCTTGCGGTGATAGGGCCATTTTCCTTAAAGAAGGTACGCATCGCGTGGTTTTTGCTGTTGGCGGGTACTTTTTTTGTGGGTACAGGGACGGTGATCGATTACATCGTGCACGCGGCTGAGATCAATGAAAGGATCAAGGTCTCCAAAGAAGTACAGGTGTGGCTCGGCTGCAACCACATCTATTTCAGCATTGTGATGGCATTTTCGCTGCTGGCGAATGCATGGTCGCTCTCCAAGCCTGGGCCCATCTT
>JANORP010000213.1:0-11636 GCA_031415375.1 Bacteroidota bacterium | reverse complement strand
AGCGCCGCAGATGTGATGATGGCTGTGCCATGCTGGTCGTCGTGCATCACCGGGATATTCATCTCCGCAACAAGGCGCTGCTCGATCTCAAAGCTTTCGGGGGCCTTCACGTCTTCCATGTTGATCGCCCCAAACGTGGGTTCTAGGGCCTTGGCGACGGCGATGAACTCTTCGACTGTTTTGGCGTTGATCTCGATGTCAAAGACATCGATGCCTGCAAATTTCTTGAAGAGCATGGCCTTGCCTTCCATCACCGGTTTGGCAGCCTCTGGGCCGATGTCTCCCAGACCCAAGACAGCAGTCCCATTGGTGAGCACCGCGACAAGATTGTCTTTGGCCGTATAGTCATAGACTTTGTCCTTGTCGGCGGCGATTTCCAAGCATGGATAGGCGACACCAGGACTATAGGCCAGCGAAAGATCGCGCTGCGTACTCAAAGGCTTGGTCGAGACGACTTCAATTTTCCCTTTGGGCGCGCGCCTGTGGTACTCTAATGCATCCTCTTTGCGATTTTTCATAGATCATTTGCACATAAAGGATGCAAAGGTAGCCGCTATAGGCCCTATTGCAAAATGCATTATCCCCATGGCTTGCGGTTCTGCCCCAAAAGCACTGGCCCACGCGCAAATGCACGTGGGCCAGTAAGTACACAGAACAATATGCAGAGGCAGGGTTGCTTATTGTGGCGACTGTGCAAATCCAAATAAGAAAGTAAAGACCTGAAGGTTGCCATTCACTTTCAGGGTGTCTTCCACAAAAAACTGGGGCGTGCCGCTTGCATGGCAGACCACACAATTGTTGAGGTTGCTTTGGCTGGGTGGATTGCCATTGTACATATAGGTTTCCAAGGTGCTGTTGGCCATATCGGCGGTGTTGACTTGGATCGCTGGCAGTACCTCCCACCCCTTGACCGAGTCGTTGTAGATGTCGCCTGTGACCGCAATCGAGGTCGATCCAGGGATTGCAGGATTCACTGTGCCGACCATCATGTAATGTTCCCAAACCGTTCCCTTGAGGGCCGCCTGCCACTTTTTGTTCACAGGTATAAGGTCGCTAGCAATGTTTTGAAATGGTGGGGATGATACCAAAACTGGCGCTTGGACTGGCAAGGGTTGGCCGGGAACCACCGCATTGGGCACATAGTTGTAGCCTTTCGCAGACACCGTGGGGGGGTTGGTATTGAAGCTCGGGTTGATGACGTTGCCATGCGCGTCTTTTTGTGGCGTGAGATTGTCTTCTTGTTCAAAGCTCGCCCAGTACCAAGTGCTGGGTGTGAGCGGCGTGAGCCGCAAGATGTGCAAACCGACCAAGCCCACTGTCGCCTCGCCGCTAGGCTTGCCGTCGGTACCGATGAGGATCGCCTTGGCCCAGAAATAGCGATTTTTTTGGCTATCTGGCATCCCTTCGGGCAATATCCTCCAGGCTGCCTTGACCTCGGTCGATCCAAAGCGTGCCCAGATATTCAAGCCCTGCGAAAGCGGGTCATTGCCTCTGGGCATCCCGACAAAGGAGTCCACATGGACGGCATGTTTTTGGTTGTCGGCATTGAAATACTCGTTTTGAACGAAGTATTCATATTCGCTTTGGTCCAGCCTCACCTCATAGCGCACGTAGTTGCTCTCCATGTCGATGAGCGGATTGCCGGTGGCCTCGTTGAATTTTTCATCGACGATGCCGTCCACATTTTTGCTAAACATGGCCAAGACGATTTTGCCACCGTTCCCGTCGGGGTCGTGGCCAATGTTGGGGGAGTCCCAGCCAGAAGGCGTTGCGCCATTGTCCAAAAACAAATCAAATTGCTCTTTGTAGGTCTGCCAGACAGTGGGTCGAGGGAGACCATCGGGGCCGGTCGCCCCGATGCTGGCTGTCATGTCTGGCTTGCCACGCGTGCCAAGGTCGGCTGGCCAGTTGAGTGCGACGAAGGTCTGCCATCCAAAATCATAATACCCGACCTGGGTGGGGGGACTCTCCACATCCAGTGGTACGACCCAGCTGCTGTCGTTGATAAGGGTAGCGGGCGGCAAGACGACTTCTGTGGTCGTTGTCGGCTTGCAGCTGATCACAACCATGGTCGCGAGGAGGGCCAAACCGAGCAATAATGCTCCGATAGGCCTCATCATAGTTCGTTGCACCCCTTGGGAGGGAGCATTTACATTTTCCATAATCTTTTTGGTTTAGTGGTAAAAAACAAAAAACGGCAAGGCGGCAGCTCCGCCCAACTAGGGGTAAGTTCAGCAATTATTAGCGTTCTTCCAAATGTAGGCAGCAATCGTCTCGCGCATTGCCAACGAGATGCTAGGGGCTAGCTGGTATGCTGTTGCGCAGTTTCTTGACCTATCGGTTGTATCATCGTTCAACCATGATAGGCCAATTAAGGCAATCCATGTTTCGTTCTCATGGAGGCCATAGCCACGCGATCAGCGCTAGGGCAAGGAGAATTTTGATAGAAAGAGGATTGTAAGCCTGTGCAAGATCACGCGCCACGAGAGCAACCTTTGGCGCAGCCAAAGGGCCATCACTGGAATGACGGCTGGCATGAGAAAAGAGCATGGTTTTTGGAGACTGGCGCTGCTGCGACTCAGTCGGTATAGGCGCGCTCGGCACGCATCTCGCCGCGAATGTTACTGACGAGGAGCTTCCTCACTGTGTCGAGGTCTGGGTATTTGCCAAGCAGGTACATCATCTTTGTGAGCGCCGCTTCAAAGGTCATATCTGCCCCTGGCAATACGCCCGCCTTGAGCAACATCGAGCTGGTCGCATACCGCCCCATCTCGACGGAGCCGCCCATGCATTGCGTGATGTTGAGGATCACCTTGCCTTGGTCGATGCTGCGTTTGATGCTGTCGATGAGTGCTGGATCGGTCGGCAAATTGCCTGCACCATAGCTTTGCAGGATCACGCCTTTGAGTTTGGGGTGTAGCAAGATGCTATCAGTCGTTTCTGACGACAATCCTGGATAGAATCGTAGATGGCCCACCCGCGTTTCCAAGGTGTCGTGGGCTTTGAAGGTCTTCCCCTTCCAGGCATCTACAGGGGTAGGATGCCTAAAGTAGAGGTGTACGCCTGCCTCGACCAATGCGGGAAAATTGACTGAATTGAAGGCCGAGAAAACATCTGCATGCACTTTTTGGGTGCGGTTGGCACGGTAGAGCTTATATTCAAAATAGATCCCGACTTCCTTGATGGGTTTGTCAGGATGGGCCGCAATTTGCAATGCTGTTACTAGATTTTCCTTGGCATCGGTCCTGATTTCATTGATCGGAAGCTGTGCCCCTGTAAGGATCACTGGCTTGGCCAAGCCTTCTAGCATGAAGGAAAGTGCTGCGCCAGTATAAGCCATGGTGTCTGAACCATGCAAAATCACGAAGCCATCGAAACGCTTGTAATTGTCGCTGATCGTGCGCGCAATCTGCGCCCAGATGGGCGGACCAATATTGGAGGAGTCGAGCGGGGGATCGTAGGCGACGATTTCCACGTCGCATTCCAGACGGTCAAGCTCTGCAAATTCCGATTTGATCAGATTGAAATCAAAAGGGATATAGGGACCATCAGGCGTACGCTTGATCATCCCAATGGTTCCCCCAGTGTAAATGATGAGAATCTTTTTACGCTTGGGCATTGCCGCTGAGGATGATGAGGGGAGAAATTAGTTGGCTGTGAACGTGTAGGTCAAGCCAAACATGAGACCTCCAGTGAGGTTCTTAGTGAATGGACGAGTTTCATTCCACACACGCACGTCGTCAGGAATGCCGTTTACATAAAGTTTATAAGCAGCATCCTTGTTTTCGACATCACCGAGGGTGTAGTCGCCACGCACACGAATGTTGCCCATGATGTTGTAAGCCAATTTGATATCGACCCCGACGCCGGCCACAGGGCCATAGTTGAAGAGAGAATATTGCTTGTAGGAGCTAGGGTAGTCGCGCACGTTGGGGTTGAAGAGGATGTCGTCTGGCGTATAGCTCTGGTCATCGTTGTAGTAGCGTGCGCGCATCAAGAAATTGGCTTGAAAGCCGAGATCCAATGCAAATACGACTTTGTGTATCTCTGTGCCCGTGTTCAAAGTGAAGAAAAGCGGGATCTTCATGTAGTTCAGGCGGCGGGTGTGATTCACCAATGTGCCTTCACCATTGAGATTGGTATATTTCTGGCCTTCGGCAGAGTAGATGAAATTGAGTTTGAAGCCGATGCCGTCACCGAAATGGTAACCGACGCTCGGGCCTGCAGCCATGCCAAAGGTCGTCTTATACTTGAATTGGTCTTGGGGCACATCCATGTCGTCTCCATTCAGCATCCAAGATGTCTGAGGCAGTGCAACAATACCCAATTTGAGTCCTTTTTGGGCAAAAGTGATGCCTGAGGCTGAAACGAGGATCAAGAGACCAAGAACTGCGCGCGAAATTCCCTTCATTTTCTGAACATGAGTTGCGTTAATCTTTCAAATCTAAGACTTATTTCTATTCCTTCCAATCACGAATCGCTTCACTTTTTTCTATAAACCTCGATCATTGCACAAAATTCACCCAGCTTACTGCCTATCGGTCTCCTTCCAATTCTCTTTGATAGGCATTGCCCAGCTTTTTTCCGATATTTGCAGCATGGGAATTCGTCTTGAAATTCATCCCCAAAATCCGCAGCCGAGATTTGTACAGCAGGCTGTCCAAATCTTGGAGCAAGGGGGCATCATTATTTATCCGACCGATACGGTCTATGCCTTAGGCTGCGACATTCAAAACAAAAAGGCTTTGGAGCGTGTGTGCCAGATCAAGGGCATTGACCCAGACAAGGCAATGTTTTCGTGCATTTGTCCCGACTTGAAAACGGTAAGCGAATTTGCGATCCACATCGGCGACGGCGTGTTCAAGATGATGCGCCGTGGCTGTCCCGGACCCTATACCTTCATTTTGGAAGCCTCCAAAAATATTCCGAAGCACTTCCAATCGCGTCGCAAGACTGTGGGTGTGCGCATCGTGGATCACGCAATCACCCTGGCACTTGTGCGGGCGCTCGGCCGCCCGATCCTTACGACCAGTTTGCCCGACACCCATGAGTCCTATCCCACCGACCCCGAAGAGATCTTTGACACGTTTGGGAAGCGTGTGGATCTGGTGATCGACGGTGGTCCTGGCGGCAACGCGACGAGCACCATTATCGATTGCAGCCGCGGCGACGACGACATCGTCGTGGTACGAGAGGGCTTGGGATCGCTTGACATATTATAAAGGATACCATTCTACCGGCGGTACTTATGAGATCAGAATATTCTGAAAACCCAGCACTAGAGGCAATACGCAGTGACATTCGCATCATCGGGTCTATGATGCGTGCTTTTTCATTGCATGTGATCGAGGAGGAGATTTCTCAATTCCCAGTTTACGTCGCCTTTCAAGATGCGGTGAGCATTGGCAAATCTTTTTTGACCAAGGAGAATGACCACCTCAACTGGCATTACAATGTGTCGATCTTGGAGGAGTTTGTGAAGCGTGGTGTTGTCGAGAAAGACAAACTAGAGGACTTCATTGATACTTTTGGCGACCCAGAGGAGCGAGCATGCATATTTGTGGTGCTGCCCGAGCAGGGTGGGTTTGTCTTTGTGCCTTATGAATTGGAGGACGAAGACGATTTCCCGCTCTACACCCCAGGCGAGAACTGAGGCATTATTCCTGAAGACGATTGTCTCTGATCGTCTCGTTGTCGGGAAATCCTATTTTAGCCGTTGTATATATTCATGGTACGCTCTAGCCCGATGGTGCTGAATGCCATCACTGCCTCACCCATTTTGTCGAGCAGGGCAGGCAAAGCTGCTTTTTCCTCTGGCGGGAAATCATTGAGCACGTAATCGACTTGCGAGCCCTTTGAAAATTCGCTGCCGACCCCAAATCGCATGCGCGCATAGTTTTCATTGCCGAGGACCTCTTGGATATTGCCAAGGCCATTGTGCCCACCACCTGAACCCTTGGCCCTGATCCTGATCTTGCCAAATGGTAAAGCCAAATCGTCGGTAATGACCAACAAGGCTGATTGCTCGATTCCCAATTTTTGCAAATGATAGCGCACCGCCTTGCCACTCAGATTCATATAGGTGCTTGGCTTGAGCAGCAACAGCTGTTTTCCCTTGTGTTTGAGCAGGCAGGTATCGCCGAGACGGTCGGGCACAAAGCTCAATCCATGTTTCTCGGCAAGACGATCTAGAGCCATGAAGCCGATGTTGTGGCGTGTATTGCGGTATTCTGCGCCTGGATTGCCGAGGCCTGTGATCAGAAATTTCATAGTGCCTATTGTATCTGTGGTCTTGGAAATGGTGGATGGGTAAGCTTGGTCCTTTGCTTGCGATGGGATCTAGGTGCTCGGTTGGACAAAACTGAAAAGAGCTGACAGTTTGCACCGTCAGCTCTCTTCTTATTTTGCGCACAAGAGGATTATTTCTTGCTAGCTTCTTCAGCTTGCTTCACGGCACGTGGGATCTCGATGATCGCAATGCCCGATGAGGCTGGGGAGGTAATGTTGAGTCCTTCGAATACGACATCACCCACGCGGATGGTCTTGCCGAGTTCCAAGGATGTGATATCAACTTTAACGATGTCAGGGAGAGTCGCGATCATTCCTTTGACTTTGACTTTGCGCAACATGGGCACGAGGCGACCACCTGCAAGCACACCGACAGAGTTGCCGACGAGTTTGATAGGAAGCTCCACCTCCACAGCCTGATGATCGGTGACACGCAAGAAGTCCACGTGCAATACACGGTCATGTACTGGGTGAAATTGCGCCTCACGCACGATTGCGTCGGTGTTGTTGCCGTCGATATCGAGGTTTACGACATAGGTTTCTGGCGAATTGAGCACTTTCTGCAGACCTTGAAAGTCCACGGAAACTGCTACTGGCTCACCCTGACCATAGATCACTGCAGGAACGAGACCTGCGCGACGAATTTTTTTCATGGCTGCTTTTCCAGTCTCAGACCTGGAAGCGCCTTTCAGTTCAATAGTTTTCATTGATAATAGAGTGAGCTAATCGACTCGAAATTCGTAATTTTTTCAAAAGCACGTGCCAACATAGGTGCCACGGACAATACTTTGATCTTGGACGACTCCCGTTTGAGGGGGATCGTGTTGGTGGTGATGAGTTCGGTAAGGCTGCTTTCCTCGATGCGCTCATAGGCAGGACCCGACAGGATCGGGTGCGTTACGACAGCGCGCACAGAGGTTGCACCTTCCATGATCAAATGATCGGCTGCCTTGCACAGCGTGCCAGCGGTATCGACCAAATCATCAATGATAAAGACATTCTTGCCTTTTACATCACCTATCACCTTCATGGAAGCAACTTCGTTGGCGCGCTCCCTGAACTTGTCAATCAAGATCAGGTCGCACTTGAGGAAGCTCGCATATTCGCGGGCTCTCTTGGCGCCGCCGGCATCGGGTGCCGCCACAGCTACATTGGCCAAGTTGAGTTGCTCCAAATAAGGAAAGAACACGCCAATGCTGTACAAGTGATCCAAGGGGATGTCAAAAAACCCTTGAATCTGTCCAGCATGCAAATCCATCGTCACGATGCGGTCTGCACCCGCCGTTGTGAGCAAGTTGGCGACCAACTTGGCACCAATAGAGACACGCGGCTTATCTTTACGATCTTGCCGCGCATAGCCATAATAGGGCATCACAACGATAATAGATTTTGCAGACGCACGTCGTGCAGCATCTATCATCAACAACAATTCCATCAAATTTTCAGCTGATCCAAAGGTGGATTGCACCAAAAAAATCACGTCTCCTCTCACGGATTCGTTGTAGGATGGCTCCATCTCGCCGTCCATGAACCGCGTAATTGTAATCGCACCCAGTTTTTTTCCGAGATGCCCTGCGATCTCCTCAGATAAGTAATTGGTTGCAGATCCTGAAAATATTTTGACTTCGGAGGCCATGAGCTAAATTTGTTGGCCGACAAGGATTCGAACCCTGACTAAAAGTACCAAAAACTTCTGTCCTACCATTAGACGATCGGCCAAGACCGTTTTCTTTCGGGCCACAAAGATATTTATCTTCTATTTACCCACAAACTTTCTCGGCGTTTTTTTTCAAAAAAATGTGAGAAATTTTTCCGCCTATAGCTGAAAACATCACTGATTCGGCTGTTTGGAGGTTTCTGCCCATTTTGGAAAATTTTATTTTTCCAGACTTGTCTGGATGATCGCCCGCCAATTGCCTTCTTTCTTGGGCAGGTAGGGCCTGACCTTTGGTATCAGAGGGGTTATCGCCTCGGGATCACCTTCCCAAACCATCCAACCAGTCTGCCGAATTGTTCTTGTTGGGCTGATTGACCGGGGCGGGTCTGCGTTTGTTGTCAGGATGTTCCAGGTCGATTTCGGATGCTGCCACCAGCTCAGGGTCTTTTTCAGCATCCATATAATCTACTTCCGCATCGTTGATGAGTTCTAGGATCGACTGCAGCAAGATTTCGTCTTGGATGCTATCGACCTTGCGCACGACTTGGCGCTTGAGCTCCAACAAGGCGCGTTTGCGTTCGAATGGGGTGATCTCTTTTTCCTCTTCCATCTTGTATTTAATTGCGTGTCGGTACTGTTGCCTAGACGATCTTGACCTCTGTAATGAGCGACGCGCCCAGTTCCTTGTTGAGAATATCCTTGATTTTGCTTTTAGCGAGGCCTAGCTCAGTCTTCCAGATGGGATTGTTCATCCGCACATAAAAGACACCCGAACGAAACCAGATTTGCTCGGTATTGTCGCCGATGGTCTTTCCCATGATGCGTGGCCAATCCATGATGACCTGTTCCACAAGCACCTTTTCCTTCAATCCGTGTGATTGAAGGTAGGCGTCGATCGCCTCTCCCAATGATATATCATTTTTCCTCATCTGTGGGCGGTATGAGCGGCTTCAAGGCTGCTCCAGTGACACAAAAGTACTTCAATTCGCGGTTCTTGATGGCAGAAAATACCCTCTGGCAACGCTCGAGGCTGGTGTCGGTGATCAATACCTGCCCCGCGACACGCTCGTCGAGCATGCGGGCGATGGCCTGCAGGCGCTGCATGTCCAATTTATCAAAAATATCGTCGAGCAACAAGAGGGGCGCAGTGCCTTTTTCGGCAGCCAACAACTCGTATTGGGCCATCTTGAGGGCGATGACAAAGGTTTTTTGCTGGCCTTGTGATCCAAAGTTGCGGATCGGCTGGCCGTCGATGGCCATCACGATGTCGTCTTTGTGGATGCCTGACCCTGTGCGCGTGGCATAGCGGTCGCGCTCGAGGTCGGCGAGGTAGCGCAAGTGCCATTCATCGCTGTCATTGCGCGCATATTGGGTCTCTAGGGTGATCGTGGGTACCTCGCGGTCGCTCACAATTTGGTGGAAATATTCCAGAAACATCGGTGCAAAGCGACTCAGGAAGCGCTTGCGCATCTCCAAGATAAAAATGCCCGGCGGAATGAGCTGCTGATTCCAAAGGCTCAGCTGCTCGGGATCCCATCGTTTGCGCTCGGCCATGAGCGCGAGCAAGGCGTTGCGCTGCATGAGCGCATGCTCGTAGGTGATGAGCTGTTGGAGATATTCGTGGGAATATTGACAGATAAGGCTGTCCATGAACTTGCGGCGCACCGAGGGGCTGCCGTCGATGAGCTGGGTATCACTCGGCAGCACGGCCACACTGGGGATGCGCCCGATGTGGTCGCTCATCTTTTGCAGCGGTCGCTTGTCGAGGATCATTTTCTTGCCCTTGGGAGGCAGATAGTTGCACTGCACATTGTGGATGCCGTCCACGTCGTGCAAGATGCCCTCGATGATAAAGTACTGCTCGGCTTCCTTGAGGGCATATTTCTCAGTTTTGGAATGCCAGCCCCTGGTCATAGACAGGTAATGGATCGCCTCCAAGATATTGGTTTTGCCCTCGCCATTGTTGCCGGTGATGACATTGATGCCCGCCGAGAAGCGGGCACTCAGGCCCGCATAGTTGCGAAAATGGGTGAGGTGGAGGTCGGCGAAGTGCATCTGAGGGCAAAGATCGGGAGCAATCGAGAATAAAAAATAGAAAATGAAGGCTCGGGATTAGCAAGTGGGCAAATGGTGGTAAATCCCCCGAACAATAGTGAATGGAAAGCTCTATCTTTGTTCGCAAGGCCTTCGAGCTGGAAAATATGATCAAAAATTCGAGCATTAAGAAAAAAGTGAAGTCGGAGGCAATGGCTTTGGAAGTGGTTTCGACTGAAAAATATCCTGTCGTATCAATTTTTTCAGGTGGGATGGGACTCGATTTGGGCCTAGAAAAGGCGGGCTTAGAGGTGGCGATTAGCGTTGAGATGGATCGGCTCGCTTGTCAAACAATCCGTGCGAACTCTTCAATTCCTGTCATTGAAAACGATATTAATAAGACTTCAACCCAAGAAATTTTAAGTACGGCTAAGCTCAATAAGAGCCAGGTTTTCGCCGTCGTAGGCGGGCCCCCTTGTCAAGCTTTTAGCACCGCTGGCAAGAGACTTTCTTTGCAAGACTTTAGGGGGAACGCTATAATCCGCTACATGCAGATTATAGAAGAGATTGATCCTCCGTATTTCATTTTGGAAAATGTACGTGGGATTTTGTCGACGCCATTGAATATAGTTCCCGTCGAGTACGAAAGTGAATATAACAGTCTGCTTGAAATGCCTGGCAGCATGATGTACTTTCTTTGGAATGAGTTCAAAAAGCTAGGATATTCCTTGAGTTTTACCCTTTTCAACTGTGCCAACTATGGTGTACCACAAAAAAGAGAACGGGTTGTGATTTTTGGGAGCAAGAATGGCAGGATACCGTTGCCAAGTCCTACCCACAGCAAAACGGGGCTAGAAACAGGGAAGAAATGGACATCCATCGAGGAAGCTTTTGCGGGTTTGGGCCCACAAAAGGACTATTTGGAGATTCCGCAACGGATCAAACGCCATTTGATACACCTTAAGGAGGGAGAGAATTGGAAAAATCTACCACTTGAACTTCAAAAGGAGGCCATGGGCAAATCTTTTGAATTGGTCGGGGGAAAAACGGGCTTTTTTCGTCGGCTTTCATTCTCCTCACCTTCACCTGCATTGCTCACAAGTCCGATCATGAACGCTACCTTGCTCGCACATCCAATGGAAATGAGAGCTCTTTCTGTTCAAGAGTATGCTAGGATTCAGCAGTTCCCTGACAGCTGGAAGTTTCAAGGGAAATTGTCTGATATCTACCGCCAAATCGGCAATGCTGTTCCAGTTGGAATGGGGTATGTCGTTGGGAAAACCCTGATTGATTTCCATGAAGGAAACTACGCTATGGATCAGGAAAAGACCAACCTTTTACCATACTCTCGCTACTCAAATTGCTCTGACTTTGAATTTATCCCAAAGTTTGCAAAGGAGATTGCCAAAAAATATCACAGAGTACTCACCCTATTTGACTCCTAACCGATCCCAAATTCTATGAACAAATTGGATATTGCCGATGTAAAAAGGTACGTCGAAGAAAATATTGGAGCATTTCACCGCAAAAAACTGGAAAGTCAGATATTGCAAGATACTCGTCCGGTCCAACAGCTTCTGCTCAAGCGGATCACGCGGATACAGACGCAGCGGGCGCAGCGAGATCCGTTTAAAGTCGACAGTCATTAACCAATGGA
>JANORP010000212.1:0-6946 GCA_031415375.1 Bacteroidota bacterium | reverse complement strand
ACTGAGATAGTATGATTGAATCTTAGGCCCAGAATTACTTTCCTAAGAGATACCGTTCCACCGAATTAGTACTGAGACAATTCCGCACCGAGTTTCATTGCTCCTCTTTTATCAGAGATACCGTTCCACCGAATTAGGACTGAGACTCACCTCTCCTGTTCGTAAAGACACCTGTAACAATCAGAGATACCGTTCCACCGAATTAGGACTGAGACACCATCTCCCTTTTGAAGGGCTTGCGGACGTATTTATCAGAGATGCCGTTCCACAGAATTAGGACTGAGAACTTTCAGGTTGATCACCAGAGGCTACTTCTTCTATCCGAGATACCGTTCCACCGAATTAGGACTAAGACTTCCATTCTCCCGATGTTAGATTTAGGCTACCATATCAGAGATACCGTTCCACCGAATTAGGACTGAGACATTAACACCTTCTCTCGGAAGGCAGTCCAGCCATATCAGAGATACCGTTTCACCGAAATAGGACCGAGACAGTAAGATTGAAAAATTGGTTAGATTGACAATGGAATTGCAACAAAAAAATGGACGGCATAATAAAAGATTTTTCTGAATCGGGCGCATGGTTGATGACGTCCTTGGTTTCAACCGATGCCTTGTCCGCTCGCCGCGGGGGCAGGTTCTTTTTGTAATGGTTTTCCAAGTCATTACAGTCGAACGATTCATGCGGATTTCTGCTTGTGGCGGCCATTTCCAACGTTGTATCGATGCTCCCGGTGTTCATGCCGCATCCTGGATTCTCGACATTTCCTGCAAGTATTGCTCAGGGCTCTTGTAGTCCAGCGATGAATGCAGCCTTTGTCGGTTGTACCAGATCTCGATGTAGCGGAAGACCTCCATCTCGGCTTTCTCCCTGGTCTTGAAGGTCTTTCCGTAGAGCCATTCGGTCTTGAGCGACTTGAAAAAGCTCTCCGCGACGGCGTTGTCCCAGCAATTGCCCTTGCGGCTCATGCTTTGGACGACCATGTCGCCCTTTCCGAGCAGATCCCTGAACTCGCTGCAGGCGTACTGGACGCCCCTGTCCGAGTGGAATATCAGCCCCTTGCAGATGCCGCGGTTCTTCAGCGCCATCCTCCATGCGGCGACCACGGTGACCACCGCATGCATGGAGCGGCTCAATGCCCAGCCGATGACCCTGCGGTCGCCCAGGTCGATGATCACGGTCAAATAGAGCCATCCCTGCGCGGTGTGTATGTAGGTGATGTCCGACACCCATGCGCGGTTGATCCTGCCGGGCTCGAACTGGCGGTCCAGCAGGTTGGGCGCAATCTTGTGGTCGTGCCCGGAGTCGGTGGTGGCGACGAACTTGCGCGCCATCTTGCTGCGCAGGTGCGCCTTGACCATCAACCTGGCGACACGGGGCCTGGAAACCTTCGTTCCAGCCTTCCCGAGCTCCCTTGCGATGCGCGGGCTGCCGTAGGTGGCCTTGCTGTCGTCGAACACCTTCCGGATCTGGGCGGTGATTGCCTTGTTCTCCAGCGAACGCGCAGACTCGGGCCGATTGCGCCATGCGTAGTAGCCGCTCTTGCTGACCTTGAGTGCCTTGCACATCTTCTCAACGGGAAACTTGCCTGCATTCCTCATGACAAACTCGTATGTTTCACGTCCCTCCTGGAGAAGATGCCGATCGCCTTTTTTAGGATTTCGAGCTCCATTTCAGCGTCCGCAAGCTTTCTTTTGACCGCCGCGAGTTCCGCCTCCTCGGGTGTCATGGCCTTGTTGCCATGGCCGGGGAACTGCTTGGACTCAACCTTGGACATCTCCGACCGCCACACGTAAAGCAGCTTCACGCGTATCCCCAGCTCCTTGGCCAAGTGGGTCATGTTGTCGGACTCATAGCTGAGCCTCACGGCACGAAGCTTGAATTCCTTGTCGTAAACTTTTCTTTCAACTGACATCGTGTAATGATAGTACATTCATACCTAAACCTACCGTCCATGCAAATGTATACACTCCAACATGTAGCCATTCGCGGCCGATCAGAGATACCGTTCCACCGAATTAGGACTGAGACCAAAACCGTATGGAAAATAAACTCAACTCTCTTTATCAGAGATACCGTTCCACCGAATTAGGACTAAGACCATAATGCAAGCCATCTTGCCATCGACTTGGAAATCAAAGATACCGTTCCACCGAGTTAGGACTGAGACTCCCACTGGACTTCCTTTCCACGGATGGTATGGGATCAGAGATACCGTTCCACCGAATTAGGACTGAGACAGTGAGGTGGCATAGTTTGCCTCGGCATCGGCAATCAGAGATACCGTTCCACCGAATTAGGACTGAGACAAATCCGGGGCATCAAAACCCTATTTCTTCTTATCAGAGATACCGTTCCACAGAATTGGGACTGAAACTAGAAATCATCAATGTCAATCACGATGGTCGTACATTAGAGATTCCGTTCTATCGAATTGGGACCGAGATGCCTCTCTGATCACCTCAGGCACGAGCCATCGGTTGAGAGATACCGTTCCACCGAATCAGGACTGAGACCCGAAACGGACTCCCTTCACCAGCATTTGAATATGAAGCGTGCCTTTCCAATGAATTAGGACTGACACAGGAAGTGGCTCCATACCTAATTGCCCCATAGAATCAGAGATACGATTCCACCGAATTAGAACTGAGACATTTTGCCAAATCCGTCATATGCCTCACCAGCAATCAGAGACGTCGTTCCTCTGAATTAGGACTGAGACCCAGGTGCCTTTACAAGCTTCCTAATGTCACCCAAGCAGAGATGTCGTTCCACCAAATTAGGACTGAGACTTGAAGGCGGTAAATGGCCCTCCCGCTTCTTCGATCAGAGATACCGTTCCACCAAGTTAGGACTTAGACAATGGATCAATCATCTGGCAATTGTACACGACATTAGAGATACCATACTACCGAATTAGGACTGAGACATTGCGGCCTGTGCGTCGGCAAAAGTCATGCTGATGAAAGATTCCGTTCCACCGAATTAGGACTAAAACTCGGTATCCTCGGGTTGCTTGAGCTTCTTTTGAAATCAGAGATACCGTTCCACCGAATTAGGACTGAGACACTTGCGCACCTCTTTCGTTGCTATGAGATACCGATCAAAGATACCGTTCCACCGAATTAGGACTCAGGCCGATACCATACGCGTGAGCCGCCATTCTATGACTATCAGAGATACCGTTCCACTGAATTAGGACTGAGACGTAAGCGCGAACTAGATGTTCGCATTGAATTGGATCATAGATGAGCTTACCCCAAGAATTAGGACTGAGACACGTACGATTTTTGTGCCTGGCAAACCCCGCCAGATCAGAGAAACGTATCCACCCGCTAAACCGCATATAGCCCGGGCCAATTTTTTTGCAGTGGCAGCAGTTGCTCGAGCTTGTTGATGGGGTGGTCGGGCATTTTTTGCAGGACGGCGTGCATCCACTGTAGGGGATCTATCCGGTTGAGCTTGCAGGTTGCGAAGAAGGAGTATGCCATTGCCAGGCGTTTTGCGCCGTCGTGGGAGCCTGCGAAGAGGTAGTTCTTGCGGCCGAGGGCGACGGGGCGGATGAGGTTCTCGATGGGGTTGTTGTCGATCTCGAGCTCGCCGTCGTCGAGGTAGCGCTCCATGTACTTGAGGCGGCCCATGAAGTATGCGCATGCCTGGCCCATGGGGGACTTGGGCAGGAAGGTGGCCGCGTAGTTGGCGAGCAGCCATTCCCGGGCCTCGCGCATGACGGGCGCAGCCTTCTCGGTGCGCAGCTCGAGGCGGGCGGCGGCGTCCATTTTCCCCTCGCGGGCGGTGCGCTCGATGTCGTAGAGCTGTCGGACCAGCCCGAGCATGTGGGATGCGTTGGGCTTGTCGTAGGCCAGGGCGTGCTCGAACTTGCGCCTGACGTGGGCCATGCAGGCGACCAGGCTCACGCCCTCGCGCAGCTCGAACTCCTCGTAGGCGGCGTAGCCGTCGACCTGCAGCCAGCCCTTGTACTTTGCGAGTATGCACAGGGGGCCGGCCTTGCCGCGGGTCCTGCGGTAGTCGAAGAAGGCCAGCCCGGGCCGCACGGCGTGGTAGGCCCAGAGGTATCCCCTGTGCGTGGAACCCGCCTTGTCCCTGTCCAGCACCGGGAGCGGGGTCTCGTCGGCCTGGATGTAGCCGGCCCCGAGGGCCTTGGCGACGAGCAGGTCGTAGAGCGGCTCCATCAGGTGGCAGACCCGCGCGATCCAGTCGTGGATGGTCGAGTCGGGGATGGCGACGCCCATGGACTTGAACCGCTGTATCTGCCTGTAGATCGGCATGTGGTAGAGGAACTTCTCGACCAGGATGGTGGCCAGCAGCATCGCCCCGCCGATGCCCATGTCGATGGGGCGCGAGGGCAGCTGCGCGACGAGCACCCTGGTGCCGCCGTCGGGCTGCGGCTGGGCGTACTTCCTGCGCTCGTAGCGCCTGACGAACAGGCTGGATGGGGTGGCCTCGAGCTCCTCGGTGACCTCGGTGCCGATGCAGACCAGGCCCTCGGTGTCGCCCCCGGGCTCCAGCTCGACGACCACGCGGGGCAGGTGCGCGGGCAGCGGCATCCGCGCGGGCGGGGCCTTGGGCCCGGAGGGCTTGCTGCGCTCGTAGGCGACCTTCTCCCTCTTGACTTCCTCCCTCGCGGCCTCCATCGCCTCGCCGAGGTCCAGGGCGAGCTGCTGCGGGCTTGAACCGCTCGCTCCTGGTGCCGTAGACCAGGCGCCGGAACTCCGCGAGCTGGAACTCGAGCTGCATGATGCGCGCGTCCCTGGCAGCCAATTGCTTGGCCATTTCCTCGGGTGAGAGCATCTTTTGCGCCGTTTCCATGACCCTAATTACCATAATATATTGCCTTCCCCGCAACATGACATATGCACAAAAAAATCTGGATATTATGCCTTTTCAGGCACCCGCGCATAGCGCTTGCGCCGCCTGACCGACCCCAGGCTGATGCCCTCGAGGATCAGCACGAGCTCGTCCCAGCGCAGCTGCGCGCGGGCGTCGGCGGGCAGCTCGAACGTGCCCTCCTCCAGGCGCTTGTACCAGATCACGAAGCCCGAGCGGTCCCAGACCAGCAGCTTGACACGGTTGCGCCCGCGGTTCACGAAGATGAAGACGTCGCCCGAGAGGAAGTCGCGCCCCATCTGCGCCGAGACGAGCCCGCAAAGGCCCTCGAAGCTCTTGCGCAAGAGCCGAGGAATACGACGGCTCCCGTGCAGCCACTGTACAGGAAGTACCGCTGCGACGGGGTGAACCCGATCATGGCCGCAAGCCCGTGACGAGCTCGCGCAGGTAGCCCGGACCGACGTCACCCGAAAACCGCAGGAAGAGCCCGCCCGGCAAGTGAAGCTCCACCGTCGCCGGCGCAGGGGCCGGCCGTGACACGGAAAGCCGCGAAAACCCCGCCGGGGCAGGGGCCTTGCGACGCAGGTAAAGCTGGTGCTTGAACGACGCCAGCACGATGCCATGCAGCCGGCAAAACTCCCGCTGGGTCAGGCCGCTCACCTCGAACACAGCGAAGGTCGCAGGCCAATCTCGTTTTTCTTTCATGGGGCCAAGTTGGCGCGTTCGCCTGAACTCGGCAATATGGGGTTTGGCGGGTGCTTACAGAGAAACTGTTCCACCGAATTAGGGCTGAGCCCCTTGTGCATTCGTGATTATTCCTTAAACGGGAATCAGAGATACCATTCCAACGAATTAGGACTGAGACATTTGATGATATAAACGGAAATGGTCAGGGTTTGATCAGAGACACCGTTCTACCGAATTAGGACTGAGACTAATAGGTTAGCTGAAACAATGGTATTATCAGATCAGAGATACCGTTCCACCGAATTTAGGACTGAGACCCGTTACCAGTGATGATGGGATTTCCTGTCTCAAACAGAGATACCGTTCCACCGAATTAGGACTGCCATGCAGCGACGTACTACATCCGGACTAGCTTTCCTACCTGAGATTATATTCCACACCATCAAGGGCTGAGCCATTACCTCGACAGTAAACGGCAATTGTGCCGTTAAATCCGAGCCACCGTTCTACCGAAATAGGACTAATACTTGAAGCGGATCGACTTCATGTCTCCTCCGACAATCAGAGATACCGTTCCACCGAATTAGGACTGAGACCGTGGACCGTTGGTGGTCACGTCACCTTTGCGGAAAACCAGAGATACCGTTCCACCGAATTAGGACTGAGACTTGCCGTAGATCCCGCCGACCTCGATGAGGACGGATCAGAGATACCGTTCTACCGAATTAGGACTGAGACTCTTGATCCCAAAAAGTGAAAAAGCCGTTTGCGTATCAGAGATACCGCTCCACCGAAATAGGACTGAGACGTTTGCTCGTAGAGCTTTGTTAAGGCTTCGTCGTCAGAGATACTTTTCCACCAAATTTGGACTGAGACTGCGCATATTCTCCCTGCCGATCTGCGTACGTTGCGAGAAAAACCGTTCCACCGAATTAGGACTGAGACCAAAGCTAAGGGTTTGATTGCCTAAAAACCGCCGGGAAGAAAATGTCAGTTCTCCGTTTTAGGACGGAGACGATGGCTTACACTGCCTAACGATAGTGAAGTTGCAGAGATACCGTTCCACCGAATTAGTGCTGAGACATCGGGTCTGAGTTCTTGCGCTTACGTTACCATTATCAAAGATATCCTTCCACCGAATTAGGACTGAAATGCGGGCAGCCATAGGATATCCGTTTCGAACTCGATTGATTGAAGTCGAAGCCAAAGGAAACCTTTCGAGTTTATTAGGACTGTAGATTGAAAACTTCAGCGATTTCCGTTGGTGTCAGGAAAAGAGATACCGTTCCACCGAATCAAGACTGAGACATGATATTCGAAAATAACATGGTCGTAAATACCCAATCAGAGATATCGTTCCACCGAATTAGGACTGAGACTCATCTTCCCAAATACCCAGTCATTTGCA
>JANORP010000211.1:0-26151 GCA_031415375.1 Bacteroidota bacterium | reverse complement strand
GTTGGTCTCCCCCAGATTGTTACACACCCAGATCATTTCACAAGGAGGCAATGGGCAATCACCTAATCATCAGCCGCAAAAGCTGCAAACCGGCAGAGGATTGCAGCCGCAGGCTGTAGGTACCTGGCGACAAGCCCACTGTAGAGTCGATGAAGAGCTTCGCTTCGGGGCCATGCACCATAGAGGAAGATTCCAAAATGGTTCTGCCCATGATGTCCAAGATTTCAAAATGCACCAATTCATCACCCGAGACGTCCAGAGAGATCCAAATCGGCTCGCCGGCCTGTTGTGGATTGGGATAAATCATGGCTTCAGCAGCGGCTGATGCGCCGATATGGATGAAAACGGTATTGGAATATTGTTGTCGGCCATGAAAAGTATGGAGCGAGACGCGGTACCGCAAGCGATCCCCAGACGGCACATAGCTGTCTGTAAATCCAAAGGCGCCTGCATTGCCCTGTCCAGCCGGCAGCGTGCCGATTCGCTCAAAATCCCCGCCATCCAGCGCGCGCTCCACATCAAAATCCATCAGGTCGTCGCTTGCCGCGACCCACGACAGATAAACCCCATCTCCCAAGGAAGTCCCGTACAACCGAATGCCTGTCGGCAATACGCAAGGCAAAATCGTGAGCGGAACGACCACGGTATCTGGCTCGCAACCAAAAACGATCATCGTGACATTAAATACTCCCGTGGTACTGTAGGTATGGGACGCCGTCGTACCAGTATCGGTGTTCAGGATACCCGTAGCTGGGTTTCCGAAATTCCATCTGATCGAGTCGTATTCGGTCACACCCACCGATGCAAATTGTGTGTTGGCCCCCAGGCAAGTGTCTTGGTAGGAGAGTCCATATCCGCCGGGGAAAAAACCGACTGTTTGCTCAGGAGGAAAGCTGACGATTCCAAATCCGCTGCTTGTTCCCGGTGAGAGGCTAAATCCGTTGGACACAAACCCGCAACCAGGACCCCATGTATTGGGATTGTTCACGACCGAGAGAAACGATTGCGTGTTGCGGGCCATATAAATCCTGCCATTGGGTCCCAATTGCAGGCCACCATAGGCATAGTTGCCTCCTATGGACGACACGAGATAGGTCAAGGCAATGTTGGCGGTATTCACTTGGTACAACGCGCAGCCGCCAAAGCCCTTGCTCAGGTACAAGATGGCGTCATTGGGCGAGAACTCCACGCCGTAGATGCCATTCATCGCGGCACCGAGCAGATTTTGCGCATTGCTCACCGCGCCCGTGGTGCTGTTGAAATCGCAGATTTGGATGATGCTACAAAATGTGACCGCCGACACCAATTTGGTGCCTGCATGGTTGGGTTTGAGGAATCCGATCATGCAATTGCTAGGGTGAAATGCGCCAACTGCCGAGAGGACCGGCACCAAGTTCAAGCCTGTGGCTGACAATCGATAGGATGCAAAACTCGAGCTGCTCAGACGATGCGTCACGATCCATTGATCGGTACCGTTTGGGTGAGGAATCGCCGTGATTTTCTCAGCGCAGCCGTTGGAAATCAAGATGTTTTTGCTCCCTACCATCACGCCTCCGAGACCGCCATTGAGCGACATGTCGATGATCGAATAGCGCAGCGTATTGGTCGCGCTAAATTGATCCTGCACTGTGAAGAGGAAATAGCGTTTGCAAAACCCAGGGTGTCGCACGATCAGTGCAGAAGTCGTGGAAGACAGGCCACCGAGCAGCCCCGTTCCATTGGCCATCGGCACGTGGTTGCGGTTCCAGACGGTGAGGCCATCCGAGTAAAAGAGCAAATTTCCAGAATGGTCAGAGTAGGAGGAGCAGCCCTCGAAAGCGTTTTGCTGCCCATTGTTGGTGGCAACGGGGACTGGACCGTTGAAGTTGATCCCCGCATGGTTCCCGAAATACCAATTGTTGGTATGATTTTGGGCTGGCAAACGGCTGAAAAATGCAAAGATGACGACTGCAAATACGATTTGTAAATACTTGGTTGTTGGGCACATCTGGAATTCTTGTTGTTTGGGTGCTGGTAAAGTTTGGAATAATTTCTCGGAAATTCAAACAAAATATCCAAAGACATGCAGGAAATCCGCGATTTTCCCCCCAATGACGCCTTTTAATGTCAAATATTGAAAAATGGATGCTGAACCATCGACAGGCCAAGGCAGCGCACTTGAAATGTGTGATGGCATGCGTGGAAGCACTGTGCATAGGCACTGAGGAGAAAATTTGTTTCTGCGATGGTGGGTTGCAGGCACAATGTGGATGAGATGCTGTGGTGGCTGCTACCCATTCTTGCTTTCCCCCGTTTCCGCTCTTAATTTTGCCATCATGTCCACCACCATCATCCGCAACGCTCGCATCGTGAACGAGGGCACCATCCTCGAAGCCGATCTACTCATTCAAGATGGCCGCATCGCCAAGATTGGGCCGCACATCGACGTCCAAGGAAATGCCCAGGAGATCGATGCCCAAGGCAAATACTTGCTGCCGGGCGTGATCGACGACCAAGTCCACTTTAGGGAACCCGGCCTCACGCACAAGGCCGACATCTACACCGAGTCACGTGCAGCAGTCGCTGGAGGCATCACCAGTTATATGGAGATGCCCAATACCAATCCGCAAACCTTGACGCAAGACCTGCTCACCGCCAAGTATGCAATCGGCGCAGCCCGCTCCCTCGCCAACTACTCCTTCTTCATGGGCGCTGCCAACCACAACCTCGACGAGGTGCTCAAGACCGATCCGCGCACGGTTTGCGGGATCAAAGTCTTCATGGGCAGCAGCACAGGCGACATGCTGGTCGATGACCACAAGGTTTTGGAGGGCATTTTTCGCAACGCCCCCATGCTCGTCGCGACCCACTGCGAAAAGGAAGCCATCGTTCGGGCCAACCTCGCCATCGCCCAGGCACAGTACGGCGAAGACATACCCGTCGCACAGCATCCGATCATCCGCTCACATGAGGCCTGCTACGCCAGCTCCTCTGAGGCGGTTGCACTCGCCAAGACCTACAATACGCGCTTGCACGTATTGCATATCTCCACGGCTGCCGAGCTTGCGCTATTTACCAATGCAATTCCCCTCAAAGAAAAACGCATCACCGCCGAGGTCTGCATCCACCACCTGTTTTTTGATGACAGTTGGTATGCCGCCAAGGGCAATCTCATCAAATGGAATCCCGCAGTCAAGACTGCGGCAGACCGGGAGGCGATTTGGAAGGCGCTGCTCGATGACCGCCTCGACATCATCGCTACCGACCATGCCCCGCATACCCTGGCCGAAAAAACGAATCCCTATGGCAAGGCACCCTCGGGAGCTCCACTGGTGCAGCATGCCTTGCCTGTGATGCTGCGGTTTTGGCAAGAAGGCAAGATTTCATTGGAGGATGTCGTGCGCAAAATGAGCCATGCCCCAGCCGATTGTTTTCAATTGGCTGAGCGTGGTTACATCCGAGAGGGGTATTGGGCCGACCTGGTTTTGGTGGATGCCGACCGCTCCTGGACCGTCACCCGAGACAACACACTATATAAGTGTGGTTGGTCACCGCTAGAAGGTGAGCGAATGACTGCTACAGTCACGCACACATTTGTCTCGGGGCATTTGGCCTGGGCAGATGGCAAATTCAACGAAGGCAAAATGGGCGAACGTTTGCACTTTGAGAGATAGGCCCGTTTGTGTAAATTGCGCGTCCAATTGATTGCATGAAAAGGAAATACTACATCATCACTGGGACCTCCCGTGGTATCGGCGAGGCAGTCGCCAAAAAGGTGCTCGGCCATGAAAGCATGGTTTTTTGCATATCTCGCAACCAAAACCCTCGTCTGTCTGTAGAGGCGCACGTGAAGGGCTGGCATTTGAGGGACATAGCATTGGACCTCAACGAGACCAGCAAGATCAACGAGGTGATGCGCGACATCTTCCGTTCCATTGAGCCTGAGGATGTCGAGGAGATCACCTTGATCAACAATGCAGGCATTATTCACCCGATCCGCATGATCGGCGAAATGGAGGCTTCTGAAAAAATCATTCGCAGCATCAATGTGAATCTCACCTCTGCGCTGCTCATCACCGACCGCTTTGTGCGCGAAACTGAGTCGTGGAATATCCCACGCAAGGTGATGAACCTCAGTTCGGGTGCTGCACAACGCACCGTGAAGGCTTGGAGCGCCTATTGTGCTGCCAAAGCCGGGTTGGAGATGTACACCAAATGTCTCTTTGACGAGCAGCAAGGTCTGCCCAACGCTGTCAAAATTGTCTCTTTTTCCCCAGGTGTCGTGAATACCGAGATGCAAGAAGAGATACGCAATAGCAAGCCCGAGCACTTCCCCGAGCTGGATCGCTTCAAGGAAATGAAGGAATCTGGCCGCTTATTGGAGGCCTCCTATGTGGCTGATCAAATGCTGAAACTGCTGGCTTCCCAAGATTTTGGTCGGCAGACTGTCATGCATATCAACGATTTGCTCTAATCTCTCTGTCCAGCAGGGTGATTTCTTTGTCCCTTGATCGGAATTTCCGTTGTTTTGGAGTACCCAAAGGTCTGAGCGATCTGTTTTGGGCAAGTATTGCATTTGGAAAACCGCACTGTACCGACTGGATTTTATGCTTTCTTGAGACTCTTGAGCATCGATGTCGCCTTGGGTGCACTCGCTGGTGGCTGGATGGTGGACAGTTACTTGGGCACAAACATGCCGTGGAGCTGGTATGTGATCTTGCCCCTTGCGGTCTGGACCACCTATACGGGCGACCATTTGCTTGACGCGATGCGGCTGCGTGAGCTGGCAAGTACGGCACGGCATCAATTTCACTACCGGCATCTCACCTTGCTTTTCGGCATCGCCATCGCTGCGGCAGTGTGTGCAGTGGTGTTGGCTTTGCTGTTTCTGGGACAGACGGGCTTTTATTTTGGATTGGGCATGGGGGCCGTGGTCTTGCTCCACCTAGCGATTGTGAAATTTGTGGGTGAGCGGAGTTCGCCATGGCTTGTCAAGGAGCTAGGCGTTGCCACGATCTATGCGGCAGGTATCTGGGGCTTGCCCCTGATCCTTTCAGGCAAGTGGGGCACGCGCGAGGCGATGGTGCCAGCTTTGCAGTTTTTGCTTTTCGCGCTGGTCAATTTGCTGGAATTTTCCCTCTATGAGTATGAAAGCGACACTGCCGACGGGCAGACATCCTTTGTGCGGGCCATCGGTCGCAAAGGCGCAATCCGATTTATCCGTCTCATCCTTGCAGGAGCTGCCGGATTGGGGGCATTTTTGTTGGCATCAGTAGAGGGCCTCACACTGGTGCGCATCGAGATGATCTATGCGCTCATGGCCTTGGTATTGGCAGCTCTCATTTACAAGCCCGTTTGGTTCATGCCCCATGAACGCTACCGCGTCTGGGGCGATGCCGCGTTTTTGATTCCTGTCCTGTACCCGCTCATGGCATTGTTATGAACGGTGGGCGCATCGGTCGTGGATATGACCGTTTGGCTTCAAGTTATGACTTTCTGGCCCGCGCAGTCTATGGCAATGCATTGCGCAGTGCACAATCCTTTTTCCTGGATACACTTCCCAAGTCTGCCGCGATATTGGTGCTAGGCGGCGGCTCGGGCTGGTTTTTGGAAGCGCTATTGCGCGTCGCTCAACCCCACAAGGTCGTCTATGTAGAGCTGTCGGCGGCAATGTTGCAGCACTCACAAGCGCGCATCCGAGACAATTTCCCAGAAGCGCTCGATCGCGTGCAATTTGTGCAGGGTAGGGCAGAAGACGCCGCGCATTGGGGGCGATTTGATGTTGTGATCACGCATTGCCTGCTCGATATGTATCCCCAGCCAGCCTTATTGTCTTTGACTGCCAAACTACGAGGGTGCCTACAGGCCGATGGTATCTGGTATTTCAGCGATTTTTTTGTGGTGAAGCGCGGCTGGATGCGGCCGATTTCATGTGGGTTGGTCTGGCTGATGTATCGATTCTTTCGGCTCCTCTGTGGCATTGCCGCTACCGAATTGCCCGATTTTGATGCGGCCTTTGCAACTTGTGGCTTGGCGGAGGTGAATACACGTACATTCTTTGGCGGCATGATCAAGGCCAAATTGTATCGCATCGATCACGTCGAGTTCATTCCTTAGGTGATAGGAACCAATACCTCCCAAAAACGAACAGAGGTCCAATTTGGACCCCTGCCTTCAATAACCCCGACCACTTGGATTAATTCTTGATATTCACTTTCCTATTAAAGAGGAATACATTTCACTGTTCATTTCAAAGATCCACCGTTTCGCCAGAAAGGTGAAACCCAATTTTAAATAATCTTACGTCGCATCTCTGACGTAGATATGATTATAATTCGAATGAGAGAGGTTTTTAGACGTCAAATCAGTCAATTTCTTACGCCCCGAAGACCTATATGGCTGGCGTAGCTGGCAATCCAATCTTGGAACTAAGCCAATCGTGGTAATTGATGAAGAAGAAGCCTTCCAATTCCTGTTTGGGCGTCGAGGCAATGAATTGTTTGATCTTCTCCTTCAGGGGTTTGTCTGCCCTGATCTCGACCGACTTATTCATGTCGGCGATGATATTGAGCAGGCTGTTTTCAGTGCTCATCGAGGGCTTTTCCAAGATCTCAAAATAATCTTTCTTGACGTCGTCGATGCGCCGTTCGGTCACTTCAAAATCGCCCGATTCCTGTCGGAGGGATAGCTCAAAGATGGCAATCTTGAGCTTGAATTCAGGACTCGCCGCTTGATAACCGTCGTGGATAAACGCTTGGATCAGTGCCTTGAGCGCCTTGGTAACACTTTTCTTAGGCGTACTGAAATAGCAGATCGCCAGATTGATCAGCAACATAAATTCATTGAAGGGAGCTTCTTTGAACGTGTGGTTGTTGATCACCTCTTCCAAAATCTGGATCGAGCGGTTGATGTCGAGATGATAGTAATTGATAATCAATGCATTGTAGTAATACATCAAGTATTTGGAATGCAGCATACGGTGATACTCCTCTAGTCCCTGCCGCAGCAACTCTGCATATTCCAGCGAATTTTCGCGCTTGCGGTTTTCATAAAGGGTATTCACGATATAGACCAGCATTTGGAGCTTGGTATCGTGATTTGCCTTGGTAAAGAGGCCCTCGGCCATGAAGGCCTCATAAGTCTTAAGGAGATAGGACTCAAGCGTCTCGTAATCCTTTTTAGTCAGCAAGATACGACTCACCGCATGGTAGATCGTGAATCGCAATTTCGGATCATCCTTGAGCTTGGAATTCTCCGTGAATTCATTCACCGTCTTTTCCAGCAAGTCAAACAGCGGATTTTTGGTAGGGGATAGGTTTTGTGAAACCCTCACCCTGTGAACGACCGCAGCAAGGATATCGTCGATTTCCCGCAACGCTTGCAGTTTGTCACGGTTTTCCTTGCGGTGTTGGATGTATTCCTCGGGGTTGATAAAGACGATTTCCTGCGAAAGCTTGATCATCTCGCTGTACAAGAAGTCGAGGACTTCGTAGTGGTTGAGCTTGATGGCGCGCTTCTCGGCCTTGCGCAGGTAGTGCAAGGCGACTTTGTATTTTTGGCGGTTGTGAAAAAATCGCGCCAACGAGAGGAGATGAAAGAGATAGACGACATCGTCGTCTTCCATATGTTGCAGGTTCAAACTCTTATTGAGGTCTTGCAACAATCTGTTTTTCAGGCGATAAAATGAATTCTTGTCACTGCCTTCGTACAGTTTGGCAAAAATTTCCTCTTCATGGTAGCCATCGGCCGACTTGCGGATGTAATCAAATAGGAGCAAGTCTTTGCGATTGCCCTCGACCTGTGTGCGGCTTGCAAAGAGTTTGAAGTGCCGCACTTCCTCTTTGTTCATTAATCCGACGATGCGATTCAAGATGTCCATGGACCTACTACAGATAATGGATGCGTAAGAATTAAGCGAAATGTAAGGATATTGTTTGGAAAAAGGGCTATCTTAGTACCAAGGAAAAATACCACCTGATGAATAGGAATCTTCTTTGTAGCCTTCTTTTGCTCTTGACTGTATTTGTGCCGATCATGGGTTGGTCCCAGCCAAAGCTGAGGGTGACCATGCTCACAAGCCTTCCAGCAGATACGGTGATCTACCCCAATACCTGGGGCATTACATATTTTGTGACCGTGGAAAATGTGGGCAACAACCAGCTCACAGGCCCTTGTTACCTGAAAGTCAGGTACAATACAACGCCTGGCGATTCCAGTCTTTGGTCTTGGGTTGCCTCCAACTTTGAGGTGGGGCAGACAGAGGTATTCAGTTTCACGGATTCGATTCGCACCTTGGATGTCGGTCGTTACAAAGGTGGTGGAAACATCCTGGTGATTTGGCCACAAGCCGACAACCCCAACGTGCAGGCGCCCGATACGACAAATTTCCCGATCTACATTCGTGATATCACGATCGATGCGCTGGACCCGACAATTTTGGCCGATCGCGTAGAAATCTCGCCAAATCCAGTCGTGGATCACTTGCGCATCGCCTATCTGCATGGTGCGCAAAAGATTGAGTGCGTAAGAATTATAGGCTTGGATGGCAAGGTCATGTTCCAAAGCAACAAAGCCGTGGAGCAGATCGATCTCTCTGCAATGAGCAGCGGCCTGTATTTTGTAGAATTCAAATTCAAAGACGGCATCTATGGCTCCATGCGGGTGAGCAAGCCCTGATCTCGTCACAACTGCCAAGAAAAGCCCGACCTGCATGCTTTGCAGGTCGGGCTTTTGCATTGGAGTATTGTGCAATTTTCGCCAGATTCCTATAAATGTAATATTGATGACCCGTTGGTCGGGCCTTCCCACAACGTGTGGGGAGGCCCGACCAACGGATTGCACCCGCCGTTGTGGGGTAGTGCCTCGATTTTATCGGGGCCGTGTGCGCCGAGGCGTAAGGCCCGACAAACGGGTAGCATCGGTAGTCTCAATGCCCACTACGCAGGAAATTCCTACCTCAAATTGCCATTTTCAGATGGCATCGTTGAAATCGGCTAGTATCGATCTTAATGCGTTTGGCCTATGTGCGATTGCGCTGCATATTTGGAAGCCAGCAGATTTTTCTCCAATTTGGAAGTTATAATTGTCTTTTGGCACCATGTTTGTCATCCATTTTCGCCTACAAGCTGTGGGCACTCCATTGAAATTCATCTCATCGATCATGAAAAAAGTATTCTTTGCCTCGATCTGCCTGCTTTGCCTCACCATCACCAGCCTCCAAGCCCAAAGTGAGGCTGCCAGCCCCAAAGGCGCTGAGCATGGGAATGCGGCGAACGCCAGAACCAAAGGTGTTGGTAAAGGCTCACCCTTGATTCAGCGCCAAAGTAATACCAATGCACCAGCACCAGCTGCAAGCGAGGCTGCACCTGCCGCTGCGCCAGCAGACGTTGCACCCGCTCCAGCAGCAGCGCCTAGCCCCGCACCAGCAGAGGCGGCACCAAGCAAAGCTGTGGTTCCAGCAAGGACGATAGCGCCGGTCATGTCGCCCAAGTCGGTTTCGACACAGCCACCTGCAACCGCAAAGCCCGCCGAGAAAACGAATGTCGATACCAAATCGGCTACAAAGGAAGACTCCAAATAACGGGTCTATATCCCGTAGAGGATCCAACATTTTGGACAGGACTTTTGACCGAGCGGAAACTCGTTTAAAAGTCCTGTCCATTTTTTTACCCTTTGTTTCCATTCTCGATTAATTTTGTGCTCCTGAAATTCTAAAGCGAGTCAATCGGCATGGCTTGCCCTGTAAATCTGAGTATCTAGTGAAGATTCAAGACATTCTCAAAATCTACCGCGAGCATCCTGACTTGGCAGCATTCGCGCAGCAGATACGGGAAGACCACCAAGGTGTTTTTCAGATCAAGGGGCTTGCAGGTAGTCAGGCGGCTTTTGTGCTGACTTCTATTTATCAAAATGTACATCGCAGCGGGCTCGTGGTCCTCAACGACAAGGAAGAGGCCCTTTATTTCTACAATGAGCTTCAGGCGCTCATGCCTCAAAAGGAGATCCTCTATTATCCAGCATCCTACAAAAGGCCCTATCAGATCGAGGAAATCGACAACGCCAACGTCTTGCAGCGCGCCGAGGTCCTCAACCAACTCAACCATACACAGTCGGGCAGGCAGCTCATCATCACCTTTGCCGAGGCACTGAGCGAGCAGGTCGTGAACAAGCGGTCGCTGGTCAAGAACACCCTGGACTTGAAAAAGGGTGAGAGGTGCGGGATGGATTTTGTGGTGGATGTCTTGGACGAATATGGATTTGACCATACCGATTTCGTTTGGGAGCCAGGGACTTATTCAAAAAGAGGAGGCATATTGGACGTGTTTTCCTTTGCCAATGACCTGCCTTACCGCATCGAGTTTTTTGGGGAAGAGGTGGAATCCATCCGCAGTTTTGACCCCGTCGATCAGATCTCCAAAGAAGACCACCATACTGTCTCGCTGATCCCCAACATCCAAAAGAACCTCATCAATGAGGAAAAAACGCATTTCTTGGAATATTTGGGGGATCGCACAGTTGTCTATATCCAAAGCATGGATTTTGTGACTGCTGATTTGGACCGACAGTTTGAGCGGGCCATGAAATACTGGGCCGACCTGCAGAAACAGAGTGGCGGAGCCGCACTCAGCCGTTCACCCGAAAGCATGTACACCGATGGCAAGGCTTTCAAAAAAGGCGTAGATGCCATTTCCAAAGTCGAGTTTGGTAGCCGATTTCACTACCGATTGGGCGTGCAAGTCCTAGATTGGCAAGGCAGTCCGCAGCCAGCCTTCAAGAAAGAGTTTAACCTCCTTGCCGATCATCTGCACAAAAACCACGAGAGTGGCATCGCCAATTTCATCCTCGCCGACAGCGAGAAGCAGTTCTTGCGTTTGCATGAGATTTTTGAGCAAATAGACAAAGCAGCGCAGTTTGTAGGTATCCCTGCCGTGATTCACAGGGGCTTTTTGGACAAGAAGCTCAAGTTTGCCCTCTATACCGACCATGAGATCTTTGAACGGTATCACCGTTTCAAATCCAAGGCACAGACCAGTCGCAGTCAGGCGATCACGCTCAAGGAGCTCAAAGACATCGCGCCGGGCGACTATGTCACCCACATCAACCACGGTATTGGGAAGTTTGGTGGCTTGCACCGCATCCGCACGGGCGCGCATGAACAGGAGGCCGTCAAGATTTTCTATGAGGGCGGCGACGAGATTTACGTAAACGTGAACTCGCTTTACAAAATCTCCAAATATACGGGGCGTGAGGGCGAGCCGCCCAAGCTGAGCAAGCTCGGCTCGGGCGAATGGGCCAAAAAGAAAGCCAAGGCCAAAAGCCGCATCAAAGAGCTGGCATTTGACCTGATCTCCCTCTATGCACAACGCATGGCCAAGAGCGGTTTTGCTTGTCTGCCAGATAGTTACATGCAGCAGGAGCTCGAGGCGAGTTTCATGTTTGAAGATACACCTGACCAGGTCAAGGCGACCGAGGACTTCAAACGCGACATGGAAAACCCCGTGCCCATGGATCGCTTGATTTGTGGTGACGTGGGCTTTGGTAAGACCGAGATTGCCTTGCGCGCAGCCTTCAAAGCTGCCGAAAACGGGAAGCAGACCGCGATCCTCGTCCCGACGACGATCTTAGCCCTCCAGCATTTCCACACATTCCAAAACCGTCTCAAGGACTTTCCTGTCACGGTCGATTACATTAACCGTTTCAAGTCGCCGCAGCAACAGAAGGAAACCCTGCAGTTGCTGGCTGCTGGCAAGATCGACATCATCATTGGCACGCACCGTGTCGTGAGCAAAGACGTGCAATTCAAGGATTTGGGATTGCTCATCATCGATGAAGAGCAAAAGTTTGGCGTGGGGACCAAGGATAAGCTGAAGCTCATGCGCGTGAACGTCGATACGCTCACGCTCACTGCCACACCGATCCCACGTACCTTGCAGTTTTCGCTCATGGGTGTGCGCGACATGAGCGTGCTCTCGACGCCCCCGCCCAACAGGCAGCCTGTAGAGACCGTTGTGGGAGGCTGGGACCAAAGCGTGATCCGCGATGCCGTCGCTTACGAGATGAAGCGGGGTGGGCAGGCCTTTTTTGTACACAACAAGGTCGCCGACCTCGACGAAATGGCGTCCATGATCAAAAAACTCGTTCCAGACGCCCGCGTGGGCATCGCCCACGGCCAATTGAGCGCCGAGAAGATCGAGAAGATCATGGCCGACTTCATCGAAGGTGAGTATGACGTGCTCTGTTGCACCACGATCATCGAGTCGGGCCTCGACATCCCCAACGCTAACACCATCATGATCAACGAGGCCCACAACTATGGCCTCAGCGACCTGCACCAAATGCGCGGTAGGGTAGGGCGCAGCAATCGCAAGGCTTTTTGTTACCTCTTTGCGCCACATGATAGCCTTCTGAGCCGCGATGCGCGCAAGCGCCTCAAAGCCATCGAGGAATTCAGCGACTTGGGAAGTGGCTTCCACATCGCCTTGCGTGACCTCGATATCAGGGGTGCAGGTGACATGCTCGGTGGCGAGCAGAGCGGTTTCATCAATGAGATCGGCTATGACATGTATCAAAAAATCTTGGTAGAGGCCATCGAGGAACTCAAAGAGGATCAATTTGGGGACCTGTTCAAGGAGGAAATCAAGCGCAAAAAGAACGACAAGTCCTTTGTAGAGGATACGCAGGTCGAGATCGACCTCAACATCCTCATTCCTGAAAGTTATCTGCCGATCGTCTCTGAGCGCTTGAACTTTTACAACAAGATTGCTGCCTCAGCCAATGAGGAAGAGACCCGCGAAATACAACGGCAACTCATCGACCGCTTTGGACCGCTGCCTGAGGAGGTGCTAGGGCTGTTTGATACGGTGCGCATCAGGCGCGTGGGTCGTAAACTCGGATTTGAAAAGGTCGTCTTGAAAGACGAACTTGCACGCTTGTATTTCCCGCAAGACAAGAAAAGCGCTTATTATTCATCAGCCCTCTTTCCCATCATTCTTTCTTGGACACAGAGCAATTCTAAGCGGGCGCGGTTCAAAGAAAGTCCAAAATACCTCTCCTTGGAGGTAAAGTTGCCTGGCGGCATCAAGGCGCTGCTGCAATTGTTGCGGGAATTGGAGGCATTTGTAAAGGAATTATCCAAAGTCAATGAGTGAAGAAACCGAAGATATCAACCGCTTGCAGGAACGCTGGGGTAAACTCAGCGAAATCATCAAGGAGCGGTTTGGGAGAAAGCCAGACATCGAAGGCATTTTGTTTTTGATAGGCGTGCGTGAGCTGGGCGAGATGCCGAGTGACTTTACCAAGGAGCAAAAGGTCGATTTAATGCACATCGCAACCTGTGCTGTCTTGGCCAAAGGCGGCTATTTTGAAGTGAGCCACCTCGATCAGGAAGGTTGGCCACATTGGAATCAGTTGAAGCCCCTGCCGCACGTAGATATTTTTTCACAGGAAGTATTCCTTAAGTCCTATATCGTTGATTATTTTGCAGATATCTATGAGATTTAAGATGAAAAATCAGTTTCGCCAATTGGGCATGCTTTTGCTCGCGCTGTTGATCGTGCCCACCATGTCATTCGCGGGAAAAACGGAAAAGCCCAAAAAGGTGCCCAAAGTCAAGCCCGATGTGATCATTCATACCAGCATGGGCGACATTTCGATCAAGCTGTATGAAGACACGCCGATCCATCGTGAGAATTTCTTGAAATTGGCGCATGCCCATTTCTATGACAGCACGCTGTTTCACAGGGTCATCAAGGATTTTATGATTCAAGGCGGCGATCCACTGAGCAAAGATCCGTCCAAAGCGGCAATGGCAGGCACAGGTGGCCCCGGCTATACCCTTACTGCCGAAATCTTGCCCCAACATTTCCACAAAAAAGGAGCCTTGGCAGCTGCACGCATGGGTGACCAGGGCAATCCCAAGCGCGAGAGCAGCGGTTCGCAATTTTATCTGGTGCAAGGCAAACCTATGTCGATGCCCGACATCGACCGTGCTGAGGCGCAGTTGAAAGGCGTATTGGGGAACGACTTCAAATTTTCGCCCGAGGCACGCGAGGCTTATGTGACCATCGGCGGTTCACCATGGTTGGACCAGCAATACACGGTTTTTGGAGAAGTCGTCACGGGTTTGGACGTGATCGACAAGATCGCTGCCGTCGAGAAGCGGCCCGGCGATCGGCCCAAGGTTGAGATCATGATGACGATGGAGGCCAAGACAAAATTGCCCAAGAAGAAGAAAGTGAAATAATCGCCGCAAGGCACCACGCTAATTTCAAGGAAAATGATCAGAAATATTTTTTTTGCGACCCTCATGCTTGGCGCCGCTTGCGCCATGGCAGGTTGCGAAAGCACGCCCCCCAATGCCGACGTCAAAATCAGCACCGACTATGGCGACGTATATGTCGATCTCTACGACGACACGCCTGAGCACAAGGGAAATTTCCTGAAACTCGCCAAGGAAGGCTTTTTTGACGGCTCCACCTTTCACCGTGTGATGAAGGAGTTTATGATCCAAGGTGGCGACCCCAATACCAAAGACAACAGTGGCCCCGCTGGCCAAGGTGGCCCAGGTTATACCCTCAAACGCGAGATTGTGCCCCAACATTATCACAAGGCTGGCGCACTCGCTGCCGCGCGCACACCCGATGCCGCCAATCCCACTTGGGAATCATCGGGCAGCCAGTTTTACATCGTGACCGGCAAAAAATGGACGGATGCGGAGCTGGATCAAATCGAACAGCAGACGGGCATGATGATCGATTCCTATGCCTCCACACAGTGGCAGGCCGACCCCAAAAATGGTTGGGTGCGCCTGGTCGATCTGCAAGCCTTGCAAGCGAGCAATCCAGACTCCTTTCAGACCGTGGATGCCCGGATCAAAAGCGAGTATGGCGCTTACCGCAAGGAATGGCCCATCGTCAAGTTCACGCCTGAAATGCGTGAAAAATACCGTTCATCGGGTGGCGCGCCATTTTTGGACGGTACCTATACGGTATTTGGAGAGGTCGTGGGCGGCATGGAGATCGTCAATGAAATGGGCAAGGTTCAGACACAGGCGGGTGATGCACCCGTCAAGGAGATCAAGATGACCGTGACAGTCCTGAAATAAGGCTGTTCATTTTGCAGCCATTTGGGGCAGGAAGATCGCAAGAGATTTTCCTGCCCTTTTTGTTTTCCACAACAAAAGTGAGGCTGTAAAAAATGACCATGATTGGATAGAAAAATGATTTTGGCTATGTTTGGGGTAGGGCAGATGGTATCTGAATTTAGATTAAGATATGATCTGCTGATTTTCAATAGCTTAATCACCGTTTGATAGAAACAGCTTCAACAGTATGTCGCAACTCTGGAGAAAAAAATCGCTCGATCACCTCATGGCCGATGCCGAGGAAAGCGAAAAAGGACTCAAGCGGACATTGTCTGCATCGGCGCTGATCGGCTTGGGCATCGGCGCGATCATCGGGGCGGGCTTGTTTGTGCGCACCGCAGCTGCTGCCGCCAACAATGCTGGTCCCTCAGTCACAATTGCATTCATCGTTGCGGCCATCGGCTGCGCCTTGGCGGGCCTCTGCTACGCAGAGTTTGCATCGATGATCCCAATTGCGGGCAGTGCCTACACCTACAGCTATGCCACGATCGGCGAAATGGTCGCTTGGATCATCGGCTGGGACTTGGTCTTGGAGTATGCCATCGGTGCAGCAACGGTGAGCATCGCCTGGAGCGAATATTTGAATAAACTCTTGGCCTATATAGGCCCCGACTGGGTCGTGCCCTATCAGTGGAGTCACTCGCCTTTTGAGTCACTCCCTGATGTAGGCGGCGTCGCTGGCGCGCATGGCCTTATGAACCTGCCAGCTTTGTTCATCGTGATCGTCCTCACCTTGCTGCTCATACGTGGGACCTCGGGTTCGGCATTGGTCAATAACCTGATTGTGATCACCAAAGTCTCTATTGTGATCCTTTTCATCATCTTGGGCTGGTCCTACATCGTCCCTGCCAACCACGTACCGATGATCCCCGAACCGACCATCTTTACCGATGATCAAGGTGTGGACCACAATTATGGCGGCATCATGGGTATCTTGGGCGCTGCAGGTGTGGTGTTTTTTGCCTTTATTGGGTTTGATGCCGTCTCAACTGCGGCGCAGGAGGCCAAAAATCCTCGGCGTGACATGCCGATCGGTATTTTGGGTTCCTTGGTGATTTGCACCATCCTCTATGTGCTCTTTTCCTACGTCTTGACTGGGGTGGGAACCATAGAGGATTTCCGAACCACGGGCAAAGAGGCTTCGGTGACCTTTGTGATCCAAAAATACATGACGGAATATTCGTGGCTGGGCAAGCTGGTGACAGTGGCCATCCTCGCGGGTTTCAGCTCGGTGATTTTGGTGATGCTCATGGGCCAAAGCCGCGTGTTTTACACCATGAGCCGTGACGGTCTGGTTCCCAAGGTATTCTCCGACATTCATCCAAAATTCCGCACGCCCGCCAAGAGCAACTTGATCTTCATGGGCTTTGTGGGTGCATTCGCAACATTTGTACCAGGTGACATCGTCGGTGACATGACCTCGATCGGCACGCTGTTTGCGTTCATGCTGGTCTGCGCAGGCGTATGGATCTTGCGCGTGAAGCGCCCAGACCTACCTCGCCAATTCAAGACGCCATTGGTGCCACTGGTACCAATCTTGGGAATTCTTGTCTGCGGCGCCATGATTTTTGGCTTGGGCTGGACCAACTGGTTACGCCTCGGCGTCTGGATGGCAGCGGGCATGGTGATTTATTTCGCCTATGGCATCCGTAGGAGCGTGCTGAACAAAGACAGCAAGGCCTACGATCCGAAACAATAACCGCGCGCACTTCAGGAGCATCGGAATTGGCAATCTTCCGCTCCTGAAATACGGGTGGATCACAGACGAGGGACAGCGCTATTACAGGGCTGTCCCTTGTGATTTGAGGGGTTTGGGTGGCAGTAGGGCTTGCTCTCCTGGCGTCGTCTTGCCATTGCTATCGATATTCGACGGCCCCACAACCTCCATTTTTTCCTTTTCAAAAAAGTTGCTAACTTGCCTTAGTGTCAGAATGACACATATTTAAGGCTATGGTGACCATCCGGTGTACAAAGTTGTTGCTCGTTTTGCTGCTTGTGGGCCTTGGACAGCTCTGGGCGCAGCCCTGTGCTGTGGGCCTCGGGGCCGATACTGCTGTGTGCGCTGCGAACTATGTCTTGCAGCCTGGCCTATCGGTCGCTGTGTTTGAGGATTCCCTGGAGATCATTTATGATGCCACGCAGGGGCAATCAGGTTTGGTCGGTGCGACCAAGGTCTATCTGCACAGCGCAGCTGAAATGGTGCCATTTGGTGGATGGCAAAACCCCGTCGGCAATTGGGGGCAAGACGACGGCATCGGCCAAATGACCAGTTTGGGCAGCAATCGCTGGCGCATTCGCCTCGTGCCGCATCTCTACTACAGCTTCCCCGCCAACGTGACCCCAAATGGACTCTTCATGGTCTTTCGCAATGCCGATGGCAGTGCGACGGGCAAGGACGGCTCTGGGAATGACATTTTTGCAGACATGGCACAGAATCCACCGACATCAGCATTTGGCGGAGTGCTATTGAGCTGGAAGCGTGATGCATTGGACAGCTTGCATTGGAGCGATGGCTCCAGTGGTAGCAGCCTCAATGTGACGGCTACAGGGACATATTGGGTGCAGATGACCGACACGGGCGGATGCATGGCAAGCGATACGATTGTCGTGACGCTCGGGGCCATACCGCTCGTCGATCTTGGGCAGCCCGCCATCTGCGACGGCAATGCCGTCGTGCTCGATGCTGGGGCAGGCTTTGCAAGTTACGCCTGGAGCACTGGCGCATTCACCCAAACCATTACCCTTGCCACGCCTGGACTCATCACGGTGACCGTCACCAATGCTGCGGGCTGCTCTGGCATCGATGTGGTCAATGTGCCAGCGGCAACCACGCCAGTGGCTGGGTTCTTTCCCAGTATCGGCCTTTTCGATGTGCTGTTTGTCGATCAGAGCAGCGGGGGGCTCACTTATCAGTGGGATTTTGACAGTGATGGCCTCATCGATGCCACGACGCCAGGTACCACTTCCTATACCTATCCGATGATGGGCACGTTTACAGCGACGCTGATTGTGACCAATGAATGCGGATCAGACACCATTTCGCAGACATTTTTTGTTGGTGAAATTGGTTTCCCTGAGGCGAGCATAGCCGATTTTGAGCTGTACCCCAACCCTGCAAGTCGTCAATTGAACCTAGACTTGAAACTCAAAAAGGGCATTTCATTGCAATGGCAGCTCATCGACGCGACAGGCAAAGTTGCCGACCAGGGGGATGAAGGCAGAGTCGGTGGAGTTTTCAGAAAAGAATTCGATATTCAACCCTTGCCAGTAGGCATTTACCAGATGCTAATCTTGGCTGATGGAAAATCGCTGGTACGGTCTTTTGTGAAACTATAGGTTAAAATTGATTCGTTTCGTTCACGCTATAATCGCAGGTACTATGAGAAAAATACTTCTACTCACGCTTCTTTTGGGAGCTTGGATTGGCACGCAGGTGCAAGCCCAATCGATCCAAGTAAAAATCACGGTCGATGTGACCGCCATGCAAAACCCAGATTGCTGGCTCAATCAGGGTGCGGTCGCCAACAACAAGGTCTATCTGCATTCGGGCTTGTGTGCCTCGACACCAGCGTTTTGCTTCGATTCCATCTGCCATCAAGGTTCCAACATCTGGCAGACAGTCATTGGCAACTGGGGCCTCGACGATGGTGTGGGACTCATGACCTATGAAGGCAACAACAAATGGAGCATCACGATGATCCCGACGACCTATTACAATCAGCCGGGTGCCACACCCTACACGATCGGCTTGGTCTTTCGCGATACCGATGGCACATTTACTGGCAAGGACAATGCTTGTAGTGACATTTTCATCAAGGGCCTAAATACCAGTACGCCCACGGTTGTCGGCTGCGACAATTTGCCTTTTGCACCTGTGACTGTAGAGCGCACGGTCTTGGCAGGCGTGAAGGAGCCAAGTTACCTTGGTGGCTTGCTTGTGAGCCCCAATCCCTTTCGCGATCAGGTCACAATCGATTATGCTTTGCACAAGAAAGCCACTCAATTTGGCGTGCGCATCTACTCTGGCCAGGGCCAAGAAGTCATTTGCCTAGCGAGTGGGAGCCAAGTGCCAGGCGCACATCGCCTTACCTGGAATGGCCGCAATGCTGCTGACCAGATTGTAGCCGATGGACTTTATTACATGGTGATGACCGATGGCGACAAGCTGATCGCCACTGAAAAAGTGCTCTTCATGCATTGAACCGAAGCAGCATCCAAAGGCGTCCTTCGGTCTCACAACGACGCGGAGGACGCCTTTTTTCAAATTTGAAACTTCTTGGCAGATATGAAATCAATCGTTGTAGCCTTCTTGCTGTTTGCGTTGCTAGTAGGTGCTCTCCCTGCACAGGTGGTCACATGGGCGCCTGCCCACCCGACGATCGACGACAGTGTCGTGATCACCTTTGACGCGAGCTTGGGCAATGCAGCGTTGGTGGGAGTGACCCCCGTATTTGCGCATACAGGTGTCATCAACAAATACAGCACCGACATCGGCGATTGGCAGCACAGGGTGAGCGAGTGGGGTTCCGGCTATGACTCGACCATTGTCATGACCTCCCTCGGCAACAATCGTCATCGCATTGGCTTTGTGCCAAGGTCTTTTTACGGATTGTCCTTGACGGAGGAAGTCCGCGCGATCGCGCTGGTGTTTCGCAACCAAGCGAGCACATTGGCGGGCAAGAATGGCGATGGCACCGACATCTACATTCCCATTTTTCCCGACAGCAATTTCGCAGCAATATTTGCCAAGCCCATGGAGCGTCCCCAGATATTGGCGCTCAACGATGTACTCGCGGTGGATGTGCAAGCGAATGCGCCTGCACTCATCACGATTTTCAAGGATGGCATTCCGATCGCGCAATCATCGGGATTGGTGAGCCAATTCAACACGACAATCGCAGCCGGCAGTTATGGCCGCCACGACCTGAGTTTCACGGCAGACAATGGGCTTGTCACAGTGCGTGATACTGTGGCCTATATCGTACAACCACCGATCACCGTCGCAAATATGCCCTCGGGCTACCGTGATGGCATCAACTATGTCGATGCCACCACCGTGGGCCTCGTACTGCTGGCACCCCAAAAAACCTTTGGTTATGTGATCGGGGACTTCAACGATTGGCAGATGGATCCTTCTTATTTGATGAAACGCACGCCCGACGGCCTACGCTATTGGCTGGAGATCAGTGGCCTCACGCCGGGGCAGGAGTATCGCTTCCAATACTTTGTCGATCACGCAGTCAAAATCGGCGATCCCTACGCAGAGAAAGTCCTCGATCAATGGAATGACAATGGGGTCAACAATTTTGTCTATCCAAACCTGATCCGTTATCCCGTGGGCCTCACCAGCGAGCTGGTGACCATTCTCCAAACCAATAAACCGGAATACAACTGGCAGATCAACAATTACCAGCGTCCCGACAACCGTGACCTCGTGATCTACGAGTTGCTGGTAAGAGACTTTGTGCTGCGCCATGACTACGGCACCCTCATCGACACCCTCGACTACCTTGAAAAACTGGGCATCAATTGCATCGAGCTCATGCCTGTCAATGAGTTTGATGGCAATCAGAGCTGGGGTTATGGGCCCGCCTATTACTTCGCCCCAGACAAATACTACGGCACCGAAAATCGACTCAAGGAATTCATCGATGCCTGCCATGCGCGTGGTATCGCCGTGGTACTGGATGCCGTTTTCAACCATGCATTTGGGCAATGCCCGCTTGTGCGTCTCTACCAAGACCGTGGCACTGGTCTTGTCGCAACCAACAATCCCTGGCTCAACGTTGCGTCTCCACACCCATTGGGCTTGGGATATGACTTCAACCACGCCAGTGCATATACGCAGACGTTTTTTGACAGCGTACTCAGCTATTGGGCGCAAGAGTACCGTGTCGATGGCTTTAGGCTAGACTTATCCAAAGGATTTACGAATCGGTCCACGAGCAACATCGGCGATTGGAGTATCTATGACCAAGACCGCATCAACTATCTCACGCGCATGGCCTCGCATTTTTGGGCCAATAACTACAACAAGTATTTCATCATCGAGCACTTCGCCAACAACGATGAGGAAACCGTGCTTGCAAACCATGGGATCATGCTCTGGGGCAAGGCCTCTGAGCCCTATTACCAGGCAGCCATGGGCTTTGAACAGGCCTCTGACTTCAGTGGCCTCATGTCCTACCAAGCCAAAGGCTGGTCTTACCACAACTTGGTCGGCTTTGTCGAGAGCCATGACGAGGAGCGCACCATGTACAAAAACTATACTTTTGGCAATGGCCTGAACCCCGCACACGACTGTCGTGATACCATTGTGGCCCTCAAGCGCATGGCAGCCATTGCAGCCTTTTGGGCGACGATCCCAGGTCCCAAGATGATGTGGCAATTCCAGGAACTCGGCTATGATGTGAGCATCGACGTACCCTGCCGCACATGCCCTAAGCCGATTCGCTGGAGTTATCTACAAAATGGCCCTCGCCAATTGTTGTACAAAAAATATGCAGCGATTGTCAATCTCAAGACCAAGCATCCAGAAGCCTTCAGGAGCAGCAGCTACGACATCTCGGCTTGGGGGAAGCAGAAACAAATTCACGTCAACAGTACCGCGATGAATGTCACGGTGATAGGAAACTTTGATGTGTACAACCAAGATACCTATACGGGCTTTCAGCACACAGGTCGCTGGTACAACTACATGTCGGGCGACAGTTTGGAGGTCACAGACATGGCGATGACCATCAACCTGACGCCTGGCGATTTCCGCATCTTCACGGATGTGCGCCTACCCAAACCAGATTTGTCGATTACCTTGCCGCCCGTGGGTATCATCGATGCAGATCAACGGAATGCATTGGCGGTCCAAGTGTCCCCCAATCCTTTCATGGGCGAGACCAGCCTTTCCTTCACCTTGCCAGCGCGGGGCAACCTGCGATTCACGGTAAGTGATTTGATGGGGAATGTAGTTTATATGACTTACAATCCAAGGGTCGCAGCAGGGGAGCATACCCTGCTATGGGATGGATCGACTTCAGCGCATGGAGTCGCTGCCGCTGGCACTTATCTCTACTCGGTCACCTCGGGTGAGCTGGTGGCGCGGGGTAAGTTGGTGCGGCTGCACTAATGAACACATTGAAAAAATTCCGTGGGCCACCTCAGAGCAGGAAGTCAAAGGAGTTGCCTTTGAGTTTGTCATATTGGGCGCTGTTGAATTGGTAAAGCTTGGCGGGTTTATGAGGTACGCCTTGCTGCTTTTCATCCAATTCGATCAAAATACCTCTGCTCAAAATCTTGCGCCTAAAATTGCGCTTGTCAAGGGTTGATCCCAAAATCGCCTCATACAGCTTCTGCAAATTTCCCAAGGTAAATTTTTGGGGAAGCAATTCAAATCCGATCGGCTCCACACGTGCCTTGTATTTGAGCCTAGCGAGCGCGTTGTCCAAAATTTGGTCATGGTCAAATGCCAAGCCTTGGACTTCGGAGACGGGGTACCAGTCAGCGCTGCGGGCATAATAGGCTGGTGCAGGCTTGAACTTATCCAAGCGTACGAGGGAGTAATAACCGACAGTGATCACGCGTGCATCTGGGTCGGCGCGCATCGAGCGCAACCATGCAATGTCTTCCTCTTTGCGCACACGTGAGGGTTCGCCAAAGGCCGAGAATTGCTCCAAAAAGATATTTTCAAGGCTAGTGAGCGCCTTGAGCACACGCATTGCGCTTTGGTCGAGGTTCTCATTGTCATAGATCAAATCACCAGGCAGCATGAGTACCGGTTGGCTACTGCCAGCCTCTTGGCCATCGGGTAGTCCACGCTCGATAAGCAAGACCTTCAATTCTTCAAAATCGAAGCCAAAGATTACGCAGTCCACAGAAATATGGGGATTGAGGTTACCGTTGGCGGGTGAAAATGCTGGCATTCGTTAATATTCTAAAGCGCTACTTGCATTATGCAGAGGCCAAAAAAACAAAATTATTCCGTCCTTTACGAATAATTGTTTGCATTAGTGTCATTATGACACTAACTTGAATGCCGATTTGTGAATGGTCATTATGAATGCGATGGGTCTGGAGATAGAAAAAATAGGGGTGTTGACTTCTGGCGGTGATGCGCCGGGCATGAATGCTTGCATTCGCTCGGTCGTGCGTGCCAGCGCATACTACCACAAGGACGTCGTGGGTGTGATGATGGGCTATTATGGTCTCATCAATGGCCACTATTCAGATATGCCGCCACGGTCGGTGGGCAATATCATTCATCGCGGAGGCACCATGTTGAAGAGTGCACGCTGCGATGAGTTCAAAACCCGGGAGGGAAGGCAGCAAGCCTGGCAGAATCTCAAGGAAAAGGGCATCGATGCGCTCGTTGTGATCGGTGGAAACGGCACATTCACCGGTGCCCATCTTTTCTATGAGGAATTTGGCGTGCCGATCATCGGCATTCCTGCAACGATCGACAATGACCTTTTTGGGACCGATTACACGATCGGCTTTGACACCGCTACCAACACAGTCGTGCAAGCGATCGATCAGATCAGGGACACAGCAGCCTCCCATGGCCGCTTGTTTTTCATCGAGGTGATGGGGCGCGACTCGGGTTTCATTGCCTTGCGCAGCGGTCTGGCGGCAGGGGCTGAGGCCTTGGTGATTCCTGAGCGGGAGGCATCGATTGAAGACCTTGTGCGCGTACTAGACCGCAATTGGAAAAGCAGCAAGTCGTTTAGCCTCGTGATTGTGGCTGAGGCAGGGGAGGGCGGTCGCACCTATAAGATCGCCGACGAAGTGAACAAGCGACTCAACTACTACGATACCAAGGTCACGATCTTGGGACACATACAACGCGGTGGCAGCCCTAGTTGCCTGGACCGGGTACTCTCTAGTCGCCTCGGTGTGGCGGCTGTCGAGGGCCTGTTGGAAGGTAAGCGCAACGTCATGGCTGGCATTGTCAACAACAAGGTCGTCTATACACCTTTTAAAGACGCCATAGAAAAGGGGCAAGAACTTGACGAAGACCTCTTGCGCATTGCCCAGATTCTCTCCATTTGATTTTTTGACTACGATTATGATACTGATAGCTGATAGCGGTTCGACGAAATGTGATTGGATGTTGCTTCAAGGCGACAAAACCATATTGGAATGCTCGACGATGGGATTCAATCCCTATTTTCACGATGCAGCCACCATCGAGGCCACGATGAAACAACGTTTGGACTTGATGGCCTATGCCGATCAAGTGGTGCAGATCTACTTCTACGGTGCTGGTGCATCGAGCCTAGAGCTCAAAGCGGTCGTACGCAATGGCCTCAAGCTGGTCTTTCCCAGTGCCAAAATCCATGTGGGCCACGATCTTGATGCCGCCGCATTGGCGACTTACGATGGAGTGCCACACATCGCATGTATCTTGGGTACGGGTTCCAACAGCTGCTTTTTTGATGGCGAAGCCATCTATGAAGAGGTGCCGGCCCTGGCCTACATCCTCGGTGACGAGGGCGGTGGCAGCTTTTATGGCAAGCGATTGCTCGCAGATTTCTTTTACAAGCGCATGCCTGTACACCTCGCTGCCCAGTTTGGCGTGAAATACAATATGAATATGAAGACGATGGTGGAGAAGGTCTATACCGAACCCAATGCCAATGTCTATTTGGCTTCGCTGTCCAAGTTTTGCTCAGACCATCGCGATGAGTCTTATATCCAAGGGATCATTCAAGAAGGGATGCGCAAGTTTTTGGACATCCACGTGACCTGCTTCGCCAACCATAAGTTGGTGCCGGTAGATTTTGTAGGATCGATCGCCTACTATTTTGAGGATCAATTGCGCACAGCGGCCGCCGAATTCGGCATCCAAGTGGGGCATGTCGTGAAAAAGCCCGTCCAAGGACTCGTCAATTACCACCTGAAATTCACGCTTGCGCAAGTGAATTGAAGCTTTGGAAGGATTTTCGTTTTCATTTTTGCCTCCAAACAGCTTAATTTTCGGCATGAGCCAAAAAAAATCGTCGAGACACCGCAAAAGCATCGGTCTAGGAAGCTTCATTTCCTGTCTCGAAATGCCACAAGGAATCCTCATCACAGCCGACAATGGCTGGTTGCGTCTCGATGTATGGGACCAAGGCTTGGTGCGTGTGCGTGCTGGTCGGGCAGATGAGCAGCACGATGATTTTTCCTATGCCGTCGTGGGCGCTCCTTCGGAGGTCGCTTGCACGGTTGCGGTAGAGTCCGATCGCATTCGACTCTGCACAGCGCAAGTGCAGGTCGAGGTCCACAAGTCGCCATTGCGGGTCTGTCTCCTCGGTGCTGAGGGGCAGGTGATCCAGGAAGATGACACCTTTGGTGTGAATTGGCTAGGGCAAGAGGTGACAGTGTATAAGCGCTTGCAGCAAGGCGAGCGGTTTTTGGGGCTGGGCGAAAAAACTGGGCCGCTCGACAAGCGCGGTCGCGCCTATGTGAACTGGAATACGGACCAGTTTGGGTATGGACCCGATTCCGATCCATTGTATGCCTCGATTCCTTTCTTCTTAGGTGTTCATTCACAGGGTGCTTATGGTTTCTTCCTCAACAATTCCTACAAGAGTACCTTCAACTTTGGTGCGTCGAGCGACCGCTTTGCTTGGTATGCGGTAGAGGATGGGCAAATGGATTATTTCCTGATCCATTACCCTACCATCGCCGAAATCTTGCAGTCCTATGCTGGCCTCACAGGCAAAATGCCTCTGCCACCCAAGTGGGCACTCGGTTTCCAACAATGTCGTTACAGCTACTATCCCGATGCCGAGGTGTTGCGCATTGCGCAGACCTTCAGGGAAAAAAATATTCCTGCCGATGTGCTTTACCTCGACATTCACTACATGGATGCCTTCAAGGTGTTTACCTGGCACAAGGACCATTTCCGGAATCCCAAACAACTGAGCGCTCAACTCTCAGCACTAGGTTTTAAGCTTGTGCTCATCGTCGATCCTGGCATCAAGGTCGAGCCTGGCTATCACAGCTACGACACAGGACTTGCAGGCGATCATTTTGCAAAGTTGCCCGATGGC
>JANORP010000210.1:0-11745 GCA_031415375.1 Bacteroidota bacterium | reverse complement strand
GTGAAAGCCTTGCCAGATTCGCCCCAAGGATATTGTCCAATAGCTGATCAAGGCAAATCTAGGGCACTTTTCGGGGGCAAACCAAAAAAATGGTGGCATGAGGTCCATCATCCGCCGGAAAATAGGGATGGCCAGGCGGATGACGGACGATGCCCCAATTTTTTAGGCCTACCCCCGAAAAGCACCCAATGACTCGCCCCGCTCAGCCACCGGACAACATCCCCGGGGCGAGCGGAAAAATGCATCCACCAGAAAAATACCCGCGAAACGAAAAATTGAAGTACCTCAAGGCGCAAGCCGAACTGCTACTGGACGTCCTGATGCAGGAAATCGATTCAAACGCCGCCATCATCCCAATCTTGCTCCTGATCATCGAACTCATGGAGGCTGAGGAGGAACCCGAAGATCCCGGGTGATGGATTTTCCGGTTTCTTTGGTTTCATGCGATCGCCCTGCTGGTATAGCCAAGCTGTTTGTTTCCCTTGATGCTACTACAAGACAAACCTTGAGACCCGATTGCTTCAGCTTTCCAAGTGTGCAATCCTATTAAATCTAAGGATATCCAAAATGCTTGAATATGTCTTATTTTAAACCCTTTGCGCAAATCTCTTGTTGCGGCCGCGGTTACAATTCTTCCAGAGATTATCGACCTCATTCAAATTTTCCCTAATTTGGCCCGATGATGCGGCCCACTTTGGGTCAATAAAGAGCGAGTATCAACCCTTTAAAAGAAAATGGCTGAAACAGAAACTGTTTTGATCCCAACTGACGACACTGGCAAAAGCCCAGGTGTTCACTACGTCAAGACGAAGCAAGAAGAGTTGGATTTTTGCTACACGATGCCAGACAAGATCTTCCAATTGAGCCTTGGCAAAAATGCACACTTTAGCAATGCAAGGTTCATGGGCGACTTTTCCATGAGCATGCAAGAAGGGCAGAATGCCAAATGCGACTACATCGCCAAGATGTGCAACTTGCATGAGGGCAGCAAAGTGCTCGACCTGGGCTGTGGTTGGGGTGGCATCTTGCAATACCTCAAAACCAAATACAAGGTCAAGGAAACTGGAGTCGTCCTCGCCGAGGGCCAGTTCAAGCACTGCAAAGAGACCGGCCTCAATGTCTATCACCGAGACATGCGCGAAGTGAAGCCAGCAGACTTTGGCACCTTTGACGCAGTCGTCGCCTCGGGCAGCTTTGACCACGTGCTCAGTTATGAGGAGTTCAATGAGGGCAAAAAGGAAGAAGTTTATCGCGCTTGGTTTGACATGGTGGCCGATCTCCTCCCGATCGGCGGTCGCCATTACATGCAGACGATGACTTTTGGCCGCAAGATCATCCCCAGAGATACCTGGGACATCAACGCACCCGATGACAGCGACGAGTTTACCATGGCTTTGATGGTGAAGCAATTCCCCCTCTCTTGGCTTCCGTACATGGACGAGGAAATCATCCAATATGCCTCCCATCGTTTCAAGGTGATCGAGCACAGCAGCGGTCGCCTCGACTATGTAGAGACCAATCGCCGCTGGACAGAAGCCTACAAGGCATTTGGCTGGAAAAAATATTGGTTTTACCTGCGCATGTTGCCCAAATACATCTTTGACAAAGAATTCAGGTATGTGGCATCTTTCTTGAAATATGCCCCCAACAGGCGCTGCTTTGAGCGCGAACTGTTTGACCACTTCCGCTTTGTATTTGAGCGCATCTCCTAAGTTTCATCAATGCCAAGTTCAGTAAACTGAATCGAAGGCATCGATGAATTGATTGAAAAGCCAAGGGTAGGTCGCCCTTGGCTTTTTTATTGGGGTCGATGGGATCGATCATTGTTTGCAACGAATAACGGAAGCGAATCCTCCTAAAACAGACATTATCTTTCATGGAAATAATGATTCCCATTGTAGCAGCTCTATGGTAGCCCATACGCGGCTTCATTTTAAGGATGAGGAAGAAGCCTTACACAAGCGCCAAAAATCAATCATTAACGACTAGCCCATACGATAAAGCAGGACGTAGCTCAAGAAAAATCGCAACCTCAATAATTTATCTCACCATATCGACATTTTTCTTACATTGCAGCTATGTCTAGCATCCGTCAATCTTCCATTTTGAGCATCCTTGCCGTGCTCTTCCTGTTGGGGCCTTGCCGTCCTATCAGCGCACAAAATTTTGTGCCCAATCCCAGTTTTGAAACACATACTGGCTGCCCCACCTCGCCAGGTGTATTCAGTATCGTGGGCAACTGGTTTCTTCCGCCTTCACATAGTGGTTCGCCCGACTACCACCATGTCTGTGGCAACTCTACATTTGGGGTGCCGGTAAATATCTTCGGTAGTCAGCTGGCACGCACAGGCCAAGGCTATATCGGCTTTGTGACACATTTTGGATCAGGCAATTTCCGCGAATACTTGCAAGTGCAACTCACCTCGCCCCTCACCGCCGGCACAAGTTATACCGCCACGGCCTACCTCACTTTGTCAGACGGCTCGGGCTGGGCGACAGATGGGTTTGGCTTTTATTTCAGCAACACGATCGTTTCTGGGTCTGGTAGCAGCACACCGCTCCCCTTGATTCCACAAGTTTCCAATCCGGTCGGTAACTATATCAATAGCTGGGTCAATTGGCTGCCGGTCACGGGCAGTTTTGTTGCCACTGCTGGCATGCAATACATGACCATTGGCAATTTCAAGAACGATGCCTCCACGGGCGTGCAGGTGCAGGCATCTGGATGGGGTTGGAATTATACCTATGCCGACGATTTCTCGGTGACGCCGACGGTCATCTTGTCTGCGGAGCTGGGAGAATTTACGGGCGAAGTACAACAGGAAGCTGCTGTGCTCACTTGGGATACCCGGTCAGAGCAAGGCACGCAATCCTTTGAGGTGGAGCGCAGCCTCGGCGACCTGCAACACTTTGAGCGTGTGGGGACTGTAACCGCAGCAGGTGGCCCCTCGACACCAGCGATGTACCGATTTACCGATGTGCAATTCAAAGCCACGCAACTGAACTATTACCGCATCAAGGAAATCGACCAAAATGGCGGCGGTGGATATACAAGCACCATCGAATTGCATACCGATGCCCTTTTGAATGAGATCGCGCTCAAAGCCTACCCAAGTCCATTGGTCGCTGGCCACGATTTGCAGCTTGAAATCAGTAGCACCAGGGCTCAGACAGCCCAGATCGACCTGATCGATGTACAAGGCCGTACCGTGCGTGCCTTCGAGACCGACTTGGCCGTTGGGGCCAATCCTATCCAGATGCCGACCGACCAACTCGTGGCCGGCTGCTACGTGCTGCGCCTCATAGCCAATGGCGTCGTCGCCACGCAAAAAGTGATGGTGGCAGCTAGCAATTGAGTCGATTTGACAGCTTGCCTCCTTCATCGCCTTTTCGGAGACTTGCCTTGCCCATTGGATAAATTAAGGACTTGGTATTTCGGAGCTTCTTTTTGGCCCCTGGCTAGGCTAATTTCTCCGCTTACAATTGTGACAAATCCGTAAATTAGCGGGGTAATATGGAATAATGTCCTGCCGTAGTCGTAAGTCGATGGCAGCTCAACAGTAAAGCATGTCAAAACAGCATTTTATTCGCCGCAATCACTGCCTGCAAATCTTGCTCGCAATGCTTGTTTCGGCTATTTTTGTGCTCCCAGGGCACCTCGCCGCGCAAACCAAAAGCAATTGGGACATCCCATTTACCAATGCGCTCCCAGGCGATTCTTTGGTGCCCCTGCTTTCCCTCGTCGATCGCACTTTGCAAGGCGAGCTGGAACGCGGCCTCAAACGCAATGAGCACTGGCGTCAAATGATCGCAGAGAAAAAGATGGCGGTAGGCGTCGTCGATCTTCGTGACCGCGCCCACATTCGCTATGCGCGTGTGAACGGTACTGAAATGATGTATGCGGCTAGCCTGCCCAAAATCGCAATTTTGCTCGCTGTCATCGACGCCATCGACAAAAAAGAATTGCCCGAGAGCCAAGAGATTCTCACCGACATGAAGCTCATGATCAGCGTGAGCGACAATGAAGCGAGCACACGCCTCATCGATCGCGTCGGTTATGAGAAAATAGAGCGCGTGCTTTGCAACCCCAAATACAAGCTGTATGACATCGCCTGTGGCGGAGGTCTTTGGGTCGGCAAACGCTATGCCGCAGACGGGCGACGCTACCCAGATCCGCTAGAGGGTCTGAGCCATGCTGCCTCTGTCGATGCAGTCTGCAAATACTACTATATGCTCATCAACGGTAAGCTTGTGAACTATCGCCGCAGCAAACAAATGCTCGACATCATGGTCGATCCGGCTTTGCACCACAAGTTCGTAAATACCTTGGATCAGAAGACGCCGCAAGCGAAGATGTTTCGGAAGTCGGGTTCTTGGGAAAATTTCCACAGCGACTCCATCCTTGTTTGGGGACCTCGCAGGCGCTACATCTTGTGTGCACTGCTAGAGGATCCCGATGGGGAGCAGATCTTGCGGGACTTGGTAAACGTGATCGAATATGTATTGCGAATACAAGGAGCCTGATGCCATGACCACAAACACCCACAAACCGATCGGCAAGCTGCCCCGCAAACAATGACGCTGTACCAAGAAGCATTGCGCTATTTTTTGCGAAAAACCTTCGACTTACGCGAGGGTGAGATCAAGCGTGCGCTCCTGATGCAGCTCAATATCTTCTTTATCATCTCGACCCTGCTCATCGTGAAATCGACTGTGCAGGCTCTGTTTGTAACCACCTACGGCAAAGAAAGCCTCCCACTCGCCTTCGTATTGGCTGCAATACCTGCTGCCATTGTATCCACCGTCTATACCCGGATCCTGAGTCGAGTGGCCTTCAACAAGATCATTGTCGGCACCCTCGTGAGCTCGGTCGCTACCATGGGCGTGCTCGGCACCCTGCTCATGTTCAATGTCTTCACTAGCTGGGCTGTGTATGTCTTCTACATTTGGATGACGATCTTTGCCCTGCTCTGCACCTCTCAGTTTTGGATCCTCGCCAACATCGTCTTCAATGCCCGGGAGGCCAAGCGACTGTTTGGATTCATCGGGGCAGGCGCCATCGCGGGTGGGATATTTGGCGGATACTTGGCCTCAGCCCTCGCGACCTTCATGACGAGTGAATCGCTGCTCTTTGTTGCAGCTGGCCTACTGTCGCTGTGCATCCCGATCACGCGTGGCATCTGGCGCTCCAGCGTGAGCGAGGCTCCTGGCTCGATTCAGCAAAAGAAACGATTGGGTAGCCGAGACCACCCCATTTCATTGATTCTCCAATCACGGCACCTCACCTATCTCGCGATCATCATTGGCGTGAGCGTGATCGTCGCCAAACTTGTCGAGTACCAATACACAGCCGTCGCCTACGAGACAATCAAGAATCCGGAGGAACTCACGGCCTTTTTCGGGTTTTGGCTTTCAACGCTGAGCATCATTTCCCTGCTGCTGCAGCTATTCATGACCCACCGGGTCGTGGGCGTGTTTGGCGTAGGGACATCCTTGTTTCTGTTGCCGGCAGGCATTTTAATTGGCGCTGTATTGCTCTTTATTTTTCCAGCATTGTGGGCTGCGGTGCTGATCCGCATTGCCGATGGGAGCCTCAAGCAGTCAATCAACAAGTCTGCAACCGAGTTGCTGGCTTTGCCGATCCCCATCGACATCAAGAACAGGACGAAGTCCTTTATCGACGTGTTCATCGACTGTTTTGCCTCTGGTTTGGCAGGACTCATTTTGATTTTCATCGTGAGCCCGACATGGCTCGGCATGAGCACCCGCGCGATCTGCCTCATGATCATCGCCTTGATCGGCGTCTGGATGTATTTTGCTTACCTCATTCGCAGAGAGTATATCAAGGCCTTCAAGATGCGCATGGATGAGCAGCAGGAAACCAAGGCACCTGCAGTTGTCGAGCCCGCCAATGAGTCTGTATTTGGCGGTCTCATGCGTGTTTTGGAGTCGGGAGATGAAGGGCAGATCATCTTTGTGCTCGGCAAAGTGCGCGAAATCCAAGACAAGAAACTCTTTGGTCACATCCGCAGCCTGTTGCACCATCCATCGGCAGCAGTGCGTGCCGAGGCCTTGAAATCGCTCTATCACTACAAAAACGATCCTTTGATTGAGGAAGTAGAGCCGATGATCCAAGACGAGGATGAAAACGTAAAAATCGGTGCATTTGAATATTTGCTCGAGCACAGCCACGAAGATCGCTACTTGCGCATGGAACGCTACCTGCGCGAGGAGGACTACCATGTGAGCGGGGCTGCATTGGTGGGCCTCGCCAAGGAAACCCGCGACAATCCAGGCATGAAAGCGCGTTTTTCGCTCGATCAACGGCTCTACGAACGCCTGGAGGCGATCGCGCAGGAAGACGATCCTGAGAAATTTCATGTGATGCGCAGCGACCTCCTCAAAGCGATCGGGTATGCTGGCAGTCCCAAGCTCTTGTTTGTGATCGAGAGTGCATTCCATGATCGCGATCCTGAGGTCGTGACAACCGCGATCGAGGCAGCGGGCAACTCGCTGCACCTGAGTTTTTTGCCGCCCCTATTGGAAATGTTGCCCGATGAGCAGCACTTTGCACATGCACGTGAGGCGCTTTTGCATTTCGGGCACGGCATCATTGAGCCCGTCAATACCCTCATCAAGCAGCCTAGCATGCGGGTAGAGGTCATCAGATTGGTGCCCTCGGTCCTGGAACGCATCGACAGCCAATCGGCCGTCGATTGCATGCTAGACCTGCTCGACCATGACGATCTCACGGTACACTTGCAGGCCTTGCGCTCGCTTAACAATATGAAACTCCAATTTCCGCATCTGCGCTTTCAAAAGAAGGCGATCATGCAACGTATCTTGGAGGAGGTGCGGCTATACCAAAGTACGCTCTCGGTACTCTATGCCCAAATCAAAATCGGCTCTGAGATGAAGGCGCAAGTGCTCACACCCGAGGAGGCGGCCCAAGAAAAAGCCCGCGCAAATCTCGTACAATTGCTCGAGGACCGCATGGATGGTCACCTCGAACGCATTTTCAGGTTGCTAGGATTGAAATATCCGACGGAGGACATCCTCCCAATTTTTGAGGGTCTGCAAAGCAACAAACCTGATTTGCGCATCAACGCAGTTGAATTCCTCGAAAACTTGCTCGATCCCAGCCTTAAAAAGGTGCTGATTCCGGTTTTGGAAACAGCACTTCTCGACGGCATTACCGCCGAGACCATTGAAAATCTGGACATCAACATCCCCGACGAATACACCTGCTACCAAACCCTGCTCGACAACAAAGACCTGCAGCTCCGCTATGCGGTGCTCTATCTCCTCGGTCAATCCCAAGACCCACGGTTCCTCCCACTCATCAAGCGCTACTCGACACAAGATGTGATGCGTGTGAAGACGCTGGAAAAGACACAGTGAGGGATATTGGTGGGGATTAGAAATTGATCGGGTTTGGGACGACCATTGGGAACCCTTGGAGAGTGGCTTGTTATTGGCGATTTTGCCTTTGGCTTGGAGCATTTGGCCTCGATGGCCCCTTACCGAGGGGACGATCAGACGCCTCGGACTCGAAGGTTGTTGGGGACGGTGCCAAACCTTAAATTTTCGCACCTACGACGTGTCGGGACATCTGGCAAGTCGAGTAGATTTTCGTTTGCCGGAGGCAAATGGTCGATAGCCCTTCGGCCGGAGGCCGCGGGGTCAGTGCTCAAATTTGGGGTTGGGGACTACCTTACCTCGCGGATGACCTTCTCGATCCTGCTGGCCATGATCATGTGATCGGTGCCAGAGTTCTTGCGCAAGACATTGGACATGAGCGTGACCATATAGACAAGGCTATCGCCATGCTCGACGATCGCGACAGAGTTCATGTAATTCTCCACGTTGCCTTTGTATTTGGCGCAGGTGTAATTGGGCTCTGGCTTGCATTTGTAGAGGCTGCCCGACTTGAAATACACCGCTGCATTGGCGAGGTCCTTGGAAGACGCATAACGAATGCGGCGATCGGTGCTGTACATGAGGCGCTTGATCTCCAGGCTGGATTGTGGATCCACGATCTTGCCGCGCTCAAGTGCCACGAGATATTTCATGAGTGCAAGCGGGCAGCCTGAACTACCACCTTTGCCTGGCACGACAGAACCGCCACCACGGGTAAAGATCGTGCCCAAACGCCACTCTTCGCGGCTGATGCCCAAGTCTTGCAAGGGGTCGTTGACGACAGAGATTGCGATATCGCTGAGTTCGCTTTTGGGGGTCTTGCTAAAGTATTCATTGCCTTGCGCATCCGTGAGCGCAGGATAATCCTTGCCGAATACATGCATGAGAATGGCTTCGCGCCAGACAACTGCAGCTGCGCCGTTGTTGCTCACAGAGACCATATGATCGGCCCATTCCAGCACGGAAAAACTGTCACTCGGGATCACTGTGCGCTTGACAAATTTCTTGGTCTCGGGGTTATAAATGGGGATCGTATGCTCGTCTGACATGGCCCATTGCCCACCACGCACAACTTTCCTACGAATGAGCGCCAGACGCTTCTCAAAAGAATCTGGAAAGATCTCCTGCAATTCGCAAAAGAGTCCTGCAAGCACTGCCAACTTGCCGACCGATCCCGGCTGATAGCCCGCAGTTTCCTTGCGCTGGGCAAATCGAATCGGCTTGCCTGGCGATATCTCCAAAACACAAATCGAATAGGCCGATGACAATCCTCCAAACAGTGCATTCACAGCCTTTTGCAGGTTGGAATCGACTGCTGGCAAGGTTGCCAAGCTGTCACCACGCGCTCCAAGGAGGTTTAGCTTGATATCATTGATCGATTTTTGCTGACCGAGCAATGGCAATTTTTCCTTGATTTCACCACGCATGATAGCCTGAAGACGCTCCAAGCGCCTTATCCCCGAGTATTTGTAGCCGTCTATGGGGTAGGCAAAGGTCTGCTGCATCCAACCAGAGAGGAGGAAAAAGCCAAGGAGGGCAGAGATTTTGAGTGTAGTCTTCATGTCAAAACTGCGTATCTACAGGTATCATCATGCCCTCAGGCATCACTGGAGTGATCGATTTCAAATATTCGGAAGCCAAGGCGTTTTTATTCTCAACAAAAGGCCGCACCTGAAACAGCCAGAGCTTGTCGTCCTTGAAACCCAATTCGATGTCCCAAGGTCCCTCCTTGGTTTCCACGCCAGGCACAGTCGCCATTTTTTGCTTGATCTCGCCAGCGATCTGGCGCAACGCCTTCAAGTTGGTGGTTTTCAATATGGGTTTTTCGAAAGTGACCATTTTCTTTTTGGTGCCGCCTGTGATCGGCAGGCTATTGCAATAGGGTTCCCGCGCAGGCGACAAAAGCGTTGTGCCACCATTGCTGCGCAATACAAATGATTCTGCTGCTTGCCCATCGACTGCACCGCCGGCACCACGGCTGAAGGCGATCGTGATGTCCTCGGCATTGTCGGTCTTGATGCCTTTGGTCACCATCACGCCTGAGTACTCGACATCGACACTGGGGATCACCAAGATGGAAGGAAACACGTTTTGCGGATCGTTCAAATATTTTTGACGCCACTTATAGCTGCGCTCAGAGTAGGGCGATGCCCAAACGTCTTTGATGCCTTGAAGGATCTTCTCGATCTCGACGACGTTGAACAGTGTGAGGTTCAGACCTGCACCCGTGAAGTCCTTGAGATCTTCCATATTGGTGTCGCTGCGCAAGAATACGGGCACCTTGCCCATCTCTGTGTGCAAGACATCTTTGAAACAGTCTTTCATGTCTTGTACAAACTCTGGCAAGAGCGGCATCGCCTTGATAAGGGCGCGCAACGATTCCAACTCCTTGAGGGTATAGAACTCGACCTCAAGCTCCGACGCGCCTTGACCACGTTTCTCCTCTGCTGTTTTGAAAATGCGGTTCACATATTGCCAATAGGACTCTGTCCCGTTGGGAATGATCTGGTCGAGGTGGGCTCTGAAAATACCAAAGGGGATCACGAAACCCTCTACAACATTGTCTGGAAAAAGATTTTTGAGCTGTCCCAGATTGGCTGCTTTTGGGCCACATAGTTTCCCTGAGTCCGATGTACGGAGTTCGCGCAGGTTCACGACCTTTTGCTGTGCAAGATTGATTTTCTCGACCGGTACCGATATTTTTTCCTCTTTGCGCTTCTTGACCTCAAACAGCTGTTTCTCTGTGTCGGTCATCTTGTCGGCAGACTTCATGATGACCGTACCTTTGTTGGAGACTGCAAGGAACACGATTTGGCCGTTGTATTGCTGCAAGGCCTCAAGGTTTTGCAAACTGAGCACGGCGTTTGGGATGCCGAGATTACGCGCGAGCAATTGTACGTGCGAGACGATATTGCCCTCGGTTACGGTCATGATGCCCGCCAATGGCTTGAGGTCTGCTGGTGGCCGATTGAAGGCAAAAATCTTGTCGTTGCTCACTGTCACGTCATTTTCATTGCCAGACACGATCACGAGTTCGCCTTTGGCAAAGCCGGGGTTTACGCCACGCAGGCGGCTCTGCTCGGGGATGTCCATGACCTGATTGGAAAAGCCAGCTGCCTTGGCAACAAAATCACCCAGACGGGCCACACTCTGGCCGAGGTGCAACAAGACCGAGGAGCGGATGTGGTCATCGACAAAACCGAAAGCCAAAGGCTCAAAACCGCCCATGAGGTTCATCGTCTCTTGATAATTTGCACGAAACTGCCCCGTGCCCCACTCGACATGACCACGGGCGACATCGACAAAGCGGTTCAATTCGGCCATGCTCATTTCAGGTTTCTTGCTGGGGGTGATGAGAAACGAGGTTCCCTCCCACTCCCACTTTTCCAGAAATCCCGCCCCTGCTGCTGCCCAGCTCAGGGCGTAGATTTTTTCGCATTCCTCTTGGAGCGAATGGGTATCCCAAGCGCCCGCCTCCTTGAAGAGGATGCTCTCAAGATTACTGCTGATGTCAAAGAGCGCCAATCGCGCCTTGGGCTTGGTCTCATCCAACATGCCGATGCGCACCTTCCATATCATTTCTGCAAATGCCGTAGCCCTCTCGGTGCCAATGGGCGTCTTAGCCTGTGCAGTGATAAATTGTGCGATCGACTTGCGCAACGGCGACTCGGTCGGCATTTTGGCGAGAAATTTATTGAGAGAGTTGAGTTGCACTGGGGCAAAGACGGCCTCCATGTCGCGCAGTAGCTCGACAAAGCGGTTGTTTTGCTCGGCGCTTAATTTGGCTTTGTGCTTGACCTGAAAATCGCGCACGGTTTTGATGTCGGTAGCCTCGGGTTGGTTGTGGATTTTGATTCGGATGTCCATAAAAGGCCCATATTCGTCCCCCAAGATGCGTGAAACGGCCCGCATGTTTTGGGTTTTGCTATCGTCACCTTGGTGTGGGATATCCTTGACAGCCTCGCGGATCAATAGAAAATTCTGCTTGATCACATCGTCCTTGGCGAGCAGCCATTCAAAAAAGGCGATGCCCCAGGCCTCTTCGTCTTCGGCTTGGGTAGCGCCACGATAGTATTGGCCGCGACGATTGACCCAGCCATCGTCGGCGTTCATGAGGAAGCGCTCGACCTGATATTGCTTCATGCGCGACTGCCTGAAGTCGGCATCCCAAAAATCGGTTTTCCCTGTCTTCGCTAGGATTTGGCCTAGGAATACGTGGTTGGTGGTCGCGAGATGATCGACTTCGTCTTTGTAGCGGGCCCGCTGCAAGTTGTTTTTGTTTTCGCCTCCACACCCGACTTTGGGCTCCCTATAACTCCCATCGGC
>JANORP010000209.1:0-9026 GCA_031415375.1 Bacteroidota bacterium | reverse complement strand
GTTACCGACTTCTTCGTCGTTGTTGGCGCTGATCGTGCCTACTTGGGCGATTTCTTTGGAATCACCGACTGGACGGCTCAATTTTTTGAGACCAGCGACGACGACTTTTACAGCCTCATCGATGCCTTTTTTCAGTTCCATGGGATTGGAACCAGCAGTGACGTTTTTGAAGCCTTCACGCACGATGGCTTGGGCGAGCACAGTGGCGGTAGTGGTACCGTCGCCAGCGATGTCATTGGTTTTGGAAGCGACTTCCTTCACGAGCTGAGCGCCCATGTTTTCAATCGGATCTTTGAGTTCGATTTCCTTGGCGACCGTGACACCGTCTTTGGTGATGTTTGGAGCGCCAAATTTTTTGTCGATGACGACGTTGCGGCCCTTGGGGCCGAGTGTCACTTTGACAGCGTCGGCGAGTGCGTCCACGCCTGCCTTCAGTTTGGCACGTGCGTCGCCGCTAAAATTGATATTCTTTGCCATTTTTAATGATAGCTAAATGAACCTGTAGTTTAAAAAAGGGTGTTGAGAAAATGATCAGACGACAGCGAAGATGTCGCTTTCCTTCATGATCAGGTAATCGTTACCTTCGATTTGAATCTCAGTGCCAGAGTATTTTCCGTAGAGCACGGTGTCTCCGACTTTGACGGTAGTGGGTTCATCTTTCTTGCCTGGACCTACTGCCAAAACGGTTCCACGTTGGGGTTTTTCCTTCGCGGTATCTGGAATATAAAGGCCAGAAGCTGTTTTCTCTTCAGCCTCAGCCGGCTTGATGACCACACGGTCTGCCAAAGGGCGAATGTTCAGTGACATAATGGTAAATCCTCCTATTATAATTTATAGATTAAATTCTGCTTCCGACCTTACGAAAACTGTGCCACTGAGCCTAGACGTGACAGAATTGCAGGTCGATGGGAAATTTTGTCAGGTACAAGGGTCGCATGATAGGCTGGGTCGCGGCAGGTGTATCGAAACCTTGTCGATCGAATCGGTTTCGAGCGATCGAAATCGTCAACTGTAGCAACGTTGAAGTGCGAGTTGCAAAAGATAGTCTGGACCATCTTGCCCCACAAAATGTGAACGAACTCAACTGTGACAATGGAAGCGATTTGCGAGCAACAAGAATAGGAATTCCTTTTTTGAAACCTTCGGGTTTGATCAAAGACATACACGCCAGGGAAACTTACAAGCAAGGCTGATGCCTCTACTTCACTCCTCCACCCGCTCGCGTGTCTGCTCTAGGTCAAAAAGGCCGTTCAGAAGGTCGATGAGCGTCTCTTGCTCACCACGCTTACAGGCGGCTTTGAGCTGGAGTACAGGGAGTTTCAGTATCTTATTCATCATGCTCGCCGTTGCCTTGTCAAGTAGCTCGGCTTCGGCTGCATTGGCTTGCTTGAGGTAGCGGGCCAACTCTTCCTGGCGGATTTGCTCCAGCGCATCTTTGAGTTTTTGGATGGTCGGGGAAATGCTGAGTTCGCGGCTCCAGTCGCCAAAGCCAGCGATTTCATGGCCAATGATTGCACGCACGTCTTTGCTAGCCTCCAAGCGTTTGAGGAGGGTTTCATCGGTCTTGGCCTTGATCTCGTCGAGGGTATAGACGAGGATGCCCGGCACAGACTCCAATGCTGGCTCGATGCTGCGGGGAATGCTCAGGTCGATGAGGAAATGCTGGGCAAAGCCATTGTGCCGCGCAAACATGTGGGCTTTCAAAATGGGCTCGTCGGCGGCAATGGCCGCAATGACCACTGGAAATTGACCCACGACGCTTTGCAGATTCTCAAATGGCATCCACTCAAAGCCCAACTCGGTAGCCAAGGCGGCTGCTTTGTCGGCGCTGCGGTTCATGAGCACGACACGCTCGAAACCGCCACCAACCAAGTTACGGGCCACGTCATCGCCCATTTCACCCAGTCCTATGACCAAAGCCGATGGCTTCTGCCGCTGCTGTCCCAGCTCGATGGCCAGTTGTGCTGCAGCGTAACTCACGCTTGCCGCACCGTCGCGATAGGCAGTCTCCTGCTGCACGCGCTTGTTGGCATGGAATATCGTATGCAAGAGACGGTGCAAGATCGGCCCGGCCAGTTTCAATTCGGCAGCGCGTGCGTATGCCTGCTTGACCTGATTGGAAATCTGAATGTCGCCCAGCAACTGTGAGCGCAGGCCCATGGCGACTTCAAATAGGTGCAATACAGCAGCTTCATGGTCGTCGATGCGCATGAACTCGTCCTGCCAAGTTGCAAGGTCAAAAATGCCTTTTTCATGTAACAACAGTGCGACGATGGCCTTACTATGTGCTTGATCACCCACAAAATAGACCTCCGTCCGGTTGCAAGTGCTCAAGATGAGCACCTCTTCCAAGGCGAGCACCTCCTGAATGCTGCGCGAGAGCGCCGCACAGGCTTCAGCAGACAGGTGCACCTGCTCACGGCGTGCCAGCGAGGCATTTTCGTGGGAAATACTGAGCGCTTTGAACGATAATTGCATGAGACGCTGTCGGTGACAAAAATTGAGGCTATCCTCGATGAGAATCCATACTTTTGAATTCGGCACAAATATAATGTACCGACACATGAATGCCTTGTAATATGAGGACAATCATTGGATTTTGGAAGTAATTTTTGCATTGTATTGTATTTGAAAGGATTAGAACTTTGTCACACCACTCAAAAAAGCTGATTTTCATCAGGAATACGTGAATAGATCGACTCGACAGCTCGTAATCTTCGGATTGATCGCGGTAGTCATCACTATCGTGTCATTGATCTATTCCAATCACCTCGCACGCAAGTTGCTCGACCAAGAAGTTGCCCGCATGGACCTGTATGCCAAGGCACTAGAATTTGTAGGAGATCTGGAACTGGACCCTGAAAACTGCGAATTGGAATGGGTGACCAAAAACATGATACGCAGCAACGAGCAGATCCCGACGATCTTGGTGATCGATGGCGTGATCAATTCCACCAACAACCTGCCGATCGACAGCACCTTGAATGAAACCGATCGCAAGGTGGCCGAGATCACCTATTTGGCGGAACTCAAGCGTCAAGGAACGCCTGCTCCCTTGGTGATCCCCTACTACGGCAAAAAGATGTACATCTATTTCGACGAGTCAGGAATCCTGAAGCAATTGCGGCTCTACCCCTATCTGATGCTGCTGGTGATCCTGGTGTTTATCTCGGTGGTCTTCGGGAGTTTTTTCATTGCCCAGAAAAATGAGCAAAACAAGGTTTGGGTCGGCATGGCCAAGGAAACCGCCCACCAACTCGGCACGCCTGTGTCGAGCCTGATGGCTTGGGTCGAGCTGCTGGAACTCAACAGTGACGGCAATCCAGAGGACAAGGAACTTGTAGAGGAGCTGAAAAAGGATGTGAATCGACTCAGGACGATTACGGAACGCTTTTCCAAGATCGGCTCGGTTCCAGAGTTGCAGCCGGTCGAGCTCGCCGATCTACTCGACCGCAGTGCCGACTACCTACGCAAACGCATGCCCAAAAAGGTGATCCTGAACCTCGTAAAGGATTTGCCCGAAGGCGCAATGATCAAGCTCAATGAGGCCCTCTTTGAATGGGTGATCGAGAATTTGCTCAAAAACGCGCTCGATGCCATCAAGGAAGAAGGCACGATCAGCATCCATGCAAGTCGTCGCGGCAAGGAGTATGTGATCGACGTGCAAGACACGGGCAAGGGCATTCCCAAAAGCCAATTCAAAGAGGTCTTCAAGCCTGGCTTTACGACCAAAAAACGGGGTTGGGGTCTTGGCCTTAGCCTGAGCAAGCGCGTGGTGGAAAACTACCACAACGGCCTGATCTTCGTCCTGAACTCCGAAATGGGCAAGGGGACAACTTTCAGGGTGATATTACCTGTGTGATCAATGAAACATGCGATGAACAATTCCAAAATAGCTTTCCTCCTTGCTTTCCTTTTGGTTTACATCAGCGGTTGCGGCTGGATCCAAGAAAAAAAAGCAGGTCCCCAGACCGAATACGTTTTTGAAATGGATGCTGCGAGTTGGTTGGCCCGCAATGCGGCGCGACCCGGAGATTCATTTCTTCAGTCTGCGTTGATGGAAATGCAGGCCGTTGATTCCTTGGCCTTGAAGCATCCGCTTGATGGCTTTGCACAGGTGATCCACAAAAGAGGATGGAACTCGTGGTTGTATGATTGGTTTCCCAAGCAGATTTCCGCTTCGCGTGCTCCTGACCCTATGGCCGACCTCCGCGCGGCCTACGACGCAGACGTGAAACGCGTCATGCACACGGTACAGGCAAGGCTGAAAGGTGACTCGCCTGTGACGATCGATGCGCAGCAGCATGTGCATGCGATCTTGGATTCGATCAATGGCGACGACATTGTGAGCAATCTGCTGCTAGCACAGGGAGAACTCGGCTTTTATGAGACCTTCAAATATGGCGAGATTCAAATCGCACTTGAAGCTGCCCTCAAAACAGCATCGCCTATCGATGGTAGTGACACAGTTCCGGACTTGGATCGACAATTTCAACGTGGGATTGATGATGATGCTTCGGATGCCTTGTCTCAGGAATTCGTATCGTCTGATTTTGCCGTCGCCCTGGTGGCCAAGCTCGAAGACACCGCTCGTATCAATCGCACTTTGACTTCGCCTGAAGCTCGACGCATCCTGCCCCCCAATTTAAGGTTTGCATGGTCAAGCGAACCGATCGAGGAACGGCCGGACATTCTCAAACTCATCGCCCTCAAAACGGAGCGTGATGGCAGCCCGCAACTCGGCGGCGAACACGTAGTCGATGCACATGAAGATTTGACCTACGAGATGCGAACCCCAATGATCCAAATCACCATGGATGCCGAAGGTAAAGCGATCTGGAAACGCATGACGCGCAACAATTTGCATCGGCAGATAGCAATTGTCTTTGATGGTTATGTCTGCACTTTCCCGACAGTGCAATCGGAAATCACCGGTGGCTTGTCCCAAATCACAGGCAGTTTCACGATCGATGAGGCGCGAAACCTGGCAATGATCATCAAATCCAATCAATATCCAGCCAGGGTGAAGGTCATCGAGGAGAGGCGGCTGCCGAGAGCGCAATGAAACCCTAGAAGTGTGGGGATGTATTCACACCAGTAAAATTTCGGTCGGCCCAAATTTTTAATGGAACAAGTTGAAAATGTATTATTTCCGTAAATTTGTAATATCTTGATGAATTCGGGAATATGAAACATCTCCCAATAGATCTGAGTGTATTGAATGGCTCTGGGGGACTTCTAGCGTTGGTTGGAGGTCTGCCTGATCTCAAAGTTCATATCGAATCCCCTGAGGAGCAGCACAAGTACAAAATCCTTGTTGGGCAGCTTCAAGATTTGGACGACTCCCTTATATCTCTTTCCGAACCTGATTTGATCGCTGCGCAAGAACAATTGAGGCAACTTGCAGATCTAGGGACATTTGTAGCCTCTCTCTCCAACAGTGATCACGGGTTTCTCCCATTTTTTGAGGGCATCCTGGGTGCCAAAATTGCTAAGCAACTCGTAGCACTGATGTCATTGGCCTACCATATCGACCAGAAAATCAGCATCCTCCTTACCGAACCAGATCCAGACGAAAATGACCCTGATTTTCAGCGATTTCTATCAGGGCTCGCAGAGAAGGCCAGCGAAGAGAAGGGTCCGATGAACCGTAGCAAAACTTTACGTGAAAGCCTTGGCTTATAGCGTTACACATCAAAGCGCATTCAAGCGTAAACTCAAGAAGCTTCCAGCAGAGGTGCTTGCAGAGGTGCTTGACAATGTGGCTCCTCAAATTGTAGCAAATCCCGCCGCTGGAAGTGAACTGATTGGAAATTGGAAACCATTTCGAGCATTCCATTTTCATCGGAAGCCAGAGTATCGCCTGATCTATCGCTTGTACGATTGTAGGTCATTGGACAATCCTCCAACTTGTGACCTCCTGGACCATACGGCGTGCGACCCCATGCTTGAAGATTGTTCCGGACTCATTGATTTTGTATTGATTGGGACACGCGAAGAGTTCAATCGCTACTACAAGCTCTCAAGGAAAGAGATTAATGGCTACATTTTGGAAGCCTAAGGGGCCAACCTAAGAATTGGCTGTGCCAAAGTATCTAGGCTCAAACAATCATCCTATATTTGCACCGTGGCGCGCATCATTGGTATCGACTATGGCTTGAAACGCACGGGACTGGCTTGGACAGACCCGCTGCAGATCATTGCCACGGGGCTAGAGACCGTGGCGACGCATGAATTGATGCCACGCCTTCAGGTTTTGTTGCAAAAGGAAAAAGTCGAGAAGATCGTGCTGGGCATGCCCTACAAGCTCGATGGCAGCGATACGGACACGACCCGACCTGTTCTGAATTTGCAAAAGAAGCTTGAAACGGCATTTCCGGAAGTGAAAATCGTGCTTTGGGACGAGCAATACAGCTCCAAAAAGGCGATGCAGGCCATGATCCAAGGCGGCGTGTCCAAAAAGGATCGCCGCGACAAAGCGCTGATCGACAAGGTGAGCGCCACCATCATTCTACAAGATTATCTCGTCAGTAACTCACTATGATTTACCCCATTGTAGCCTTTGGCCATCCCGTGCTCAGGCAGCGCGCCCAGGAAATCACGCAAGACCATGCAGACTTGTCTGAAATCATCGACAATATGTATGAGACGATGTACAATGCCAAGGGCGTGGGCCTAGCAGCACCCCAAATCGGCAAGTCCATCCGCATTTTCATTGTCGATGGCACCCCGATGGAGGGCATGCTCGAAGACGACCCGACACCCATGGACGGCTGGAAAAAGATTTTCATCAACCCTGTCAAGCTCGATGAGCATGGCGAAGAATGGGGCTATGACGAGGGCTGTCTCAGCATCCCAGATGTGATCGAGGAAATTTACCGTGAAGAACACGTTCACATAAGGTACTTTGATGAAAATTGGGTAATGCACGAGGAGACCTTTGGCGGCTTGCAAGCAAGGGTGATCCAGCACGAATATGACCACTTAGAAGGCGTGTTATTCACTGATTATCTGCGTGGTCTGCGCAAGCAGTTGGTAAAATCGAGACTCGTAAAAATCTCAAAGGGGAAATATACCACGTTCTACCCTATGAGCTATGGCCAAAAAAGCAAATAAATCTTAAGTTTTTCTTGCATTTGTGGAAAAAATAGCAGTCCTTTGGGAGCTGTTTTTTCTTAACGAGATTTAATAACTAGGTACTTTATGAGCTTGAATGATCTCCACTCGAAAATTGTAGCTGCCAAAAATTTCTTGAATTCCGAAATGGTGCGTCTGCGTACCAATAACGATACGATTTCAGCGATGGGCTATCGTGAGCTGGGTGACCGCCTCGATATGATCCACGAGATCGAGCGTATTGGTATCCGCAATCTGGGCGACCGCGATCTGCGCCGCATTTCTCGCCTCATCGACCAGTTGGAGCCTTATCAAGGTTCACCAAACTGATTTAGGCAGTTTCAAGATTCAAAAAGCAGGAGCAAAATGCCCCTGCTTTTTGTTTTTCCACCCTCCCATTTGCTACGATCCATTTTTTTGGACACGCTGCGACAAACAAAAGCCGACCCTGAAGTCGGCTTTTGCACAATATACATTTCGGGATAGATCAGCTTAGCGCACAGTCTGCGGTGCGCAGATCTTGCAGTTGCGGCGCTTGTGGCGGTACTTGGTTTTGGAAACGACTTTCCAAGTATAGTACCCTTCTTGCGTGCGCTGCACGCCATTGTCCCAGATGATGCGCTCTGGCATCCAAGCACGCTCTTCGACGATACGCCAGTGCTTGCGACCATTTTTGGAGTCCAATATCACTACCCGACGGTTTTCATTGGGTACAAAGGAGCTGACTTTATAGTCTTTGGCCACCCATGGATAAATCAAGGTATAGGAGACACCGCTGTAGAGCCCGGTGTAGCAGTAACCCACGTTGTAGCTCGCAGGGTAGTAGTAGCCGTAGCCATAGTAGCTCTGGCAGTTGTTGAGATAGTTGCTGGTGTAATAGTAGTTGTTACCTGAGCAAGATCCGCAGAAACCACCGTAGTGCGAGTGACCGCAGCCATTGCCGGCATACCAGGTGTCTGAGCAACCGTTACATCCCGTGCCAACATAGCCCGAGTAGTAGCCCCCACCGTACCCGTAGTTGGTGTATCCAGGGGTGCAGTTGGTGCCAGTGTTGTAGCCGCCTTGGGCACCTTGACCAGTCCAGACGCCACCGCTATTGTGGCCATGACCATGACCACCATTGCCACTATTCACGACATCATGCGGGTCGGCAGGGTCGCCGACACTCCCTACTGGGGTGCCATTGCCATTGTTGTGAACAGGCCCATGGGTATCAACTGGTCCGGCAGGGTCGATGCCACCTGCACCGACAGGATTCACGTGACCAATAGGGCCTACGGGGTTGCCAGTATTGCAGGGACCAGAGACTGCGCCGCTACCGAGATAGCTTTGCAACTGGGATGCAGGTACGGAAATACTATTGCCATCGACACAGACGGTTACGAAGCGGTTGTCATTGCCGATTCCGCCAGGATTCTCTTGGGGTTCATCGTCGCCACCTGCCACGGTCGCACCGCTGAGGGTATTGGGGCGGGTGCTTGGGCGGGTGCTTGGAGTCTCTGACTGGCTGATTCCAGAGAAGGATTCCACACGTGGATCGATGGCCTGGCGAGGCCTCACAGTCCCTTCGCCGGCATTGCCTGCAAGAGAGGTGGTAGGCCGTACACCGCTAGCTTCATAGCCAGTCGTGTAGGTCGGGCGGCTATCGCCAGTCGGGCTCGTGCTATAAGTCGGCTTGGGACTGGCCGTAGGACGGGGATCGACTGAGGGATAGGTATTGATCGGGCGAGTTTCGGTACGAGCAGGCTTGGGCTGGTTATAGGTCGGACGCGTCTCAGTATAGCTTGGCTTGGGTTGTGGCGCGGGTTGACTGTAGGTCGGCCGTGACTCGGTGTAGCTAGGCTGGCTGTAGGTCGGGCGTGACTCGACCTGCCTTGGCTGGGGAGCAGGCTGACTGTAAGTCGGCCGTG
>JANORP010000208.1:0-93910 GCA_031415375.1 Bacteroidota bacterium | reverse complement strand
CCCCTTCCATCGCCTATGTAGAATGAAATCCTGCGACATCAGCAACCCGGCCACAGGCTCGGGAAGGCAAGGCCATGCCCCAAGGCAAAGACACCCATCAGCTTACTCCAGGTTTTGGACACTTGCTGAATCGCTGCAGCTGGCGCGGCTATTTGGAAATCACAGCCCTTCGAATTACCTTTATTGTAACAAAGCCAGCCATGAGGTGGCTATATTGTCCATTTTCAGTACAATCTTGTACATGCAGTTGGTCGAAGATCGCTTCCGCGACGATCGAAAAATTTAGCCATGACTGCGTTCAAGACATCAACGATAGCTTATCATAAAAGATTGACATTATGAAAAATCAAACTTGGCTGCCACTATGCAGTCGTAAAACTGGACTCGCCTGGGGCCTTTTGCTGGCGCTTGTGGGTCTTTGCTTGCCTGCTTTGGGGCAAAACATCACGAGTGTAAATCCCAACACTACGACTGCGGGCCAAAACATCACCTTGGTGATCACGGGCTCCAATACCAATTTCACCACAGCGACCGGATTCTTTTTGCGGCATAGCACGCAGCCCACCAACTATTCCAGCACCGGTTACACGGTCATCAGCAACACCCAGGCAACGGCAGATTTCACCATTCCACCGAATGCGCCACTTGGGAGCTATGGCATGAACATCTTTGGTGGTCCCATCTTCAACAACGCTTTGACTGTCGGTGTGGGCCCCGGCTCCAATTATGGCTTGGTGAGTGGCAAACTAATCTACGACAACAATAGCAATTGCACTGAGGACCTCGGCGATGTCGCCTTGGCGGGTGAGATCATCACGCTCTCGCCTGGGCCGCTGTACATCACGACGGGTCCCCTAGGCGATTACAGTGCTTGGGTGCCGCTTGGCAACTATACTTTGAGCACCAATTTCGCTAGTTGTGGCACTTGGGTTTGCCCCACGGGTGGCACGCTTTCGGCAAGTCTCCCCACGTCGCTGAGCACCGACCCTGGCAAAGACTTTTATTTCCATCCCGTCTCGCCATGCGCCAATATCGCCACCTCGATTGGCAGCAACCCGATGCGTCCTGGTTTCGACGTAACCACCTATGTCCAATTTTACAACACAGGTCCCGATTTCGTGTCGGGTGCCGTGGGTACCTTCATCTTGGATTCCAACCTCACTTACTTGAGTGCCTCGATGCCACCTTTTCAAATCGGCGATACGCTTCGTTGGAACCTTGCGGCCATGCCCAGTGGCTTCTCACAACTGATCACTGTCTTGGTGAATGTACCCGTGACCTTGCCTCTGGGAAGCCCTCTCCAATTGAGCAGCAGCTTGCCTGCGATCGGCTCAGACCCCAATCTCGCCAACAATAGTACTGTGATCACCGTGCCTGTCACGGGAGCATTTGACCCCAATGACAAGCAGGTCTGGGATGCCCAAGGCAATATCGCCGATGGCCCCATCGACCCGAGCACTTCAACCCTGCACTACCTCGTGCGCTTCCAAAATACGGGCAATGACACGGCCTTCACGATTTTTGTGCGCGACACCTTGGATACGCACCTCGATGCCAGCACGCTCAAGGTCACAGGCTACAGCGATCCCTACCAGTTTGCCTTGTCGGGTGCCAACTTTGCCCAATTCACATTCCCCAATGTTTTGCTGGTCGATAGCTTTCGCAATGAGCCTGCAAGCCATGGCTACATCAGCTATAGCATCGACCTCAATGCCGGGGTGCCTCTTGGGACGACAATCTCCAACAGCGCCAGCATCTATTTTGACTTCAATGCACCCGTGCTCACCAACACGACCAACTCGACGCTTTGCGCACTGCTCAACCAGGATTTCAGCTTCACAAATGCAGGCTTGGCCTATTCATTTACCGATCTCTCTGGCAGCTCGGCCAATGCTTGGCTTTGGGATTTTGGGGATGGCGGCAGCTCGACGCTGCAAAGCCCGACACATACATATTCAGCAGCTGGCAACTATACCGTTTGTTTGGAGGTATCCAACGCTTGTCGCACTGAGCAAGTCTGCAAAAACACCATGCTCGTGGGGGTGAATGATACACGTGCCCCGCTCAAGTTCAAATTGTTCCCCAATCCCAGCAGGGGGGTCTTCCATCTGCAAGCAGCACTGCCGACGCGCGGTGCGGTGAAGCTCCAAGTGATCGACTGTAAAGGAACCACAGTCGAGGCCCGCGATCGCATGTCGCCTGCTGGCGCATTCCAGGAAATGATCGATCTCTCGGCACAGCCTGCCGGAATCTATCTGCTGAGACTGGAGCACCAAGGCCGTGTCTATGCGCAGAAATTGATGAAGGAATAAGGATTCGCAAGATCGCGCAGTGGGCCGAACGCCTAGGCCATAAAAGCCCAAACATGCTCCGGCAGTTTGGGCTTTTTCTTTGAATGCTTGGTTTTGTTTCAGATTTTTTCTATCTTCATACTCGTGTAAGAACAAAGTTCTCAGTGAAATGAGGATTTCTAGCAGATAACTGTATATCAACGGTAAGGTATTCTTTGCTTTCTAGACGAAGCCAAAAAAATGTGGGAGAATCCTGCTAATTGGATTCGTACTCTTATGGAATCAATCGAATTGGATAGAACGACAATGCTTATGAAAAACTCGACTTGGACACGTCTCTTGACTACGTTTTTGGTTTTGCTAGGGATGCTTTCTTGCCGCTGCTTCGGTCAGACCATCCAAAGCACCAATCCCAATACAGTGGTAGGCGGGGCGACGATCACGATGATCATCACGGGTGCCAATACCAACTTCACAACCGTGACTGGCATCTACCTCAAAAACAACACGACGGGTCTTCAATTCCTGCCACTGAACTTCAGTGTGGGAAGCGCCACAAATATGGTCGCTGATTTCACAATCCCGCCCAATGCCTCCTTGGGGATGTATCGTCTAGAGGGCTATGGGCACTTCTCCGCCTTTCCAAATGCACTGAATGTGACCCTCGGTCCGGGATCGGCATTTGGTCAGGTGAGCGGCAAGGTGATCACCGATAACAATAGCAATTGTGTTGAGGATATAGGTGACGCTCCGATCGCGAACGCTATCATCACCTTGACCCCTGGCCCCTATTATATCACCACGGGCACGCAAGGAGATTTTAGCGCCTGGATTCCCAACGGGACCTATACAGCCTACACCAATGGCATTGGTTATGGATCATGGGTCTGCGGAGGCAACCTGCCTGTCAGTATTCCAACATCATTGAGCATCGACGCCAACAACGACTTCTACTGGCATTTCACACCCTATTCAGATCAATCGGTGGATCTCTCTGTGCTCAACTACCGCCCTGGGTTTTCGCAACAGACTTGGGTCACTTTTAGGAACTCCGGAAATACGGCCATCAACAATGCCGTAGGTACCGTGGAGGCCGCGATTCCATTTGCTTTGGCCAACATTTCTCCCGTGCCTACCTCCATCAACGGCAATATCTACACCTTCAATTTTGGTACCATCCCAGCGAATGGGACGCGGTCTGTGGTTTTTTCTACGACGGTTCCCGTCAACACTCCCTTGGGTGCACCAATCGCATTTAGTGCCTCCTTTCCTCCCGTAGGTGCCGACCCCAATCTCAACAACAACACTAGCAACCGCTTCACGTTTGTCAGCGGTTCCTTTGACCCCAATGACAAGCGTGTCTGGGACCCAAGTGGCAACATGGCCGACGGCCCAGTGGATCCGAGCATTGCGCGGCTGGATTATGCAATCCGTTTTCAAAACACAGGGAATGACACGGCCTTCAATATCATTGTGAAAGACACGCTTTCCAGCTTCCTCAACCCCGGCACATTGAGGGTCACAGGTTCCAGCCACCCCTATCAATTGTCGATGACTGGCACTGGTTTCGCACAATTCACATTCCCCAACATCTTGCTCGTCGATAGCGTCCACAACGAACCAGCCAGTCATGGATACATCAACTATTCCATCGACTTGGATCCAGGCGTGCCCGTGGGAACCATCATCAGCAACAGGGCGAGCATCTACTTTGACTTCAATCTCCCCATCGTCACCAACAGGACCAATACTGTCTTGTGTACACTGCTCCCCGCTGCCTTCAGTGCCGCCCATACGGGGCCAAACTTCACATTTACCAATCAGTCGGGGCCCTCTGCCACGTCGTGGCAATGGTCATTTGGAGATGGCGGCACATCGACCTTGCAAAACCCGACACATATCTATGCAGGCTTGGGTCCATACGTCGTCTGTCTTGCCGTTTCCAACAGTTGCCGCACCACAACGTTTTGCGACACCGTATATACATGTCAATTTCCGTTTCCTGCATTCACATCTACACTCAATGGTAGCGTCGCTGCATTCGCGAATCAAAGCCATCCTAGTGTGACGTCCTGGGCTTGGGATTTTGGAGATGGTGGCACATCGACTTTGCAAAATCCCACGCACACCTATACCAGCAATGGCACCTATACCGTTTGCCTCACGACCACAAATCCCTGTACGACGCAGACCGTCTGCCAGACGATGACGATCTGTCGCTCTTTGAACGAGGCCTTTACACATGCTTTTGCAGGTCCATTGGTCGCATTCCAAGACCTCTCAGATGCCTCGGCCACGGGCTGGGCATGGACGTTTGGAGACGGCGGCACATCGACCTTGCAAAATCCATCGCATGCTTATGCCGTTGCGGGGACTTACAATGTCTGCCTCACGGTCGTGAGCAGTTGCTCGACGGCGACAACCTGTCACGCGGTCACGGTTTGCCCTGCCCTCAACGAGGCATTTGCATCGTCTGTCTCTGGCTATGCCGTGGCCTTCAACGATCTCTCGGATCCGTCTGCATCGACTTGGGCTTGGACATTTGGGGATGGTGGCACATCCTCGCTCCAAAACCCGACGCATATCTATGCAAATGGTACGGCCTACAACGTCTGCCTCACCGTCTCCAATCCCTGCTTCAGTGCCACCACATGCGCGCAAGTCGATCTTTGCGAGCCGACCAATGAGGCGATCAATTACACTCTGGGGCCGGTCTTGAACGTCGATTTCACTGGAGCGGCGGCGCCTTCTGTCAATGTCTGGAACTGGACGTTTGGGGACGGGGGTACATCGATCCTCCAAAATCCTTCGCATACCTACGCTACAGCAGGCAACTATCAAGTGTGTTTGCAGGTGTCAAATGCTTGCTCATCCTCGGTGACATGCACCAACTTCGGGCTGGTGGGACTGAATGAAGTTACTAGCAATACCCTCAAGGTCTTTCCAAATCCCAGTGCGGCCGTCTTCCAATTGGAGGCCGATCTCCCCAGTGCAGGGACTCTGCGCATGCGCATCTATGATGCCCGCGGTGTGCGCGTAGATGCACACGAGCGGTACGTGCTCGCAGGGCCGATGCAGGAATGGATCGACTTGTCCCAACAATCGGCTGGGCTTTACCTGCTGCAGCTGGAGCATGAGGGCCTGCGCTATACGATCAGATTGCAGAAGCTGTAGCCGCCTGTCGCGTGCATTTACTCTACCCAAATGGCCCTGTAGGCAAAGCCCGACTCGGCTGCCTCGACTTGCCATTGTTTCCAAGCCTTGACTTGGGTCTGGTCTTTGCGCACGATGTAATAGATCATGTCTGCTTGCCGCAGTGCTGCCAAGACCTCTGGAACCTCGTGCGGCGGCGGCAGACACAACAAGACACGGTCCTTTTGGGTGACAAGGGTTTGTAAAAATCCTTGCGCCGCCGCCGAAAACCACCACCCCGGAGCAGCGTCCGCTGGCAGGGCGATATGATCAAAGACAGTGGACTCTTCCTGATCCTCGGCACCGACCAAGGCGACGCCCACACCAAATGCCGCCAAGCGTGTTGCGGTATCGGCCGCGAGGTCATTGGCGTCGTGCCCGCCGCCCACAAATGCAATGCACTTATGGGCATCCCCCCAAGAGAGTTCCATTTTGGCCACTTGCTGACGTCTGGCAAGCGCTGCTGTTTCTAGGCGCCATAGCTGACTATGAGGCTCCAGGCCGACCGCCATGAAATGGCTCTCCGACCTGAATCGGCGATCGATGAGTGCCAAGACGACTGCGACAAATATCCCGAGCAGCAGCAAGCCAAGAGCGGTCGCTACCAAGACTTTGATGCGTAGGCTGCGCCCGAGGGTGCGCACAGGATAAGTCGGGTCGATGAGTTGCGGTCCTTTTTTGTCTTTGCGAATCTCCAATTCGATCGTGGCACTCTCTTCAAGGGCTGCAAGGTATTTTTCGCGCAGCAGCAACTCAAGGCTGTAGGTTTCTTCCTTGGGTTTGAGCCATTGTTTTTCCCAGGCGCGCTGAAAGGCGAGGCGGGATAGGTATTGGCTCTTGGCATCGAGCGACGAGGCCGCAAGCTCTATGAGACGCCGCTGGTCTGCCGCGATCAATGTGTCGATCTCTGGCAACTGCGCGAGGGTGTCTTGTGCCAGGGCGGGCAACCAAACCGTGAGCAACTGCTTCAAGGCCACAGGATCCTGTGTTGCTGCGCGGTAGGCCTTCCACGCTTGCAGCCGCTCCTCGACCATTTGAACCTCCAACCGCTGCCTGAGCATATGGATCGGGGTCGAATCTTGCACCGACAATTGATTGCCGGCCTTAGCGATCTCCAACAAAAATGGTGTCGGGTTGTCGAGGGCTAGAATCTGCGTTTCCAATACCTTCAACTCTGCATCGACCTCGCGTAGCCGCTCGACAAAAAGTTCTATCCGTTGGCGCTGATAGGCCTCCAGGTAGGCGAGCGTAAACGCCTCGAGCAAATCAAAGGCGAGATCTGGATGCGCATCGGTATAGACCAACCCGATGCGGTTGGGATGTTCTAGGGAATGCACGACCTCCAGATTGGCGAGAAACCTTGAAGCCACGGCTTCCTCGGTATTGAACGTGAGGTAATAGGTGGCTGCCAAGTCGTGGGCCTCGATTGTCTTGATGGCGCGCACCACGAGTGTCACCCCGCCTGCTTGGACGCGCTCACCAAACTTACCCGAATAACTTTTGATCCCGCTGGCACTCTCGATCATGATTTGAAATCGTTGATCGGGAAGCAATCGAAGCTCATGCCTGATGTCTTGCAGTGCAGGCGCGACCGCAATGACGCTGACTTCAAAAGGAGATTCGGAATACATTTCATACACGCCACGATTCCCTCTATCGACCCATCGGGAGACCCTGAAGTCGATCGTCGCCTCTGCCACCAATTTACGGGACAAAAGGCGTTCATATTCAGGAACCGCATCGTCTGTAGGCATCAAGAAGGCGGCCCGCACCTCGTAGCGATTGGTGGTGGAGCGCGAGGATACGTAACCCAAAATGCCTCCCACTACAGAGAGCGTCAGGATGATCGACCAATAGCGCCGCAAGGCATACACCAAGAAAGCAGCCCAAATTTGTATTTGTCGCACAGCTGTCTGGCCTTGGATAGAATATTTTTGCAGCTCCAAATTTGATTCAGTTCTATGATGGATACAGGTAGCATCTAAGATATAAATAAATCTGATTGCTGTCACTTTTGGCCCAAGACATTCGTGCCAAGTGTCTATTGGCCGTTCCAAAAAGCCAAGGATGGGGCGGATCAATTGACGCATTCATCCATGCCTGATCACAGGACCATCGAACAAAAGCCTCAGGCCAATCGCCAGCCAAGAAATCAAAACACCCACGAACTACCGATTCGGGGTGCTTTCTATTCAAAGAAATAAGGAGATATTAACTGATAGAGTCACGTACGCGTTTGGTGTATGCGCGCAGGGCTTCCTGCATTTCGGTGCCATCTTGCATGTCTTTCAAGACTTCGATGGCGGCCATGATGTGGGTCAATTGTTCGCCTTCGTCAGCCCCGCCGACCGCGATACTGAGCACTTCCCCCTCGATCAACTGCGCCTCTGCCAACTGGAGCACCTCGATGGTCTGGTTTTCCACAAGTTTTTTGATCTCTGCAAGTTTCATCGCCTTGTTTCTCCTTCCACGAACTTATGATTGTGTGCCCAAATGTGTGTTTTAAGCAATCTCGGCGATCATCGCCTCGACCGACTCTGGCTTGGCAGTAAACCCACCTTTGACCAGTTGGCCATTCTTGAAGGTGGCGAAAAAGGGCAAATTGCTCACACCAGCAGCTTTGCGGGCTTCTGGGCTGAGTTCAGCATTGACTTCGAGAAACAAAACGTCTTTGAAACGCTCGTCATCCGACATGCGTTTGAATTTGGGTGCAATCAACTTGCAAGCGCCGCACCAATCCGCGTGGTACTTGACCACGACTTGAGCGTGCGTGCTCACTTGTGTCGTAAAATCTTGATCAGAAGCTGGAATCACTGCCATACAACATACATCTGTTTGCTCAGTGGAACGTGTGGATGCGTGAATTGTTCAAAGACTTTGCTTCGCTTGGATGTGCAAAAGCATGTCTTGGGTCATTGCCTCCAAGTCATAGTCCATTTTCCAGCCCCAGTCGCTCACGGCGCGGCTGTCGTCGATGCTGTTTGGCCAGCTGTCTGCGATGGCTTGCCTGAAATCGGGGGCATAGTCAATTTTGAAGTCTGGGAGATGCTTTTGGATCGCCTGTGCAATCTGCGCAGGCGTGAAACTAATGCCAGCCAAGTTGTAGCTGGAGCGAATTTTCACCTGCTCTGCTGGCGCCTCCATGAGACTGATGGTCGCCCTGATCGCGTCGGGCATGTACATCATCGGCAATGCCGTATCGTCCTTGAGAAAGCAATTGAATTCGCCTTTTTGAAGTGCTTGGTGAAAAATGTCCACGGCATAATCGGTCGTTCCACCACCTGGGGCCGACTTGTAGCCGATCAGGCCAGGATAGCGCAAGCTGCGCACATCCACGCCATAGCGATTGTAATAGTACTCGCACCAACGCTCGCCCGCGAGCTTGGAAATGCCATAGACCGTGTTTGGATCCATGATCGTGTCTTGCGGGGTGTCATTGGCAGGGGTGCCCGGCCCAAAGACCGCGATGGAGCTGGGCCAAAACACTTTGGCAACCTTGAGGTCGCGCGCCGCGTTGAGCACATGCAAGAGACCATCCATATTGAGCTTCCATGCAAATTCAGGATTTTTCTCGCCTGTCGCCGACAGCAATGCTGCAAGGTGATAGATCTGGGTTACCCCTTCGCGCGCTACGAGGGTATAGATGGCGTCTTTGTCCATGACATCGAGCAAAAAGAAAGGGCCATCTTTGGAGAGGCCCTCATTTTCACGCACGTCGGTCGCAATCACAGCTGCACCTGTATATTTGGCACGCAGAAACTCTGTGAGTTCTGTGCCGATCTGCCCTCCGGCACCAATAATCAAGATTTTTTCCCTAGTAGCCATGCTTTCGAATTTGGATGGGCAAAGGTTGGAAGAATGAGGGGATTTTGCAATTGGGGATGGCGTTTTGTGAGTCGCAATGGTGTCATTTTCAGCATCTTTTTCAGCATCTTTTTCACTATATTTGCTATCAGTAAAATCTAGTACTATGTCTAGGCAAGAAAAGGAACTCCAAGAGATCAGGGCATTTGCAGCAACCATTCGCGGTGACAAGGAAAAATCCCTCGCCTTACTGGTCGAAGTCGGCATCTTGACGAAGAGCGGCAAACTAACAAAGCCCTACAAGAATCTATGTATTCCAACCGTGGCCGACTAGTCCTTGGTTTTCACGGAACGGATCGTGAAACGGCTGAATCCGTAGTTTCAGGAAAATCAGACCTCAAGCCAAGTGCTAATGACTACGATTGGCTGGGACATGGCATTTACTTTTGGGATACCAGCCTATCCAGAGCGACCAATTATGCAGTAGAGCTAAAAAGTCGCCGATTGAAATTGGGTCACGTGGAAATGGAGCCATCTGTGGTTGGTGCAGTGATTGACCTTGGCAATTGCCTCGATCTCTTAGACTATGAAAATTTGGCACAACTGAAGGAGGCTTATGACGTCCTCGTTTCCAATCCCGCTGTGGCAAACAACATTCCTACCAATAGAATCGCAGGCAATTCAGACGACCTACTCCTCCGGAACCTAGACTGTGCGGTTATCGAAACGCTGCATGGCATGCGGCACCAAATGGGCAAGCAACCTTATGACTCACTCAGGGGGGTGTTTTGGGAGGGCAAGGAACTCTACCCCGGTGCAGGCTTTCGGGAAAAAGACCATATACAGATTTGTATTCGTAACCCCAATTGCATTAAGGGATTTTTCGTCCCCCAATCCGAAAGCAGAAAGCACCCTGCCGTCTAGGCAATCTTACTCGACCGTCACCGACTTGGCGAGGTTGCGGGGTTGATCGACGTTGCAGCCACGCAAGACGGCGATGTGATAACTCAACAATTGGAGCGGGATCACAGAAAGCAGCGGCTGCAAGGCATCCAAGGTCTGCGGAATCTCGATCACAAACTCTGCCATTCCCGTGATTTCCTGATCGCCTTCAGAGACGATCGCGATGACCCGCCCTTTGCGCGCCTTGACCTCTTGGATGTTGGTGATCACCTTTTCGTGGCTGTGGTCATGGGGCGCGATGAAGACCACGGGCATGTTTTGGTCGATGAGTGCAATTGGCCCATGCTTCATCTCTGCTGCGGGATACCCCTCGGCATGGATATAGGAAATCTCCTTGAGCTTGAGCGCACCTTCGAGGGCGACTGGGAAATTGTAGCCGCGGCCGAGGTAAAGGAAGTTGGTGGCGTCTTTGAACAACTTGGCGATCTCAATGATCTTGTCGTTTTGGAGCAAGATTTTCTCCACTTGGGCGGGTATCTCTGCGAGTCCTTTGACCAGCGTGTTTTTCCCAATGGTAAGTGTGCCTTTGAGTTGCCCGATATACAAAGCCATGAGCATGAGCACGGTCACCTGCGAGGTAAAAGCCTTGGTAGAGGCCACCCCGATCTCAGGGCCCGCATGCAGATAGACGCCTGCCTCTGTCTCCCTTGGAATCGAGGATCCCACGACGTTGCAAACTCCCAAAACGGTAGCTCCCTTGTCCTTGGCAAGCTTGATGGCGGCGAGTGTGTCGGCAGTCTCCCCGCTTTGGGAGATCGCGATCAGCACATCCCCTGGGAAGATCACTGGATTTCTATACCTGAATTCAGAGGCATATTCGACCTCTACCGGGATGCGCGCATACTCCTCGATAAGGTATTCGGCTACCAAGCCAGCGTGCCAAGATGTGCCACATGCCACGATGAGCAAGCGCTTCGCATCGCGGAGCTTGTCTTTTACACTGGCAAGACCCCCGAGGGTCACTTCGCCCGAGTCGATGGCAAAACGGCCACGCATACTATCTGCGATGGAGCGCGGTTGCTCCATGATTTCCTTGAGCATGAAGTGGTCATAGCCGCCCTTTTCCAAGGCTTCCAATTCCAGCTCCAGGGTCTCCACGTGCGGGGTCGTGACCACATTTTGAATGGTCTTGATGACGATCACGTGGTTTTTGATCACTGCGACCTCTTCATCGTTGAGGTAGATGACCTCCTTGGTAAACTCGATGAGTGGCGTAGCGTCTGATGCCACAAAATACTCGCGCTCCCCGATGCCGATCACAATCGGGCTACCCTTGCGGGCGACGATGAGTTGATTGGGCTCGTTTTTGCAGATGACCACGATCCCATAGGCGCCGACGACCTTGTTCAAGGCGAGGCGCACGGCCTCGTCTGCAGCGACCTTGCTATTGGTGTAGATATCGTCGATGAGCTGCACGAGCACCTCGGTATCTGTGTCTGAGATAAATGTATATCCCCGCGAAATGAGCTCTTTTTTGATCGAGGAGTAGTTTTCAATAATGCCATTGTGGATGATGGCAAAATTTTTGGAATTGGACATGTGCGGGTGAGCATTGATGTCATTGGGCACACCATGGGTCGCCCAGCGTGTGTGCCCCATCCCGATACTTCCTCCCAGATCCTTTTGCCCAGCAAAGTTTTCAAGGTCTTGGACCTTGCCTTTGATTTTATAGACATTGAGGTCGCCATTGAGCAAGGCTATGCCTGCTGAGTCATAGCCACGGTATTCAAGGCGCTTGAGGCCATTGATCAAAATCGGGTAGGCATCACGGTAGCCGATGTATCCAACAATTCCGCACATAATTCGTTTCGGTATTTAGGGCAAAATACTATAAAAGATACCGCAAATGGAAGTGGTGTTGACGGGAGTTTTCCTGCTAGCCATCCCCAAAAAAGGACATTCGGGGTCAGCGTCTAGGCACCGATGTGTAAATGACCTCCAAGCGTGGCGCAAGGGTGGGATGCCCAGGTCCAGCAATGACGGCTCGGTTGAGGGAAATGCCGTTTTCTCCTGGCACAATGATGAATCCATCGGTGCCCAACTTGCCACTCAAGATTTGTTGAATGGTATTGGTCATCGGGATGCGGTACTCATTGGTGGCAGCGGAATAGGCAACGGTGCTGTTAATAACGGCACTGTTGGCTGGCTTGGATTTGGAGGCATCCGAGATCAACATGAACACATCTGCTGGCGGCTCAAAACGGTCGATAGAGCCCTCAAATGCTGGATCGACATGCAGCACCAAGGTGGCGCGGTTGATGATTGCCGGATGAAGGGACTTGATCGACGGGATGCCAATGTACAAATTGACCAAGGCTCCAGCCTCGATACAGCCATAGACAGGTTGGGTCGTCGTGTTGTTGTCGAGCAGCGCCTGGGCCAAAACTGGTCCCGTCGTGCTGCGGTAGATGCGGTGAAAACGCTGGGAATTGGAGTTGATCGCGAAGATGTACTTCTTGGAAGCCGTGCTATCCTTGTAGTAAATCGTCATGAAACTCTTTTCGCTGCGCGGATCAAAGGCAAAGATGCCGCCAGGTTCGCGCGAGTTCACCTGAGACACCGCCTTGGAGCGAATCAACAAACCTTTGAAAAAACTGGAGAACTCAGTGTTGGAGACCAAGTCGGCTGGATTGGCGAATAGCAACTTGTTGCCCAAGCTATTGTCGAGCTTGATCTGGACTTGGTCAAAAAAGCCTGGTTGCGTGCTAAAATCTAGCTTGTAACCATTGGCGAGATCATTGGCGGTATCGGCCACGAGTTTGCTCCTGGTGTTGAGGCTACTGTCGATGGGAAATGCCTGGGTGATCTCAAAGATCTCCAAAGGAATGGGGTCATTGTAGCGCCCATAAAAATCCACAAGGTCCAGTGTGAGCACCAATGAATCGAGCGTGAGCTTGCCTGGATCGGCACCAAAGGTGAGGTTGCTGCCAGTGACCCTAGTCTGGACATAACTCTCGGCAAAGAGGTGGCCCATTTGCTCATCGACATAGTTGCCAAAGAGACTGCTGCTGAGCATATAACTCTGCGTCGAATCTACCTTGATCGTGCGCATCTCAATGCTAAAAGTATCGACGTAATGCCCTGTGATGTTGTCATCTGGAGGCAATACCTCGATGCCGGCATCATTGGGGGATGTGCATGCAGCAAGAAAAAGGAGTGTGGCTGTGATCGCGATCGACAGCAGCCAAGCACCTGAAATCCTTCTCATTTAGAGGGCTAATTTAGAATCGTGGTGTAGAGGTTTTGGTAACCCTCGACGAAGCTGTCTGAATCGTCAACATCGAAGAAGATTTTTTCTTTTTGGTTGCTCTCCATGAAATCTTCCAAATTGGAATCGATCGCAGAAGCACCCATCGTGGCGACATCGGAGAGCGAGATGCCTCCCCTGCACAAGCCTAGGTAGCTTGGCTCAGAGTAGTCTGCTGCCGTTGGCCTTAGGTTTTCGATATTGGTTTTGTCGAGGAAATTCCCGGCAAAATTGGTGTCGAAACCGTTGTTGTACAGTGTGAAGACCACCTTGGTGTTTTTGAACATCGGGTCGTCTTTGTAGTGTGTCTTGAGGTAGAGGGGGATGAAGCTCGTCATCCAGTCATGGCAGTGGATGATATCTGGCTGCCAGCCGAGTTTCTTGACCGTTTCGATCACGCCCTTGCAAAAGAAGATGGCACGCTCGTCGTTGTCTTTGTAGAAAACATTGCTGACTGGGTCGATGAGCACACTTTTGCGTTGAAAGTAGTCCTCGTTGTCGAGAAAATACACTTGCAACTTGGCATTGGGAATGGAAGCGACCTTGATGGTGAGCGGCTTCTCCTCGTCTCCCACGCGAATGTTGATTCCTGAAAGACGCACAACCTCGTGGAGGCGGTTGCGGCGCTCATTGATGACACCAAATTTGGGCATCAAAATGCGGATCTCGTGGCCTTTTTCCTGCAGTTTTTGAGGGAGTAGGCGGATGAAATCTGCAGCACTACTAACTTTCAAGAACGGATCGATTTCGGAAGTGACGTATAGAATCTTCAATTTATCGCTCATACTTACTTGGTCTAACACAACCATTCTGAAACACGTGATGGAAAATTCCTTAATTATGCTGCAAATTTACATAAATTCCCTTGCGAATACAAGTTGCGTTTACTTAACTTCGCCGCCTTTTCCGCGAAAACAACCTCCTTTCTCCCATGCAGGTATTTGATGATCCATATTCGCTCAGAACGACGCTGCAACGCGAATATTGTTTAGGCCGCACAATTGGCTTTGTGCCCACCATGGGAGCGCTGCACGAGGGCCATGCTTCGCTCGTTCGCCAAAGCGCCGCCGCCAACGATCTCACTGTCGTCTCGATCTTTGTGAATCCCACTCAGTTTGGCCCTACAGAGGATTTGGCCAAATACCCACGCACCTTGGAGACCGACCTCGCGCTCTGCAAAGCCGCCGGTGCGACCCATATTTTCACTCCGACGGAGGCGACGATGTACCCCGATGGCAAGGCCCACTATGAGTTGCAGATGAGCCTGCGCTCGATGGACCAATACATGGATGGTGCCAAGCGGCCCGGCCACTTCAACGGGGTCTTGCTCGTCGTGAGCCGCCTCTTCAATATCGTGCAGCCGACAAGGGCTTATTTTGGGCTGAAGGATTTTCAGCAACTCAGCATCCTACAAATGATGGCCCGCGAGTTGTTTTTTCCTGTGCAGGTCGTGCCTTGCGCCATCGTGCGCGAGACCGATGGCCTCGCCATGAGCAGCCGCAACCGCTACCTCGACCCCGAGGAGCGGCAGCAGGCGCTCTACCTCTCGCGCTGCCTGCAAGCGGTGCAAGCCCGTGCAATGGCAGGCATGGAGGCGGCCACGCTCACACACATCGCCAACGATATGTGTGCAAGCTACCCGCTCATCCGCTTAGAATATTTGGAGATTCGCAAGTCGCGCGACCTCACGCTTTGCGAGATTTTGCAGCCCGAAGACGCGCCTGTGGCGCTCATCGCGGCTTTCTGTGGCAAGACAAGGCTCATCGACAACTTGCCCCTGACATTGTAGGCATCCCCTCATCGCGACAGCGGAACGGGATCACAGCGCCAACGCATCCCTCCAATACGACCCACCAAAAAGGCTTTTCCAAAAGGCGTAAATAACCTCCGTTCTGAATTGGACGATCTTGAAAACTTTGCCAATTCTGCAGGAATGACCAAAAAAATATTTGATGGGTGCATGTATTGGAATGCCGCGCCCATGTAGGGAATGTCGCACCCATTATTGGAATGCCGCGACCTTCCCTACATGGGCATGTTTGAAAAAACCTGCCATTCCTGCGGAATTGGCATGCATCAAATGTTCCTAATCCAGAACTGAGGTTAAATATTTCTGCCCCCTTAAAAGCAGCTCCACCACCTTCAGCAAAGCACAGAGAATTCGACACGAAGTGCGATTCTGTGAATTCTACAAATTCTGCTTAATTTCGCCCCATGTTCATAGAGGTATTCAAGTCCAAGATCCATCGCGCCACGGTCACCGAGGCCAACCTGAACTATACCGGCAGCATCACGATCGACCTCGATCTGATGGAAGCAGCAGATTTGCTGCCCCATCAAAAGGTTCAAATCGTGAACATCAACAATGGAGAGCGCTTTGAAACGTATGTGATCCAAGGAATGCGCGGCAGTGGTGTGATCTGCCTCAATGGCCCTGCTGCTCGCCTCGTGCAAATGGGCGACATGGTGATCATCATTGCTTATGGCACGGTGACGCTCGATGCGGCACGCACCCATGTCCCGACCATTTGCCACGTCGATGAACACAACCGTCCCATCAGAAACCACTAGACCTTGAGCAGCAAAACCCTCGTTACTGTCTTGAAATATGTGCTCGGCCTCGGACTGGGCGTGTTGTTGATGTGGCTATGCATGCGTGGCATCAATTTCGACCTCGTAAAAGAGGGTTTCCGTGACGCCAACTACCTCTGGGTGGCGATCGGCCTAGTGATCGCGCTCCTGAGCCACTGGTACCGCGCCGTGCGCTGGAGATTGCTCATCGAGGCCGCTGGCCACAAGAGCAATACCTGGAATCTCTTTTGCTCGATCATGGTGAGTTACCTCGTAAACCAAGCGACGGGCCGACTCGGCGAGGTTGCGCGGGCCACAATGACTGCCAAATCTGAAAAAATACCGCTCTCTGTAAGTTTTGGGACCATGGTCACCGACCGTGTGTTTGATGTGATTTCCCTGGGCTTGCTGGTTTTGGGCGTCTTTCTTTTCCAATTCAAGCAGATCACCGCAATCATGGACAAGGCTTTCGCCAATAGCGAACCTGGCGGTGCAGCCGATGCGGCAGTCTTTCCTTGGAAATGGATCCTGGCTGGTGTCATGGTGGTCGGCTTACTCATCGTGATCATCTTCTGGAGCCGCCTCATGAAGATCAGCTTGTTTGCCAAAGGCGTGCAATTCAGCAAAGACATCTGGCTCTCGATCAAGAGTGTTACCAAGATGAAGCATCCTTGGTACTTTTTGTTGCTCACAGTCTTGATCTGGGTTTGTTATATCCTCATGACGTTTTTGGTGTTTTTTGCATTGGATGACACCAAAGACCTGAGTTTTGTATTTGCGATCACCGCCTTCACGATGGGCGGCATCGGCATGGTGCTGCCCTCGCCCGGTGGCATCGGCACCTACCATTTCGCGATCATCATGAGCTTTGCGGCTTATGCCAGCACATTTGGTTGGACAGAAGAGCATGCCAAAGTGGTCGGAACCAACATTGCCTTCATCATCCACACCTCACAATTTCTCATGATGATCTTGGTGGGATTCATTTGCTATGCGCTGCTCGTGCCCAAGATGAAATTAGGTATGGCCCAATCGGAAGCCCAAAAGCTCGCCGAGGAGGAACAAAATCTTGTGAAGGCCGAGAATCAGCTGTAAGGCCCACGCTTGCAACGCGAATTTTTTCTACCTTGATCCCAAAATTCAGCCCCCTCCTATGGCAGAGAAAAAGCTATTTCTACTCGATGCGCTTGCCCTGATTTATCGGGCACACTTTGCATTCATCAAAACCCCACGCATCACCTCGACGGGTCAAAACACCTCTGCGGTGTTTGGGTTCATGACGACCCTCATGCAAATCTTGGAGACTGAGCACCCGAGCCACTTGGCGGTGGCCTTTGACTTGTCGGGCCCTACGTTCAGGCATGACAAGTTCCCGGAATACAAGGCCACCCGCGAGGAAATGCCCGAGGACATTCGCTTTGCGATCCCCAAGACCAAGGAATTGCTGCGTGCACTCAACATCCCGATCCTGGAACTGGCTGGCTATGAAGCCGACGACGTGATCGGCACGATCGCCAAGCGTGCTGAGGAGCATGGCTTCCAGGTCTATATGGTCACCCCCGACAAGGACTACACGCAACTCGTGACCGACAATATCCTGCTCTACAAGCCCAGCCGCCAAGGCAATGGCATCGAGGTCTATAACCCCGCCATGGTCAAGGAACGCTATGGCGTGACACCTGCGCAAATGGTTGATTTTTTGGGCCTCAAGGGCGACAAGGTCGATAATATCCCCGGCATCCCAAAAGTGGGCGACGTGACGGCCGTGGAGCTGATCAATCAGTTTGGATCGGTCGAGGAGATCGTGCGCCGGGCCGATGAGATCACCAAAAAGGCCATCCAAGCCTCGGTAAAGGAATTTGGCGAGCAGGGTCTGCTCTCCAAATGGCTCGCCAAGATCGACACCGATGCGCCCGTCCCATGGGACGAGGAACATTGCAAGGTCGGCGACCCTGACCGCGATGCGACCATCACGCTCATGAATGCGCTGGAGTTCAAAACGACCGCCAAGCGCATCCTCAACAGCCGCATCTTTGGCGGGGAAGAGCAGCCACAACAAATGGACCTCTTTGGCAATGCTGTCGCGGGTGGATCGGCCACCTATACCCCCACCGAGGAGGTGACGGGCATGCCCACCAACCTCGACACGATCGGGGATCGTGTACATACATATATACATGTGGACACCGAGCAGGCGCTCACGCAGCTCATCGCCGACATCCGCGCCCAGGGCTCTTTTTGCTTCGACACCGAGACCACAGGACTCGATGCCATGCAAGCCGAGCTCATCGCCATGACGATCAGCCTCAAGCCTCGCGAGGCCTATATGATCTATTTCCCCCCCAACAATCCAGAATCCCTGGCGCAGTTGGAGGCCATGAGGCCGCTGCTGGAAAGCGACACGATCTTGAAGATCGGCCAAAACCTCAAGTACGACAACCTGCTACTGCGCAACTACGGCATCACCGTCTGCGAACCCTTGTATGACACGATGCTTGCGCACTACGTCATCGACCCCGACAAGCCCCATGGCATGGATGCGATGGCCATGGAACTGCTCCACTACGAGCCGGTCTCGATCAAGGAACTCATCGGCAAAAAGGGCAAGGACCAGTTGAGCATGCGCGACGTGGAACTCGACAAGCTCATGCAATACGCCTGCGAGGACGCCGACATCACGATTTCCCTCAAAGAAAAACTCGATCAGCAGCTCGATGCTGCCGATCTGCGCACGGTCTTCGAGACCGTAGAAATCCCACTCGTGCCAGTGCTCACCGACATCGAGTTTCATGGGGTGCGGGTGAATGAGGGATTTCTGAACGAATACTCCAAGGTCCTGGACATCGAGATGAAGTCGGTGGAAAAGGACATCTACGAGATGGCGGGGATGAAATTCAACATCAATTCGCCCAAGCAACTCGGTGAGATCATCTTTGACAAACTGAAGCTGGGCAAGGCCAAGAAGACCAAGACGGGCCAATACAGCACCAAGGAGGAGGACCTCGTCTATCTGGCCTTGGAGCATGATTTTCCCGCCTACATCTTGCGCTACCGCAAGCTCGGCAAGCTCAAAAGCACATACGTGGATGCGCTGCCGCTACTTGTGAATCCCAAGACCGGCCGCATCCACTCGACCCTGAGCCAATCGGTGACCTCGACCGGGCGCTTGAGCTCTACCAATCCCAACCTGCAAAACATACCTATCCGCACAGAGGAAGGCCGCGAGATCCGCAAGGCATTCATCCCCGAGGAGGGGTTTGTGATCATGTCTGCCGACTACTCGCAAGTCGAGTTGCGGCTCATCGCCGAGCTGAGCAAGGATCCGGGCATGATGGAGGCCTTTCGCGAAGGGCACGACATCCACCGCGCGACAGCTGCAAAAGTCTTTGACGTGCCGATGGAGGAAGTCACGAGCGATATGCGTAGCAAGGCCAAGATGGTGAACTTTGGCATCATCTACGGCATCTCGGCCTTTGGCCTCTCGCAACGCTTGAAGATCAGCCGGGGCGAAGCCGCAGAGATCATCAACAGCTATTTTGCGCAGTATAGCCGCATCAAGGAATACATGGACGAGAGCGTGCTCGAGGCGCGCAAGCATGGCTATGCCCGCACGATCAAGGGACGACGACGCTACTTGCCCGACATCAACAGCGCCAATGCCACCATTCGGAATTTTGCAGAGCGCAACGCCATCAACACTCCTGTGCAAGGGAGTGCCGCAGACCTCATCAAAATCGCGATGACCAATATCCATCATGAGATGAAGCGCCGCAACATGCGCTCACAGATGATCTTGCAGGTGCATGACGAACTTGTATTTGAGGCCCACAAAGACGAGGTCGCCGAGTTGTCGCTGCTGGTCAAGGAATTGATGGAAAGTGCATTGCCATTGGAGGTGCCGATGCTTGTGGAGGTAGGCATCGGCGACAATTGGCTGGAAGCCCACTGATCGGGCACCCTTGCAGGACCTATGAAGTCCCGTTGCGCCAATGGGCAGTAGGAGAATTCGTTGGGTGCCGGACGCAAGGGTAGCAATTGCGGTGCATTTCTTGTAATTTTCCTACTCGGCAATCGCGTAGTTTCGGTAGTTTCGTTGTACAAGGCCCTATACATATTGATATTCGTTGTGCTGGGTGGTGCCGTGATGGCGCAACGTAGTGCTGATTTTGTGGTGCCCGAGGATTCGATGCGGGATTCGTTTCCACCCTTGCCCCCACCCTCTTTCCATTTTCAAGACGTCGGCGTGAGTCGCACAGGTGGTGCAGTGCAGTTTTTTCAGGGCTACGATGCACGCATCCTCTATGCCGACGCCCAATCGGGTCTGCCGATCTATCCCGACTGGGGCTTGTATTCGCGCAGCACGGTGTTTCCTACCTTTTTCCAAATCGGTGCACATGCTTCCTTTGTCGATACCGTGCGTGGTCTCAAGCTGCGATTTTCCGCCAACTATTCGCGGCGTGCCGACACGATGGACTATGCAAGCGATTTTATCATCAACGATACTGTCTATGGCCGCACGGCCTCTGAAAAAGGGAGTTTTGGCAGCGTGGCGGTCGCGGGCTTGAAACAGACACGCAAGTTGTTGGGCTTTGTGCGTTTTCACGGCGGGGCCGAATTGGAGCTGGGACTCTCTCCAAGCAGCCGTATTGCCTTTGTGGAATATTCATTTGACTATGGCGCGGAGCATGTCGTGGACTACAACGAGTTTCGCGCCATGGGCAAGCCGCGCTTCAGTGCCTTTGCCACGGCCATTTTGGGCGTAGAAACTGTTTTTTTCAAGCATTTTGGCTTCTCAGCCGAGGTAAAGTCGGGACTTGGCGCGCAGCTGGTCGTCATGGAACGCGCATTTGGAATGGGTCGCACGACCTACCATCTAGCACTGAACTATTACATTTTCGATTACAACCGTCGGCCGCTACCCAAGCCGATCCGTGTGCCGATCCTCTACAAGGAGGATGATCGCCAACGACCGCCCACCCCCGGGTTTTGAAACCATGGTCTTGCAGGGAGCAAATTCTGGGCTCCTCTAAAAACTAGGGCAAACGCATGCAAAATTGATCCTCGACAATGGCAACAATGGCATTTGGACAATGCGTTTTTTGCGGGAATTTCTTCCGCATTGGCGATCAGGAATACTGGTGTTATTTGTTTGTCGGGCATCATGCCTCGGCGCACACGGGCCTGATGGAATCGCATTTGCGTCAACTTAACGTTTGACACCAACCCAATTACCCCGAAGGGGTTCAATGTGGATAGCCCCCGCATTTCATGCGGGACGCGGCGCGGGTGAAACCCGTGGTCTGGTGTCAAGAAACAAGATCAACCCCTCCGGGGTTGAATGTGAACAGGTTGCAATGTGCGTTCCAGATTGTTCAACCCCTTTCGGGGTTGAATTTTTGTTTTGTTCGCAGACCGTGGGCTCTGCCCACGGCTACTCACATTGAAGCCCTGCGGGCTTCGTTGGGCGTGTAAGGGGGCTATTTGGTAGCTCTGTTAACGCCAATGCGATGAAATTCCCGAGCGGCGGGACGCAGCGGGAAACGGCCCTACAACAGCAGGCTTATCCGTTCGTCGGGCCTTCCCGCGAGTTGTGGGGTGGCCCGACGAACGGGTGATTTTTATATCGTGGTCAACAGACGTGCCTGATGTTAAGAAACAGCATCCACCCTGCAAAAAATGCTTAAGCCCCAACCATCGCGAGACTATCCATTGTTCACGACTTGCATTTTGCTATTTTTACGGCCTTGATACATCATTCATCCAACGCTGTTTCGCATGAGCAACAATAAATCTTGGTTGCAATCTGGCTCTGACTATTTCGCCGACAATCGTCTCTGGCGCTTGATCGCCGGCGGCATCATGGCCTTGATCGCCTTCATGGTGCTGTGGAGCTACCTCGCCCCGGCACGCCAACGCAACATGGTCTTGAACCAAGGGGATATCTTGCAACACAAAGGCATGAGCAAGGAGATCACCGATTTCCGCAAGGCCCACGACAACCAAGAGCCGCTGTGGACCAATGGCATGTTTGGCGGAATGCCGACTTTCCAGATCAGCACCTGGTACCCCAACAACCTCATGCAGAAGCTGGACAATATCATGAACCTGCGCGGCATGGTGCCTACCCCGATCGGCAATCTCTTTCTGCTATTCTTGGGTCTATTTTTCTTGCTCAAAGCGCTCAAGGTCGATCCCGTGTCGGCGGCCGTGTCGGCCTTTGGGTTTATGATGTGCTCTTATTACTTCATCGTGATCGAGGCGGGCCACAACTCAAAGGTGAATGCCGTGGCCTACATGCCCTTTGTCTTGGCTGGCGTGCTCTACCTCTACCGTGGCCGCTTCTGGCTCGGCTCGGCGGTGACCATCCTCGCGATGGGTTTGGAGATCAATGCCAACCACTTGCAGATCACCTATTATGGCTTTTTCATCATCGCCGCCATCGCGCTGAGCGAGCTCTCCCGCAACACCAATATCCTCGGCAAGAGCGTGCTCTGGGCAGCATTTACGACGGTGTTGATCTCCTGGAAACTGGGCTTGCCCAAGCCTGTGTGGCTGGGTGCCGCCGCCTTGGTGCTATTTGTGCCATTGGTGATGTCGATCATGGCCCGCATCAAGGAAGGCAACAGCGTCATGTCGCTCATCACGGGCAAGGGCATCTTGGAAAGCGGTAAACCCTTGCGCAATTTCATCGTGGGCAGCTTGCTCATGGTCGTATGCATGGGCATCTCGATCGCCCCCAACATCGGCCGCCTCACCACCAACTCAGAATATGTCGCCGAGACGATGCGCGGCGGGGCGGTGCTCAAAAGCACCACCGATGCGCCAACCCAAGAAAACGGCAGTGGCTTGGAAAAAGAATATGCCTATGTCTGGAGCTATGGCATCTTTGAAAGCTTGACGATCATCAACCCATTTTACTATGGTGATGCAGCCTATACCAAGCTTGACAAGGACTCTGAGACGTATGAAGTCTTGAAGTCAATGTTTCCCCCCCAGTCTGCCGAGCAACTTGTGAGCCAATGGCCGACCTATATGGGCGATCAGCCGATGCATGGCGGGCCTACCTATATGGGTGTGGTCATGTGTTTTCTTTTCATCCTGGGCCTCATCATCGCCCCGGCGCGCTACCGCTGGTGGTTGCTGGCGACCATGGTCGTGAGCCTCATGCTGAGCTGGGGCCGCAACCTGCAGTGGTTCTCAGACCTCTTCTTTGACAATCTGCCCAAGTACAACAATTTCAGGGCCGTCTCGATGTGGCTCACGATCACCAGCATCGCCATGGCTGCTATGGGGGGATTGGCCTTGAAATCGGTCTTCAAAAATGAAGGCAACCGCAGCGACAAGCAAATGGCCATGCTCATCGGCATCGCCACCGGAGCAACGGTCTTTATCTTGCTCATCGTGGCCTTCCTGCAACCTGGCGTGCACCTGCGCATGGAGCAAGACACCCAAAAGATCACCGGCTTCCTCGCCCGTGTGGGTCTGCAAAATCCAGAACCACAACTGATCGCCTCCCTGGTCGATGCTTTGCCCGCAGACCGCAACGCCCTCATCACGAGCCAAGCCTACAAAGGCATCCTGCTGGTATTGCTCGCGGGTGGTGTGCTCATCGGCTACACCTTGGTGAAGAAATCTTTGGGTTCCAAGGAATTGAAACCAATCGGCATCCTCGCCGTGGGCCTTGTGCTCTTTGGGTTGATCTATTGGGATATGGTGTCGGTCGATAAGCGCTACCTCAATGAGGACTCCTTTGTAAAGGAATCTGAATACATGTCGATCTACAATCCCTCGGCGGCCGACAATATGGTCAAGGCCGACAAGGATCCAAACTACCGCGTCTTGAACTTGGCCGCCAATATCTGGAACGATGCTGTGACGCCCTACCACCACAAATCGATCGGTGGCTACAGCGCAGCCAAGCTGAGACGTTACCAAGACTTGATCGAAAATTGCTTTGACAAGGAATTCCAGATCTTGCAGGAAGCCTTTGGGGTGCGTGACAGCACACAGATGCTGCGCATCAATGAAGCCTTGAAGAAAGTGACGGTACTCAACATGTTGAATACCAAATACATCATCGTCAATCCCAAGGGAGGCGTGTTGCCCAACAGTCAAGCGATGGGCAATGCCTGGATCTCGGCCAACTACGAGATCCTGCCTGGTCCAGACGAGGTGATCGCGCAGTTGCAAGGCACCGACCTGCGTGCCAAGATGCTGGTCGAGGAAAAATCTGCCGCCCAACTCAAAGGCTTCCAAGCCACGCTCGACCCGAGTGCGACCATTTCACTCACCTCCTACCAGAGCAATGAGCTCAAGTACAAGTTTGCGAGCACTGGCGGCAAGGAGCAATTGGTGGCCTTCTCAGAAATCTACTACAACAGCGGCAAGGGCTGGCAAGCCTACCTCGACGGGCAGCCTGTCGATCACTTCCGCTGCGACTACATCTTGCGCGGCATGCGTGTGCCAGCGGGCAACCACGAGATCGTCTTCAAGATGGAGCCCAAGAGTTATTACAATGGCGAAACCATGTCGTTGGTTTTCTCGCTGTTGCTCTTTGCCTTTGCGGCAGCGGCGATCTTCATGGACTTCAGGACAGGCGGTCCCGACAATGACCGCGAAGATCCCGCAATCGACACCAGTGTCGGCAAAAAGGCCTAGGCCGCACGATGAAAAAAGTGCTGGTCATCACGTATTACTGGCCCCCAAGTGGCGGCTCGGGCGTGCAGCGCTGGCTCAAGTGCGTGCGTTACCTGCGTGATTTTGGCTGGGAACCCGTGGTCTATACTGCCCTCGACAGTGAATACCCTGTGATCGATGCCTCACTCGCACAAGAGATTCCCGCTGGCGTGGAGGTGATCAGACGCCCCATCTGGGAACCCTACAAATTGTACAAGCGCTTCACGGGCCAGAAAAAGGAACAGCGCGTGGTCTCGGGGTTTTTGAATGCGCAGAAACCGAGCCTCAGCCGCCGCATCTCGATGTGGATCAGGGGCAATGTCTTCATACCCGATGCCCGCAAGTTTTGGATCCGACCCTCGATCGATTTTTTGGTGGACTATCTGCAGGACCATCCCGTGGATGCGATCATCTCGACGGGGCCTCCCCACTCGATGCATCTCATCGCCCGTGGCGTGAAGCGCAAGACCGGCATCCCTTGGATCGCCGACTTTCGCGACCCCTGGACCAATATCGATTTTTACAAGGAGCTCCAACTCTCAGGCTGGGCCGACCGCAAGCACCATCGCTTGGAAAAATCGGTGGTCACCGAGGCAGATCGTGTCGTGGTCGTGGGCAATGTGATGCGCGAGGAATTTGAGGTGATCTCGGGCCGCAAGGTCGATGTGATCACCAATGGCTATGACACTGCCGACCTGCGTCCCCAATCCAAGGCTGCGCGCGATGCCAAATTCAGCCTGCTGCATGTGGGCCTACTCAATGTACACCGCAACCACGAGGCATTTTGGGTGGCGCTCCGCGAATTAAAAGCAGAGATCCCTGGATTTGCGGAGGACCTGGAAGTGCGCCTCGTCGGCAAGGCCGATGTGGCTGCTGCCGAGAGCATTGCGCGCAACGGCATGGAGACCCAAGTCACCATGGTCGATTATTTGCCGCACGGCGAGGCGGTCGTGCAGCAAGGCCGCGCCCAGGTATTGCTGCTCAGCATCAACAATACCCCCAATGCTCGTGGCGTGATCACGGGCAAAATTTTTGAATACCTTGCCAGCGGTCGGCCAATCTTGTGCATCGGTCCTGAGGATGGCGATGCCGCCCATATCATCCATGCCGCGCAGGCAGGCTTGGTCGCGGGCTTTGAGGACAAGGAAAAACTGAAGTCTCACATTGCCCATTATTATGCGCAATTCAGGGCCGATACCCTTGAAGTGCAAAGCTTAGGCATAGAGGCATTTTCCCGCAAGGCATTAACAGGTAACTTTGCCGATCTTTTGGAAGCAATCACACAATGATGAAGTTTGTCACGATCATCGGCGCGCGGCCGCAGTTTATCAAGGCGGCTGCGATCAGCAGAGCCATCCGCGACCTGTTTCCTGACCGGGTGCGCGAGGTGATTATCCACACCGGGCAGCACTACGATGCCAATATGTCGCAAGTCTTTTTTGATGAGATGGGCATCCCGCGACCCGACCACATGCTTGAGATCGGCTCAGGCGACCACGGGCAGCAGACGGGTGCCATGATTGCTGGGATCGAGACGATCCTGCTCAAGGAAAAACCAGATTGTGTGATCCTCTACGGCGATACCAATAGCACCCTCGCGGGTGCGATCGCCGCGAGCAAGCACTACCTGCCCATAGCCCACGTGGAGGCGGGCCTACGCTCCTTCGACAAGCGCATGCCAGAGGAAATCAACCGTATCCTCTGCGACCAAGTCTCAACCTTGCTCTTCAGCCCCACCCAGACTGGCGTGGACAATCTCGCCAAGGAAGGTTTTGCCCTCGGCAATGCGGGACCCTATACCATGGACAATCCCAAAGTCTATCACTGTGGCGACGTGATGTATGACAATACCCGCTTTTTCAGTGACTATGCACAGACGCGGGTAGATCTCGTGCACAGCCTGGGATTAAAAAAGGGTCAGTTTATCCTGGCAACCATCCACCGCAATACCAATACCGATGAACCCGCACGCCTGAGCAGTATCTTCAAAGCGCTGCTGGAACTCACGGAAATCCACGGTGAGACCGTGTTGTTGCCCTTGCATCCCCGTACCAAAAAGGTGCTCGATGTAAATCTCGAACCAGGTGTTTTGAAAACCCTGCGCAACAGCGACCGGCTGAAACTGATCTTGCCTGTCTCCTTTTTGGAAATGACGGCGCTGGAGGCGGCGTGCAAAATGGTGATCACCGACTCTGGCGGCGTGCAAAAGGAGAGCTTCTTTTTGGAGAAGCCCTGCATCGTGCTGCGCCCGCAGACCGAGTGGGTCGAGCTCGTCGAGGCAGGCACAGCCATCCTCACCGACGCCGACAGCCAACGCATCTTGGATGCCTATATCCATTTTGGAAATGCTGGGCCGCTCCACTTCCCCCACATATTTGGCGACGGTCATGCAGCCGAGTTTATCGTCTCAGAAATCGTCGCCCAACTCTCTGGCCGCGAGGCCTAGTCATCTATGAAAATCCTAGGAATATCTGCCTTTTACCATGACTCGGCGGCCGCCATCGTGATCGACGGCGAGGTGATTGCAGCCGCGCAAGAGGAGCGCTTCACCCGCAAGAAACATGACGACGCATTCCCTGCCCAAGCGATTGGCTACTGCCTGGCTGAGTCGGGCTTGAGCCTCTCGGAATTGGATGCGATTGTCTTTTATGACAAGCCCTTCCTGAAATTTGAGCGCCTTCTTGAAACCTATTATGGGTTTGCACCCAAAGGCATCCGCTCGTTTTGGAAGGCCATCCCTGTATGGATCCGCGAGAAGCTATTCCTCAAAAAACTCCTCAAGGACGAGTTGAAAAAGATCGGCCCCTGGGATGCCAAAAAGACCAAGATGCTCTTCCCAGACCATCACCTTTCCCATGCAGCGAGCACGTTTTTTGTCTCCCCGTATGAAGAGGCGGCGATCATGACCCTCGACGGTGTGGGCGAATGGGCCACGGCGTCGATCTGCCATGGCAAGGGAAAAGACATCCAAATCCTGCGGGAATTGCGGTTTCCGCATTCCTTGGGCTTGTTGTATTCGGCCTTCACTTATTTCTTGGGGTTCAGGGTGAATTCAGGGGAATACAAGCTGATGGGCTTGGCACCCTACGGGAATGCCGACTCGCCCGACATCGCGCGGTACAAGGCGATCATCTACCAGGAACTGATCGATGTGAAGGATGATGGCTCCCTGTGGCTGAACCAAAAATATTTTGGCTACGCGACGGGTCTGCGCATGGTCGATGACCGCAAGTGGGCGGCTCTGTTTGGTTTTGAGCGCCGCCCAGCAGAAGGCCAATTGGAACAAAAGCATTGCGACCTCGGCTTGGCGATCCAAGAGGTGACCGAGGAAATCGTGTTGCGCATCGCCCGCGAAGCAAAGCGCCTCACGGGTGCCAAGCACCTCTGTCTGGCAGGTGGCGTGGCCCTGAACTGTGTCGCCAATGGCAAGTTGCAAGCTGCGGGCATCTTTGAATCGATCTATATCGTGCCAGCGGCTGGTGATGCGGGCGGATCACTCGGCGCTGCCTTGGCTGCGAGCCATATCTATTTTGGGGAGGCGCGCCAAGTGCATCCGCGCGACAGCCTCAAAGGCGCCTACCTGGGGCCTGAATATTCCTGGAAGGAAATCGAACTGATGGCACGGAGCTACAAGGCTGTGTACAACCGGTATGAAGTCTTCGAAGACCTCGCTCGTGACACAGCGCGACTGCTGGCAGACGGCAAGGTGGTGGGCTGGTTTCAAGGGCGCATGGAGTTTGGCCCGCGGGCGCTGGGCAATCGCAGCATCATCGGGGATGCCCGCAACCCCGAGATGCAAAAAACGCTCAACTTGCACATCAAGTACCGCGAGAGCTTCAGGCCCTTTGCCCCCTCTGTGCTAGAGGAATATGCGATCGACTATTTCGACTTTGAGGGCACCTCGCCCTATATGCTCTTGGTGCATCCTGTGCAGGAAAGCCGCCACAAGCCTTTGCCTGCCGATTACAGCACCCTCGACATCCGCGAGAAATTGTATCACCTGCGCTCAGACATCCCTGCGGTGACGCATATCGATTTCTCGGCGCGGATACAGACGGTGAGCAAAGCTACCAATGCGCGCTATTGGGGGCTGATCGAGGCGTTTCGGCAGCAGACTGGCTATGCCCTGATCGTAAATACGAGCTTCAACGTGCGTGGCGAGCCGATCGTCTGCACGCCCGGCGATGCCTACAAATGCCTGATGCGCACAGAGATGGATTATCTGGTGATCGGCGATTATCTATTTGCCAAGACCGAGCAGCCTGCCTGGAACAATGTCGATAACTGGCGTGCAGAATACGTCCTAGACTGATATACAATGGAACAACGCGGTAAACATATCGAGACTTTGCTGGTGATCGCCACTGGCATGATGGTCTTTTACTTCATCACGGGGCGCGTGGAATGCCTGTATGTGGGCATGGGCGTGGGTATCGTGGGCTTGGCGATTCCGCTTGCGGCCAAATACATCCACCTGGGTTGGCTGGGCCTGGCCAAGGTGCTGGGTTTCATCAATTCACACATCATTTTGGGCGTGGTCTTTTTCTTGCTCTTGACGCCGCTGGCCCTGCTGCGCCGCTTGGGCAAAAAAGACTTGCTGCAACTCCGTAAGAAAACAGATGGCAGCTATTATGCTGTGCGGGAGCATGCCTATGCACCCAAGGATCTGGAACATCCCTGGTGATTTTGGCTGGTTTTCTTTTGCCTTGGGTGCTGCACGACCTTGCGGTTGATGGGCGCATCGCCGAGCTGGATTCTGGACACATGGGTGTTTGCTCCTTTCTATTTTTCTTCCATTTTTCGCGTGCGCTGACGGTTGTTGCAGTGTGTTTGGGGCGGGGTTCGGGGTCGCTTTGAGACCCGCGGGCAAGGGTTCATCGAACGCGACGACTTTGCGCCGCCGCACATTTATGATGCGCTTCGTTGATGTTTTGTTGGCGAGCGCCCGATCTCTTATTGGGACGGGTTGGTGTTCGGTTGGCTTTGGGATTCCTTGGGTTTTTTCGTCAGCCGGAGGCTGGCATTCGCGTGCCCTTCGGGGCCGGTGGCCCGGGGCTCGGTTGGCTTTGGGATTCCTTGGTTTTTTTCGGCAGCCGGAGGCTGGCATTCGCGTGCCCTTGGGGCCGGTGGCCCGGGGCTCGGTTGGCTCGGTTTTTTTTAGCCTTTTAGGTTGGAGAGGTCGCGCTGCTGATAGATTCGCTCGATGATTTCCACGACTTTGAGGCCCTCCAAGGCGTTGGTGGTGATGGTGCTGGCACCGCTGAGGGTGGCGATCACGTTTTCAAAGATGTAGTGATGGTTGGCGGCGCTGCCTTTGTAGGGGCCGTAGTCGTTGGGCGGGTTGGCGGCCGCCAACTCGGGCATCTCGTAACCGTCGATGTGGCAGTATTCGACGAGCTCCATGTATTGCCCGCCGACCTTGATGGTGCCGTTTTGGGCGACGATGGTGATGCTGCTCTCAAAGTTTTTGTCCCAGACGGCTGTGGAATAGTTGATGCAGCCCATGCCGCCTTGAATGAGGCGAAAGGTCACCAAACCGGAATCTTCAAACTCGGTGTTGTGACGGTGGTTGAAGTTGGAAAATTGCGCGGAGATGTCGGTGATGTCTCCAAACAGCCAATACATGATGTCCATGAAGTGGCTGAACTGGGTAAAGAGAGGGCCGCCATCGAGGTCCAGGGTGCCTTTCCAAGGCGACTTGCCATAGTAGCGGTCGTCGCGGTTCCAATAACAATTGACCTGCACCATCTCGATCTTGCCGAGCACGCCTTGGTTCACGACGGTCTTGAGCCACTCAGAGGTGGGGCTGTAGCGGTTTTGCATGACGCAAAACACGAGGCGCGACATTTGGAGGGACTTGAAGAGCACTTCCTCGCAGGCTGCCTTGGTCATGCCCATCGGTTTCTCGATCACGACATGTTTTTTGTGATTGAGACCGAGCAATGCATGCTGCGCATGCAAACCGTTGGGTGTGCAGACGCAGACGACGTCTGCGGTCGGCCCATCGGTGAGCATGGTCTCGGCATCGACAAAAAACGGCACTTGGTAGCTCTCGGCAAAGGCAGCCTTTTCGGGCAGCACGTCGCATACTGACACCAACTCACAATCGGGATGACCCTTGATGATCTCGGCGTGACGCCGCCCGATATATCCAAACCCGATGATCGCAAACCTTGTCTTCTGCATCTTTTATGAGCGAATTAAGTCGTGAAGTTAAGGAAAAGTTCCCTTTTACTTGCTATTTTGCGTCTGAATACGCTCGGGAATGGTTTTGGTGGGTCTTCTAAAATCTGATCCTTGCGCGGTTCTTTACCGGGTATTGCCCCAGCCACCTTCCATTATCGATATCCCTCAAGACTGAATACCACTATTGTCCCATGAAAGCAATCATTGTTGATGACGAACAAAGTGCCCGCATGACGCTGCGCACAATCTTGGATCAGTTTTTCAAGGAGGTCACCGTCATAGGTGAGGCCGACTCCCCAAAAACGGCGGTCGCACTGATCGAGGCAAAGCAACCCGATCTTGTCTTTCTGGACATACAAATGCATTCTGGCTCTGGTTTTGAGGTCTTGGAATCCCTCGAAAAGATCAATTTTCAGGTGATCTTCGTGAGCGCCCACAAGCAGCATGCCTTTGACTCCTTCAGATTTGATGCGGCTGACTATTTGCTGAAACCTGTGCGGATCAAGGATTTGCGGTCTGCATTGGAAAAAGTGAAAGACAATATGCGCATTGTTCCCGCTGCCCCGGTGAATGCACTCATCAGGCAAACGGCTCAAGACCAATTCAAGACACAACTCGTGGTCTCGGAACCCGACGGTTTCTCGGTCTTGCAATTGTCTGATATCGTGCGCGTTGAAGCCTCCCGTAACTATACGCATTTTTACATGCTCGACAACAGGATGGAAATGGCTTCCAAAAACATCAAAGACTTTGACGACCTGCTGCTGCCACATGGCTTCGCGCGCATCCACAAAAGCCATATCATCAACCTCTCGCATCTGCTCAAGTATGTCAAAGGCCGAGGTGGAGAGGTGACGATGCGTGATGGCATGGTGCTGCCGGTGTCACGTGAAAGGCGAGATGCCTTTGTAGAGCTGTTTTTGCGGTGAGGCGTGTGGTAATGACAATCTGTGCGAAGGATTTAGATCGATCTCCCTCAGCGCGTCGTCAACCCCCATCATCGATGATCATCCTGCTAGAAATCGCCGATATCTGCACGATCTCTACAGGGTATGGATCAAAAGCCGTCATCAAAATTTCTCCCTCGTTCCCCTAAATCAGCGTACTTTGGCGGCTTAGAAACGTCTGCAATTTGGGAATCATTCGTCGTCAAAGCATACAGTCTTCGCTGCTCCAGTACATCGGGGCGGCGATCGGGTTTGTGAACAAGATCTTGCTCTTTACCAACTTCCTCTCAGCCGAGGAGGTGGGCCTGGCGAATATCTTGGTGACCAATGCGATGCTCTATGCCCAGTTCTCGGCGATGGGTTTCTCGACGATGACACTGCGGTTTTTCCCGTATTTCCAAAACAAAGACCGTAAACACCACCATTTCCTCTTTTGGCTCTTGTTGATCCCGGCCTTGGGGTTTGTGGTGGTGACGCTGCTCGTGCTGCTGTTTCAGCAGCAGATCTTTGATTATTTCCAAAAGGAGTCGCCACTCATGGTGGACTACTTTTGGTACCTGATACCGCTGGGCTTTGCGACGCTGTACTTCGATCTCTTTGATGCCTACCTGCGGTCGCTGCTCAAGACGGTGGTGCCGATCCTCTTCAGGGAGATCATCCAACGCATCTTTGTGGCGGTGGCGATCTTGCTGTATGCCATGGACTGGATCGATTTCCCCACGTTTGTGATGGTGTATGTGGCACTGCTCTCGAGCGTGACGCTGCTCATGGTGCTCTATACCTGGTGGCTTGGGCAACTGCACGTGCTGCCCAAGCGCAGCTGGCGCATGAAACAACTGATGCGCAAGGTGCTGGTCTTTGGCGGGTTTACGCTCATGGGCAATATCTCTGCTATCATCCTCTACAACATCGACGGGCTCATGCTGGCCTCTTACTTGGGGATGGATGCTGTAGGGGTCTATACAACGTCGTTTTATGTGAGCGCACTTATCGTGATCCCGTGGCGGGCGATCCAAAAGGTGGCCTCGCCACAAATTGCGGACCACTGGGCCAAAAATGACATGGCCGCGATGCAAAGGCTCTACCAGCGCACGTCGCTGATCAACTTGGGTGTGGGGGCCTACCTCTTTGTGATGATGGTGCTCGGGATTGACTCGCTCTATGCCATGATGCCAGCGACATTTGCGACGGGTGCGACGGCATTGGTGATCATCGGGCTGTCGCGGGTGCTGGACATGATCACCGGCCTGAATACCTATATCCTGATCATGTCGCGCTACTACAAGATGGACTTGTACCTGAGTTTCTTTGTGTTTGCTGCGGGTATTGCGATGAATCTGTATTTCATCCCTCACTATGGGATCGAGGGTGCTGCGCTGGCAACGGGCCTCGCGATCTTGCTCGCCAATCTAGGCCGCCTCGGTTTCCTCTGGGCACGCTATGGCCTGTTTCCATTTTCATTGCGAATGCTGCTGGTGCTCATGGCGACTGCCGTGGCTTACGGGGCATGTCATTTCATCCCTGTCGTGCAGGGGCCGATCGTGACCTATATCTTGAAGGGCGGCGTTTTTACGGTGGTCTTTGCGGGCATCGTCTATGTGCTGGATGCGATCCCCGACTCCAAGAAGATGGTCGCCCTGGTGCTGTCCAAGGTGAGACCCAACAAAGACAAGGGCATCAAGCTGCCGTAGGCAGCTGATATGCCGCAACGCTACCAAGTTGTCGTGCTTGCATGAGGGATCCATGCCCCTCACTCATGGCGCCCAAACGAGGGCTTGCTGGGGAATCTCGTGTGTCCACAACAGCCGACCGTAATCGTCGAAGGTCTGCAACTTGCACAGCCGCTGGCCCAAGGGTCCCTCGATGGTGACTTTGCCGAAGTTGTGCGCGACCACCTTGGTCTCGGGAACCCGCAAGGCATGGTCGTACTCGGGATCTTTGGGTCGATCTACTTGCTTGCGCAAGATGCTGCTGATCGGCGAACTCGTGAAGTCATACAAGGGATAAAGCCCCGCCTGCTCCAGACGGCACAGTTCGGTGAAGTGACGATCCCCGGAGAGAAAGATCACGCCTGTGATGCGCTGGGCTTTGATGAAGTCAAAGAGTTGCTGCCGCTCTGGAAATCGGGACCACGTCTCGTGTGCATTGACCTCGCTAAGTACCTGACTCCCGAGCGCGATAAATTTAAAGGTGGCGGTGCTGGCCTTGAGTCGTTGCTGCAACCACTGCATCTGCTGCGGGCCGATGACTTGTGCATTGCCGATGGAGTTGCGGTACCAGCGGTCGTCCAACATAAAAAAGGCGCCGTCTTGGTATTGAAAGTCGTAATAGCTGCCTGTCCCCTCGCCTTGGCCAAAATAGGGATTGGGCCAGAAGTCTCGGAAGCAGCCTAGTGTGGTGCCTTTGTTTGGGAAGTCTCCCTCGGCGTTGTTGGGGCCGTAGTCGTGGTCGTCCAAGATGGCGTATTGGGGTCGTGATGCAAGGAAGGCGTTGGTGGCTGGGTCCAGGCGGACTTTGGTGTATTTTTCATACATGCGCACGGGGTCATTCCACTCTCCATTGAGCAAATAGACGTTGTCGCCCAGCCACAGCATGAAGTCGCTGGGGTTGGCGCGCATCTCATCAAAAATCTTGGTATAACGGCCCGGCTTGATCATCCCCGACAAGCCAACGCCATAGAGGGCACAGGATCCCAACAAAAATGACCACGCTGGCTGCAGGGTGACTGGCGTGGTGGCGATTTGGAAAGGCTGGCCCGCTGGCTGGCCGTCCAAATAGAGCTGGGCCTCGACCGTGGCACCGGCTGGAATCCCGGTCACTGCAAAAGTCACGGGGACATGGCCTTTCCAGTGCGGCTTGCCTGCGGTGGCAATTTCATACACCTGGGTGCCTGCGTGCAAGGCGACTTGCCTGCAGTCCCGCACCATGGTCCAAACCTTGGCGGATGTGGTGGTCTGTGCTCCCAAGATGGGTGCACTCAAGAGGGCGGGTTGCTGGGACCAAACTTGGGTGATCGCTGCCATCACCAGGATCAACAACACCGTGATGATGCTGTGATTGATCAAATGCTGATACTTTTTCATTGGAGCTCCTGAAGTAACATGTCCTAAATATACATGCACATAGGGAAAATTAAAGTCCCTTTTTGGTGCCAATGAACAGGCCGCGCGTGCATTGGTCGCGCTGTCTGTCCAGACCGTTAACCTTGTTTCGTATCTCCCTCACCGATCCCCAAAGCCTTGAAAACCGCAAGGATGCGGAACCCACGCTTTTCTAGACTGAAGTTGGAGAGGATGCGCTGCCTTGCTTGTATGGCCATGGCTGGGCCCTGCGCAAAGGCTTGCCGGGTGGCGATGACCAAGTCTTCGGTTTCGGTGGAGCGCGCTACATACCCACTGTCTTGGGACAGGATCTCCCCTGTGCCCACCCCAGGCAAGGTCACGGGAATACAGCCGCACAACATGCCCTCTGCCAAGGCCATCCCAAACGATTCAAACCTTGAGAATTGGCAGACCAAGCGCGCCCTGCTGTACAGGGCCTGCAGTTCCGCGCGGGGTTTGAGGCCCATGAGTTGCAAGTTGGGCACTTGGAAGTCGTGCAAATAGGCAAGTGCTGCGCCTGTGACCCCGACCAAGACAAACGCTTCGTCGGGAAATTGCCGCGCCACGTCGGCATAGCGATCCAAGCCTTTGATCTGTGCGCGCGCCACGGTGTCGGCAATGGAGACGCATATCGCTCCGCTTCGCGCGCTATCGTGTGCGTTGGCTGTTTGGAATACAGCAATGTCCACGCCATTGTGTATCACTTCGCGTTTCGGCAACGTGCCGTTGCCGATGCGTTGGGAGAGTTCGGCATTCACAAAATCAGAAACAGGGAGCAGCTTGGTCGCCCAATCGCAGCTCTTGCGGATCATGTAACTGCGCAGCTTGCTGTTGTGGCCCCCATAGTTGTAGGCCGGCAATCGGGCGGCATCGTAGCCACCGATGACCAACAGCGATGGGCGACCAAAGATGCGGGCCCACAGGGTGGGCAAGAAACTGTGGTAGTCGCCAAACCAAATATAGACGGCGGCCGCCGCTGGCAGCCGCCGCAACAACCAAATGCACAATTTCAATTGATAGACCAGCATTTGGAACCCTTTGCGGGATCCAAATTCAAAGCGCTGCACATCAAAATGCTCGCTGAGCATTTCTGCGTCTTGCCGCACGAAACTGGAATTGCTGGGCGCAACAAACAAAATGGTCTTGCGTCCTGGAACGGTCATGTCACTTGCCCCCGAGCAAGCCAAGCAGGTAGATGCCGTAACCGCTCTTGAGGAGACCTTCGGCAGCATTGCGTAGCCCGTCGTCGTCGATGAATCCCATTTCCCAAGCGGCCTCCTCGATGCAACCGACCTTGAGGCCCTGGCGTTTCTCGATGATCTGCACAAACTGGCCAGCGTCTTGGAGGCTGTCGTGGGTGCCGGTGTCGAGCCAAGCTGTGCCACGGTTCAAGATCGAGACCCGTAGGCGCTTGTGCTCCAAGTAAATTTTGTTCACGTCGGTGATCTCCAATTCACCTCGCACGCTTGGCTTGAGGTTCTTGGCGATTTCGACGACTTTGTTGTCGTAGAAATAGATGCCGGGCACCGCAAATGAACTCTTGGGATGCGTCGGTTTTTCCTCGATGGAAAGCACCTCGCCATTGGGGGCAAAATCGACGACGCCATACCGCTCAGGGTCTGAGACGTGGTAGGCAAATACCATGCCGCCGCCTTCTGTGCGCACCAAGCGCGCCGCTTCCTGCAAGGTATGGTTGAGCTCGGTGCCGTAAAAGATGTTGTCGCCCAAGATCAGGGCGACGTCGTCGTCACCGACAAATTCCTCACCGATGATAAAGGCCTGGGCGAGGCCCTCGGGCTTCTCTTGCACGGCATACTCAAAGCGCAGCCCTATGCGGCTACCATCTCCCAACAGGTTTTGGAAGAGCGGCAGGTCAAAGGGCGTAGAAATGATGAGGATCTCCCTGATGCCGGCCGTGATCATCGTCGATAAGGGATAATAAATCATCGGCTTGTCGTACACGGGCATGAGCTGCTTGCTCACCGAGATCGTAAGTGGGTAGAGCCGCGTGCCAGATCCTCCGGCCAAGATGATGCCTTTCATAATGCTGTGCTTAAAATGGACTTACAAATTCCCCGAAGGGCGTGTAATAGCTGTCTTTTTCTGAAATGATGGGCGCTGTGGCCTGCCAGTCGATGCCCAATGCAGGATCGTTCCACATGATGCCCCCCTCCGACGCGCGGTCATAAGTATTGGTGCATTTGTAGGAAAAGTAACATTCCTCCGAAATGACCAAAAACCCGTGGGCAAATCCCGGCGGGATGTAAAAAATCTTGTGGTTCTCGGCGCTCAAGTGCACCATTACATGCTGCCCATAGGTGGGGGAGCCCTTGCGAATGTCCACCGCGACATCCAAAACATGCCCCTGCACGACGCTCACCAATTTGCCTTGGTCATAAGGCGGTGCCTGAAAATGCAGACCCCGCAAAATACCTTTGCGGCTGAAGGAAAGGTTGTCTTGCACAAAGTGCATGTGCAGACCGATATCCTGGAATGCCTTTTCGCTGTAGGTCTCCATGAAATAACCACGCTCGTCGCCAAAGACGGCGGGTTCCAAGATCAAGAGTCCCTCGATCTCTGTCGTCTGTAGCTTAAAGCCCATCGCTGATTTTGCGCTTGAAAAAGTCGATCGTGGTCTTGAGGCCCTCTGCGCGGGGCACGCGGGGTTCCCAGCCGAGCAGCCTTTTGGCGAGCTCGATATTGGGTTGGCGCACCTTGGGGTCGTCCTCGGGCAGGGGATTGAAGATCACCTTGCTTTGAGTGCCTGTGAGTGCAATGATCTCCTGGGCAAATTCCAGGATGGTCACTTCATCGGGATTGCCGATGTTCACGGGGTAGCTGTAGTCGCTGTGCAGGAGGCGATAGATGCCCTCGACCTCGTCATCGACATAACAAAAGCTGCGGGTCTGACTGCCGTCTCCAAAGACGGTGATGTCTTCGCCACGCAGGGCCTGTCCCACAAATGCGGGCAGTGCGCGGCCGTCGTCTAGGCGCATGCGCGGGCCATAAGTGTTAAAGATGCGCACGATGCGGGTATCGACGCCGTGGTAGCGGTGATAGGCCATGGTGATAGCTTCCATGAAACGCTTGGCCTCGTCATAGACGCCGCGCGAGCCGATCGGATTCACATTGCCCCAATACTCCTCGTCTTGCGGGTGTACCATCGGGTCACCATAAACTTCGGATGTGCTGGCGATGAGCATGCGCGCACCCTTGGCCTTGGCGAGACCGAGGACTTTGTGCGTGCCGAGCGAACCGACCTTGAGAGTCTGGATCGGCAGGTTCAAATAGTCCTTGGGGCTGGCCGGGGAGGCAAAGTGCAGGATGTAATCGAGTTCACCCGCCACGTGGATGTATTCGGTGACATCGTGGAGCACAAATTGGAAATCGGGATTGCCAAAGTGATGCGCGATATTGGACATGTCGCCTGTGAGCAGATTGTCCATCACGATGACCTGATAGCCCTCTTGGATGGCGCGGTCAGTGAGGTGTGAACCGAGAAACCCGGCACCACCTGTGATGAGAATGCGTTTTTTGCGTTCTGTGGCCATGCTTAAGAATTGACCTTGTTGGATTCCATGGCATTGACGACACCGCGACCGATGGAGTTGTAGTAGAAACCAAGCTCGGTCATCTGATCCATGTCAAAGATGTTGCGGCCATCAAAGATGACGGGTTTCTTGAGGAGACCTTTGATCTTGTCGAAATCGGGGGTGCGAAATTCGCTCCACTCTGTGACGACACAGAGTGCATCGGCACCCTCAAGGGCTGCATAGCGGTGATCGACCATCTCGATGTCGAGGTCGGTATAATTCTTGACTTGCCACATGGCCTCTGGATCGTAAGCTTTGACCTTGGCGCCACGCTTGAGCATCTCTGCGATGATGGTGAGGGCGGGTGCTTCACGGATGTCGTCGGTATTGGGCTTGAAGGCCAATCCCCAGACGGCAAATGTGAGCTTGCTGAAGTCACTGCCGTAGAAAGTTTCCAACTTATCGACCATGACGTGCTTTTGCTTGTCATTGACGGTCATGACCGCGTCGAGGATCTTGAAGTCGTAGCCGTAGGCCTTGCTGGTCTTGAAGAGGGCCGAGACGTCTTTTGGGAAACATGAGCCGCCGTAACCGACGCCTGCAAAAAGGAAACGCTTGCCGATGCGGTCATCTGAGCCTACGCCAGCACGCACGCGATCGACGTCGGCACCGACGCGTTCACAGAGGTTGGCGATCTCATTCATAAATGATATTTTGGTGGCGAGCAGGGAATTGGCGGCATATTTGGTGAGCTCAGAGCTGCGCTCGTCCATGAAGATGATCGGGTTGCCCGACATCACAAATGGCTTGTAGAGTTTTTCCATGAGCTTGCGGGCACGCTCGCTGCGCGTGCCCAAGACGACGCGGTCTGGCTTCATGAAGTCGTTTACGGCGGCACCTTCCCTGAGGAACTCTGGGTTGGAGACGACATCAAACTCGACGTTGGTGAATTCCATGATCTTGTCGCGCACCTTGTCGGCGGTGCCGACGGGGACGGTGCTTTTGTTGACAATCACGCGGTAGTCTTTGATGCACTTTCCGATCTGCTCGGCGACGGCCAAGACGTATTGGAGGTCGGCTGAGCCGTCTTCCATAGGCGGAGTGGGCAAGGCTAGGAAAATGATCTCGGCATAGGCAACAGCCTCCTCGACCGAGTCGGTGAAGGTGAGGCGGCCTTCCTTGGTGTTGCGTTCAAACAAAACCTCCAGCCCGGGTTCATAAATGGTGATGCTCCCCGCACGAAGCTTGGCGAGCTTGTCTTGATTGTTGTCCACGCAGAGCACGTCATTGCCCGACTCGGCAAAGCATGTGCCGCCGACCAAACCTACGTATCCTGTACCGATAACTGCGATTTTCATGTTCTCTTTCTTGAGCTGTTGATTATTGTTGATAGCAGGCAAGGAATTGCTCCACGATATATGTGACTTGGTCGCGGTCCAACTCTGAATGCATCGGCAGAGAGATGACTTGCTCGCTGCTTAGCTCAGAGACTGGAAAGTCTCCTTTTTGATAGCCATAGGGTGCTGCTGCCTCCTGGACATGCAGCGGCACGGGATAATACACCATTGTGGGTATGCCACGCTCGGCCAAGAGGGCTTGCATGCGGTCACGCTTCTCGCGGCCCGCCTGGATGCGCAGGGTATATTGGTGAAAAACGTGGGTACTGTTGGCTGTGCGGCCAGGGAGCACGATGCCGGGTATGCCGACTAGCAAGGCATCGTACCAGCCGGCGGCGGCTTGACGGGTGGCATTGTAGGTATCAAGGTGCTTGAGCTTCACATCGAGCACTGCTGCCTGGAAGGAGTCCATGCGGCTATTGACACCGATGCGCTCATGGTAATATTTTTTGCGGCTGCCATGGTTGCAGATCATCCGCATTTTTTCGCCCAGATCTGCATCGTTGGTGTAGTTGCAACCTGCATCGCCATAGGCGCCTAGATTTTTGCTGGGGTAAAACGATGTGCAGCCGATATCGCCCATGAGTCCGGTCGTGCATTTACGACCGTCGGCAAAGGTATATTCCCCGCCGATGGCCTGTGCATTGTCCTCGACGACATAGACGTCATGTCGCTTGGCGATCTCCAAGATGGGCTCCATGTCGCTGCACAATCCGAAAAGGTGTACAGGGATGATGCAACGGGTCTTTGAAGTGATGGCGGCTTCAATTTTGGAGGGGTCAATGTTGAAGGTCGCGGGATCGATATCGACGAAGACGGGTATCAGGCCCAAGAGGGCGATCACCTCGGCGGTTGCAAAAAAGGTAAAGGGCGATGTGATGACCTCGTCGCCTGGTTGTAGTCCCAATGCCATGAGGGCGATCTGCAAGCCGTCGGTACAGTTGCCATTTGGGATGACCACTTTGGCACCGAGGTATTTGCCGAAATTTTCGGCGAAGCGCTTCACAGCAGGGCCATTGATATAGGCTCCTGTTTCCAGCACCTCGTGTATGGCGGCATCGACTTCTGCCTGTATGTGGCGGTATTGGCCGATGGTATCGACCATCTTGATCTCTGTTGCCTTTGTCATCATGCGATTTTGGTAACCGTTTGACCTATTTTTTGATAACGCTCCCCACTGCCTTCACAGGTGGCGAAGCCTTCTGCATCAAATTTTAATTTGTGACCGTACTCACTCATCCAACCTGCGATGCGCCCAGGTACACCTGTCACGAGTGCATAAGCGGGCACGTCTTTGGTCACGACCGTGCCGGCACCCACAAAGGCAAATTTGCCTAGGCGTGTGCCGCAGACGATGGTAGCATTGGCGCCAACGGTGACGCCACGCTCCAGATAAGTGAGCATGTATTCCGCTTTGCGGTTCACATTGCTCCGGGGGTTGATCACGTTGGTAAAAACCATGGAGGGGCCCAGAAACACGTCGTCTTCACAGGTGACACCCGTGTAGATGGAGACGTTGTTTTGAGCCTTGACATTGTTGCCGAGCTTGACCCCACTGCTGATGAAGCAGTTTTGGCCGAAGTTGCAGCCCTCCCCGATTTCGACATTTGCACTGACGTGCGAAAAGTGCCAAATCTTCGTGCCTTTCCCGATTTTGACCGGCTCGTCGATCACGGCCGTTTCATGTGCGAAATATTCCGCGTTCTGTGTCATCGACGCCCGATTGTGATCTTTCCGAATTGTGCGGCAAATTGATAATTTTACCCAATGAGGCTCAAAAGTACAGAAATCGAATGACATTCATGAAGCGCACAATCTTATTTTTTGTTATCGGCTTGGGCTGCATGTCTGCTTTTGCGCAGAAGAGCGTCCGAGACAGCTCCATTACAATGGGTCATTTGAGCATTTCCTACAATCTTGGCCAGCCGGGAGGCGACCTGAACAAGCGTTTTGGATTGACGCATATCATCGGTGCTGAGGGCGGGATCAAGTTTGCCAATAATTTTTATGGTTATTCGGGCCTCAAATTGCTCTTTGGCAATACTGTCAAGGAGGCTGTGGCTCGCAATGTGGTACAAATCGTAGGCAGTCCCTCTTCTGGCTATGATTTGAAGGCAATCGGGGCGGATGGGCGCTTTTACAGCGTGCGGTTTTTTGAGCGTGGTTTTGTCGTACCGCTCATGGTCGGCAAAATTTTCAGCCTCAGCAAGACCAAAAATCTCAATTCTGGCCCCTATGTCGAGATCGGAACGCAGTTCATCCAACACAAGATCAGCATCGCGGCTGTCGGTGACAACGTGCCTTATCTCAGCAAGCCCTATCTCAAAGGCTACGACCGCCTCACAAATGGTTTCGGTATTGTGGAGGGCTTCGGTTACCGCTACTTTGCCAACAATCGCTTCACCAATTTTTTCATCGGGGTGGAGTTGAGCCAGAATTTTACACAAAGTCGGCGCAGTGTCAATTTTGACACTGGCCTCAAGGATACGCAGCAGCGCCAAGATTTTCTTTACAATTTCAAGGTTGGATGGACCTTTCCGATCTATGAGTCAGCGCCTGAACACGAATATTACTATTAGACCGATCTCGATGAATCTGCTTTACAACATTGGGATCAGCGCCTATGGATTGGCGGTCAAGGTGGCTTCTGTGTTTGTGGGCAAGGCCAAGCTGTGGGTGCAGGGCCGCCACAACTGGGAGGAGCGCCTGGCACAAGCGCTTGGCACACAAAATGATTGGCTTTGGATGCACTGCTCGTCATTGGGTGAATTTGAGCAAGGCCGTCCTTTGCTGGAGGCCATCAAGGCTCAGAATCCACAGCAAAAAATTCTCCTCACCTTTTTCAGTCCCTCGGGTTATGAGGTGCGCAAAAATTATGCGTTTGCAGACCATGTCTGCTACCTGCCCCTGGACACCCCGCGCAATGCGCGTGTCTTTCTCGACATCGTGCAACCCAGGCTCATCATCCATGTGAAGTATGACCTCTGGCTCAACCTGATCGCCGAATCCCATCGGCGCAAGATTCCCCAATTGCTGGTGAGTGTACTGGTGAGGCCCGACAGTCGGTTTCTCAAAAGCTTGCTGCGACGACAATACAAGCTGGCATTTCAATCCTTCAGCTGGATATTCACCCAAGACCAGGAGAGCCTGCGTTTGCTGGAAAGCTTTTGCGAGATGGAGCGCATCTCTGCTGTGGGTGACACGCGGTTTGACCGTGTGGCTGAGTTGCCGGGCAAATTTGAGCCTGTGCCAGGCATTGCCGAGTGGATCAATGGTCGCCGCTGCATTGTGGTCGGGAGCACTTGGCCCCAAGACGAGACCATCGTCTTGCCGACGATCGCGCACATGCGTGCGCCTGACTTGTGCTGGATCATTGCCCCACATGAGATTCACGGCAGCCACATCGACCATCACATTCACCAAGGTCATGGAAAGATGCAGAAATACAGCGCTTTGTCTTCAGCCACCATCACGACCGATGTGCTCTGGATCGACAATGTGGGCATGCTCTCGCGGCTCTATCATTATTCAGCGTTGGTGTATATCGGTGGCGGGTTTGGAGTGGGCATACACAATACCCAAGAGCCTGCGGTCTATGGCAACCCTGTGATCTTTGGACCCAGCTACCATAAATTTCAAGAGGCGGTCGATTTGGTCGCTGCGGGTGGTGCCCGATCAGTGAGTTCAGCAAGCGAGTTGCAGGCAGCGCTGCGTCATTGGCTCGACGATGCCGCCCATTTGTCACATACCCGCGCCGCGAACCAGCAATATATGCAGGCACATACGGGTGCCACGGCGGCGATTTTGAAGAAACTACACGTGATGGGAAACTTGGCGATCGGCGGCGGGCCTACTTCTGCTGTGCATAGCTGAATACATAGCGTGCGGTTTCATTGCCCGCTAGCTTTATCCTGATTTCGCGCAAGAGCCGCCAATCCGCCCAATGATCCATCACAAAGCTTTGCCCCAAGATGCCCAAGCGATGAAGTGTACCGAGATCTGATCCTGGTTGTGCATTGACTTCTAACGTTACCAAACCATTGCGTCCATAGATCACATCGGCCCAGGCATGCAGCACCTTGCCTGTGCCATCAAGCGATTCCAATCTGATCGGCTTGTCGGTGCGGTCATATGTGAGCAACATGGTTTGCGAGATTGTGCCCGTGGAGTCATAGATTGCCTTGCGCACCGGTCGTCCTTGGTCGTCCAAGTACTCCAAACTGCAAGTGCAGCGCGCCATGTCTTGCGGTGAGAGCGAGGTCGCGTTGAAGCTCTGGTTGTCGTGGACATAAAATATCCAGTTACAATCGTCGCTCAGCCCCTCGGCGGCGCGGTTGCGATTGGTTTTGATCTTGTGCAGACGTCCTTTAGGATCATAGAGGTATTCGCGTTGTATGCTCACGGCTTCTTGGTCTGGCAGCAGCATTTGGTCCAGCATCGGTTTGCCGGCAGCGTTGCTTTGAAAATGCCACTCGCTGGAGCGACCGAAGACGGTGCTGTCATGGCGATGGCTGCTTCCGCTGCTGTCGCTGTATTCATAGTGCGACCAAATATGTGGCCCCGCTGTGCCGTGGTTGCGAATGTTGATGTCGGTAGCCTCATAATGCGTCGGGCGACCTTGTGCATCAAAGGCTAGGCGCTCGCGGTAATCGGGATCGATCACGGCGAGTTTGGTCGAGTCGAGACCTCCTTGCACTGCATAGAGCTCGACGGTGATCGACGTGATGGCATGCTTCTGAATCGATTGTGGCTTGTAAAGGGCTTGCAGTCGATCTTGTGCAAGCGCCTTGTGCGGCGATAGACCGCTCAGTAGGCAGCAGACTAATAGAGCGCAGCGCCAGGTTGCGGCGCGGCGTGCGACAAACAAAGTTGGTGTCATTCTTTTCATCAACGTAATCACTGCGCCTAAATTACGCTGATATATCGTTGTTTCTGCAGCGAAATGAGCCTTTTTTCAATGTTCTCCTCCATGGTGGTGGTTTTCGACGGCTTGACTGGGGGCTGAAGCGGGTGTACAGCTGTCGAGTTTGGGCATCGTCTCATGGCATGGACCCATGCGGTGCCCACAGCATGCCCCAAAGAGCATTTCTTTGGGATCCAAAATGGCTCCCACATCGCCCGACTCTCGGTCGGTAATTTTGATTTTCGGGTCCTTTTCTTCTTTTTCCTCGACGACGGGCTTTTCCAGAAGCTTTTTCAAGTCGGGTTGGCCAGCATCGATCCAGGCAGAATACCATACGCTGCCCACACGCAAGATCGAGCCACGCATGCGACGCTCGACCATGCCAGCGAGCATCTCGTGGTAGGCTGTGCAAAAAGCTTTGGAATAGGCCTTGACCAAGGCATTGTTGCGGTTTTCAAAGCTGTATTTCTGATCACTGGGCATGGTCTCGGTGAGTTTTTTCTCAAAACTCAGCACCGAGTCGAGCGCCAGGTGCGATTCCAAAACCCAGCGCCAAGTCTCTGTTTGCAAATCCGTGAAATATCGGCTACGCCCAATGAAAAAATCATAATCGTTGGCAAACAGCTCCACGAGCCGGGATTCCCAAAGGCCGTGAATGCCTTTTTGCCCCGTAAACTGGCCATTGTAATTTTCTGTCGTGTGCAAGGGCACATTGGAGTCGGCGATGTAGTGGCCGATGTCTGCTGCTGATTTGAGGATCTTGGCGGGGTCCTCGGCACGAAATGCATCCACCAGCCAAAAATAGTGTTTGTAAATATGCCATGGCACAATGCCATAGGACATAAGGGAGTCCTCGGTAAATTTTTCCACGGCATCTTGCCATTTGCGAGGCACATTTTCAAATGGATAAGTGCCGTAATGATCGACGTCGATGTAGTGTCGTGCCGCCTCTCCCTCGATCGCATAGCGCCGCATGTCGGGATCGACGGCATGATCGGTGAGGTATTCGATGTTTTTCTTGAAGAACCCCAGCATCTCGGGCGGCAACGTAAACACGGCCATGCGATTGATGCGCTGGTGGGCCCAAAAACCCCAAGCCTTGACTGAGGTGTGCCCAGCCACCAAGAAAAGGAGGACCATGAGGCAAGGCACAAATTTGGACGGCAGTGACTTCATTCCGGAGCGATGGATCATGATCAAATTTAAGTGGTTTCTTGCACAGCTAAAAGCGGTTTACAGGATCATTCCCTTTGGTTCATATTTCTCACACAAATCGGGCCAAGGGTTGAAGTCTGAATCTTGTTTTTTGAGGTTCTGGCGCTGGGAGGAAGCTCTTCTATGTGATTGCTTAAGCCATCATCCATATTTAGTCCCGCACCAGAAACTATGGGATCTGTCACACATATATATAGTGTGCTTGCTACGATACCGCAAAACCCAGTTCGGTGGCCTTGGCCAGCAGGGTGGCTGCGATCTCGTCCAAGTCGAAGCGCTCAAATTTCAACAGGTAAACCGCACCTGTTGGCTTCACACCTAGTGAGTTACGGTAAAGCTTGTCATAATAGGCAAGCAGCATGTCGGTGAGGGTCTCGCCATCATTGGCAGCAAGGGCATCTAGGGCCTGCTGGGTGCGCAAGCCACCCAAGCTGTTTGATATTTTACGGATGGATGCTGCGATGCCTTCATGGTCCTGCGCACCATAGTCCTCCAAAAGCATGCGCTTACGATCCTCGTCTGGAATTTCAACATAAAAAACTGGGGCAGCCTGCTTTTGGTCCCAAAATCCTTGTGGCAATGAAAGACTGCCCAATACCCGGCTTTCGTCCTCGATCCAAATATACCTGCCCTTCATAATGGCTAAATCTTGAGCCATGCCATTTTCAAATTGTTGCGGTGAGGTGTAAGTCGTCTGTCCTAGTCGGCCGAAGGCCGACCCGCGATGGGCCGCATGGGCTTCGATATCCATCATCGCCTGGCCCTGGGCTTGCAGATGGTGCAAAATCCTAGTTTTGCCCGATCCTGTGAGTCCGCCGAGCACCAACAACTTGTGCGGCTCCTGATATGTATCCAGCACCCAATTGCGATAGGCTTTGTAGCCTCCTTGCAACAGGCTTACGTCGAGACCAGCGACCGACAAGAGATTGGCAACCGACTCGCTGCGCTTGCCGCCACGCCAACAATGCACCATGATCTTTCCCTCTCTGGCGTGACCCATGCCCTGCACAAACATCTCTTTCATCTTGCCGCCTACGATCTCCAAACCACGTTGGACAGCTTGATGCTGTCCCATCTGTTTGTAAAGCGTTCCCACCTCGGCCCGTTCGCCATCGTCAAAAAGGGGAAAGCTGATAGCGCCAGGCAAATGTCCTAATCGAAACTCGCCAGGCGAGCGCACATCCAACACTGGCAACAGCCATGACAATTTTACAAACTCTTCCGCTGCGACCGTCTTTACCATATCTTTGAACCCTCTTGGGGCCGATTTCGTTATCCACAAAGGAAACGATAAGTCTTGTAAAGTCCTGATTAGTATTACTAAGAATTCCACAGGTTTTGGTGCAAAAGTCTTGATAAGTGTGTGGATGAAATCTGATAACTCGGTTTGCAATTGCAATGGCGCTAGCATGTGTGCATTTCCCATTTTCGCTATCCACAGGGCTGTGGATGAAGCCTCATTTACCCACATTCTTTGCACGCTGTCCACGCAAAAAACTTATCCCGATGTGCCAATGCCCCACTTCATGTGGGTATGTGGATCATGTAGTCCAATGCATTCACAATGAATCAATTAATTCTTACTAAAATGTGAATAAGATTTCTGGAATGTGAGTAGTGAGAAATTCAAGCGTCTTGAAAATTACTTTTGAACACAATCCACACCTATACAACTACTACAAATTTTTTAAGATATTTAAAACATGATTATTAATGTGAATCAAGAACAGATCAAGGCAGTGAAGCGAATTGGCTTCTTGGATTTGGATGTCGATCCAAGTTTGGATCTTTTTGCGGAGATCAAGCAGCTCAAGCAGAAAAAAAACGCAGTTTTGCTGGCTCACTACTACCAAGAGCCAGATATTCAGGACATTGCAGATTTTGTAGGCGATAGTTTGGGATTGGCGCAGGAGGCTGCCAAGACGAAGGCCGATGTCATACTCTTCGCCGGCGTGCATTTCATGGCCGAGACTGCCAAGATTATCAACCCTGCCAAAACTGTTTTGCTCCCGGATCTCAATGCGGGCTGCTCACTCAGCGACAGTTGCCCACCCGCCGATTTTGCTGCCTTCAAGCTGCAATATCCTGAGCATAAGGTCGTGACGTATATCAACTGCTCAGCTGGACTCAAGGCATTGAGCGATGTGGTGGTGACGAGTACAAATGCGGTGGGCATTGTGGAGAGTTTCCCCAAAGACCAACCCCTCATTTTTGCGCCCGACAAAAACTTGGGAGCCTACATCAACAAGCTCACCGGGCGCAACATGGTGCTTTGGGACGGCGCTTGCATGGTGCATGAGATTTTTTCCCGTAAGAAATTGGCGGAGTTGCAGCTGCGGCATCCTGGTGCGAAGGTCATCGCTCACCCAGAATGTGAGGAACAAGTCTTGGAGATCGCGGACTACATCGGCAGCACAAGCGGCCTGCTCAACTTCACGAAGAAAGACAAGGCTGAGACGTTCATCGTCGTGACGGAGTCGGGCATCATCCATCAGATGGAAAAAGCCAGCCCTCAGAAAAATTTTATTGCTGCGCCGAATACTGGTACATGTGCTTGCAATGATTGTCCTCACATGAAGCTCAATACGTTGGAGAAGGTTTATCTTTGCTTGAAGTACGGCATGCCTGAAGTGGATGTCGCAGAGCCCCTCAGATCGCTGGCTTTGGTGCCGATACAGCGCATGTTGGAGATCAGCGCGAGGTTGGGACTTTGATGCGTCGGGCGAACGCATTTTTGCCCTATCTTTGTGGATATGTTTGAAGAGAGCGCGCAAGACCTGACGCCCATTTCGCGATTGGGAGAGTTTGGGCTGATAGATCACCTCACCCGAGAATTTGTGGTTCATAACCCCGATGTGTTGAAGGGGATCGGTGATGATGCAGCGGTATATGCCATCAATGACAAGGAAGTGCACGTAGTCACGACCGATCTGTTGGTGGAAGCTGTGCATTTTGACCTGCGTTATGTGCCGATGAAACATCTCGGCTACAAGGCAGTGGTCGTGAATCTCAGCGACATCTATGCGATGAATGCCAAGCCATTTGGGATCACGGTATCGGTTGCGATCAGCAGTCGATTTACCGTTGAGGCACTGGACGAGTTCTACGAGGGCGTGCAGATTGCGTGTCAACACTATGACGTCGATCTCCTCGGTGGTGATACATCAAGCAGCCGCATGGGTTTGCTCGTGAGTGTGACTGCGATTGGGAAAGCCGATAAAAAAGACATTGTCTATCGATCTGGTGCGCAAGAGCACGACTTGTTGTGCGTTTCGGGTGATCTGGGAGGGGCTTATGCCGGCTTGCAAGTCTTGGAACGTGAAAAGGCGGTTTTCCTGAAGAATGCTGCGCTGCAGCCTGATTTGGTGGGCCGCGATTATGTCGTGGGTCGGCAACTCAAGCCAGAGGCAAGAGCCGATGTGATTCGGATGTTGCGCGAGCAAGGCATCAAGCCGACATCGATGATCGATCTGAGCGATGGTTTGGCGAGTGACTTGCTTCATCTCACCAAACTGAGCAAAAAAGGCGCAACTTTTTACGAGGATAAGTTGCCAATCGATCACGAAACGATGCTTGTGGCCGAGGATATGAAAATACCTGGTCTCACCATGGCGATGAATGGCGGTGAGGACTATGAGTTGCTGTTTACTGTGGCACTCGAAAATTATGATAAGATCAAGACAATGAAGGGTATCACCATCATTGGGCACATGGTGGAGGAAGAAGCGGGGGTGCATTTGATCACAGCAAATGGAACGATGGTGCCGGTAAAGGCACAAGGTTGGAATCATTTTAAGGAATGAACGATGCAATATTCGATCATCAGTTACAACGTGAATGGCATACGGTCGGCGACGACCAAAGGCTTGCTGGATTGGAAACGGTCGGTTGATCCCGATCTTATTTGTTTTCAGGAGTTGAAGGCCATGCCCGAAGACTTGGGACCTGAACTTCGGAGTCCGGCTGGGTACAAGACGTATTGGTTTCCCGCAGAGAAGAAGGGTTATAGTGGCGTTGCTGTATTTTCCAAAATAGAACCACTTCACGTGGAATATGGCTGTGGAATAGAGCAATATGACCGTGAGGGTCGGGTGATTCGGCTAGATTTTCCTGAATTTTCGTTGCTCAATGTTTACCTACCTTCCGGATCCAGTGGTGAAGATCGACAAGCCTTCAAGGAAGTTTTCATGGCTGATTTCTATAGCTATATTCAAAATTTGCTGAAAACACATCCGAAATTGGTGATCTGTGGTGATCTCAACATTTGCCATCAGCCCATCGATATTCACAATCCAGTGAGTAACAAGAACTCCTCAGGGTTTTTGCCACATGAGCGTGCGTGGTTGGGCGAATTGATGAATTTGGGGCTGCATGATACATTTCGGATGTTTCATGCGGAAGGTGACCGTTACAGTTGGTGGAGTTTCAGGGGAGGTAGCCGCGAGCGGAATAAGGGCTGGCGGATCGATTACCACCTTGCCTCAGAGGGCATCAAGGAAAATGTTTCGGATGCCGACATTTTCCAAGATGCGAAACACAGTGACCATGCTCCGATTCACGTGAAACTTCAATTCTAGGAAGAATGGATAGCAAGCGCATCGTACTGGAGAGCATGAAGTTTGTTTATGGCCTGTTCGTGGGCGGTATTGTCTTCTTGTTTTTTTGCCTCTTGCTAGATGTTTTTGCCTTCATCGTGGGTGGTGGATGGAATCCACTGCTGGGTTCATGGCCTATTTTTTCAGGTACTGTGGCCTCGGTCATTTACGGGGGATGGGGCATCGTGCTTTGCCTGTTGATTGGAGTGGGTACTATAGCCAGAATCATTCTTTGGGATCGTACGCCGGTTTTGCTGGATTTTGTGGTGCAACAAGAAGACTGAGTTTGCGTTTGATGTGAATGGGCGATTGTAGGATGGCCCTTGAATGTTTGGTCTTTTTTCAGGAATTTGAACGTCGGTTTCGCCAATATCTGACCGCATCTTGTGGATGGCGCATTTCTGACTGAGATTTGTATGTAAAGGAACAATTGTGAATACATCAGAAAATCGTTTGTGGGGGCACATCAGGGAGTTTCGGAGAAAGTTCTACATCAATAGAATTATCCGGGGAAGCATCGGTTTGTTGCTACTTAGCAGCTCGATGATGTTTCTATCCGTGACTGGTGAGGGATTGTTGGGCTTTTCCAGCGGTGTGCGTACTGGCCTATTCTTCTTCTTGGGTGCCACCTTTTTGGGTGTGATGGGTTATGCGATTGTGTGGCCATTGACGAAGCTGCTCAACATTAGCAAACCTTTGTCCGATGGGGAGGTGGCTACTTTGGTACGAAAACATTTCCCAGATATTGACGATAAACTGGTCAATCTTTTGGAGCTGCGCACATTTTCGGGTGGTGTGGACAATGCCTTGCTCACTGCAGCGATTCAAAAGAAGACTGAAGACCTTGCTCCTATACCATTTGCCAAAGCGATCAACCTGAACGTCAACTGGAAATTTGCGCGGTATCTGGCGATTCCGCTTTTGCTGTTTGCGGTACTGGGCTTTGTGATGCCCGATGTGCTCAGCAATGGCACTATCAGGCTCCTCAATTACAACAAAGACTTCATTCCGCCTCCCCCCTTCCAGATCATGGTAGGCAATCATCCAGACGAACTCATAGCCGGTCAGGATTTTAAGCTTGAAGCACGTGTCGATGGTGACGAACTCCCCGAGGACCTTTTCTTGTACATCAAGAAGTCTTCCGAAAGTGAATTTGTGCATTATCCTATGGATAAATTGCGGAGCGATGAGTTTGCCTATGAGTTCAGCGATATCAAAGAAAATTTCAACTATAGGATTGGCAATGAAGATGTTATGTCAGATATCTTCGGTGTCGAGGTGCTCACAAGACCAGCGATCAAGATGTTTAGGGTTGTGGTGGATTACCCGGGATACACTGGAATGGCTGACGATACACTGTCTGACAATATTGGTGACTTGAAGGTGCTGCGTGGAACAAATGTCAAGTGGCTGATCGATGTGAATGGTTTGATCAAGGAGGCGACTTACTATGGTGGTGACACGGTAGCCTTCAAGAGCAGCGTGGTGCCAGGACGTTTTGTGCGTGAAAAGCAGGTGCTGTCTGCCGAACAATATTTTATCGGTCTCGTGAGCAAGCGCGAGATCTCCAATATCGACACTGTGCGGTACCACATTGACGTCGTACAAGATCGATTCCCATCGATTTATGTGAGCGGGCAGGCCCAAGAGTTCAAGGCTGATTTTACGATGTTCATGCCGCTCGATTTTGAAATCAGCGACGACTATGGTTTTAGCAAGCTGCTGCTGAGCTACCGCTTCTCTAAAAGTGAAAATATCGATAAGGTTGAGCAGGAATACAAAACGATGGATTTGAAGGTCTCGCCACGCGAATTGCTTCAACACAAAGGTTTGGAGCTTGATCTTCAAATGTTGGGAATGCAAGAGGGTGATGTCGTGGAGTATTTTGTCAAGGTCTGGGACAATGACTTTGTCTCAGGTCCCAAGTTCAGTGTGAGTTCCGTCTATCGGATCAATTATCCTAGCCTTACTAAGAAATTTGATGAGGTCGAAGAAAGCCAAGAGAAACTCGAGAAGGAGATTGAAGATCTCGCCAAGCAATCCAAGGAGATCAAGGAGGCTCTGGAAAAGTACCAAGACAAGATGCTCAACCAAAAAGGTCTGAGCTATGACGACAAGAAGGAACTTCAAAAGCTGCTTGAGAAAAACAAAAACGTTCAAGAACGTGTGGACAAGGCGGCCAAGGAATTCAAGCAGAACAAAGAAAATCTCCAAAACAACGAGATGATCACTGAGAAGACACTCGAGAAATACGAGAAGTTGAATCAGTTGCTGGAGAAATTGCGCGACGAGAAGTTGCAAGAAATGATGAAGAAGCTCCAGGATCAGATGGAGAAGATGGATCCGAAGGAGATGAAGAAGATGATGGAGGACATGGAGAACAAGCAAGAGGATATGGAGAAAGCCCTCGAGCGTACTTTGGAACTCCTGAAGCAATTGGAAGTGGAGCAAAAAAGTGAGCAAATCATCCAGAAGCTCGACAACCTCAAGAAGAAGGAAGATATGCTCAATGAGAAGTTGGAAGACACCAAAAAAGGTGACGACCAGCAAATGAAAGATCTTGCCGAGAAACAAGAGAAGTTGGCTGAGGAAATGAAAGATGTCCAAAAGGATGTGAAGGAACTCAGCGAGATGAAGAAGGAGACCTCCACACCAGACGGTGAGAAGATGGAGGAGATTGAGAAGCAGGGTGAAGAGACCCAGCAAGAGATGGAAGAGGCGGGTGAAAAGATGGATCAGCAAGACAAAAAGTCTGGTTCGGAATCACAGAAGAACAGCTCCAAGAAGATGGAGAAGATGAAGAGTGATCTCCAGAGCATGATGCAGGAAAGTCAGCAGCAACAGGACGAGGAGAACATGGAAGACTTACGCTATTTGCTGGAAAACTTGTTGCGCCTGTCATTTCGCCAAGAGGAACTTCGCGACGAATTGAAGGAAATCAGGAGCAGTGACCCATTGCTAGTGAAAAAGGAAGTGGAGCAAAAGCAATTGCTCGACGACATGTACATGATCAAGGATAGCTTGGACGCATTGGCTAAGCGTGTGTTTCAAATCGAAAAATTTGTGACCGATGAGAGCCGCACCATCATCAAGGGGATGAATGCCGCAAGTGAGTCGATGGAGAATAAGTACATTCCACGTGTCACTGAGAACCAACATGCAGCGATGACCAGCATCAACAATCTTGCAAACATGCTTACCGACGTCATGCAGCAGATGCAACAGCAGATGCAGCAAAAGAAGGGTGGGATGGGCATGTGTAAGAAGCCAGGTGGAAAAAATTCCAGCATGCAAAGCATTAGCAAGCAGCAAGGTGAGCTGAACAAGATGATGAAGCAGATGATGAAGGAGGGCCCTGGCACGGATCCAAAGAAACTGGGTGAAATGGGCAAGGCGCAAGAAGCGATCAGGAAGCAACTCAAGGAGGCCCATGATGCCATAGGCAAAAATGGGGAAAAGGGACTCGGCGACATGGGGCAGATGATGGAGGATATGAAGGACACCGAGGATGAACTGAACAATCAGATTTTGACTGAGCGCACAATGAAGCGGCAAGAGCAGATTCTGAATCGTTTATTGGATTCTTTCAAGGCAGTGCGGGAGAAGGAGGAGTTTGAACAGCAGCGTGAGTCACGTCAAGGCGACGAAAAGGATCGGGTATCGCCCGACAAATTGGAGCTAGAGGCATATAAAAACAAGATTCGGCAGGAGTTGCTCAAAAGCAATCAGCTTGAGTATTCCACGGATTTTATTAATTTGATTGAGAAATACTTTAAATTGCTGGAACAGTCCAACGATTGATATAATGCAGGCAGAGGCGCACATGGTGAAAGAACTAGAAATCACTAGCAGTCCGGAGCGGATTTATGAGGTGGAGCAGTTCATCGAGGAGATTCGCGACTTTTTAGGATTCAAAGACGATGTCTTTGGAAACGTTATGGTCGCGATCACCGAGGCGGTAAACAACTCCATTTTCCATGGAAATCGTGGTGATGCTTCCAAAAAGGTGCGCATACATTGCGCTTCCTTGAGTCCCTATCGCATCATGGTTGCGGTAGAGGATGAAGGCAATGGATTTGATCCAGAAGGTCTCCCCGACCCTACTGCTCCAGAGAATCTGGAGAGCCCGGGTGGTCGAGGAGTATTTTTGATGCGGCATCTCTCAGACGAGATTCGTTTTGAGAGTGCAGGTCGTCGTGTCGAGATGGTATTCAACATCTAGTCGATGGCAAGAGCGATACGCTTTTTTGTCGATGATGCGCCCTTCAAGTTGAAATCGCAGGCCATCGTGCGTGCATGGATGGAGCGTATCGCGACTACGCATGGGGCGACGGTGGCCTCTCTCAATTATATTTTCGTGACCGATGAGGCCTTGCTCAAGATGAACCAAGAGTTCTTGCAGCACGACACCCTCACGGATATCATCACCTTTCCTGATCAAAGTTCCACGTTGTCATCCATCGCCGGGGAGATTTACATCAGTGTGGACCGTGTACAAGACAATGCGCAAGTGTTGGGCGTAGATTTCAATATAGAGTTGCACCGTGTGATGTCACATGGATTGCTCCACCTGATCGGTTTCAAAGACAAATCAGCCAAGGATATAAAAGCGATGCGCAGCGCAGAGGATGCAGCGCTATTGTTGTGGGATAATTGAGTTTCGATAATCACCTATCTTGGTATTGTAAGTGCTTTATTTGTTCCACGTGGAACAGTAACCGTCGTCATATCAATTACAGCATTGAAACTTTGGGCCTTCTGACTCTCAGTGGGGGATTGTTCCACGTGGAACGTTTTGTGGGAGTCATCACATAGCGGCGATGAACATGGGATTGGGTTGGTCGATAACTGTTGTTCCGGATTGTATGATTTGCAAACCGTGCCAATGCCGATGGCACGGTCACAGAATATTTGATGGGTCCATGCATGGGAGGGCGGTGACCTCCCCTACATGGGTATGTTTGAAACCGAAGACCAACGCCACAGAACGAACGTTCCACGTGGAACATTTGCAAATAAGAGCGATCAGAATTTCTATTGCCGATAGTCCATTCACTATTGCTAATTTTGCGTCTAGTTCGAATACGAAAACATGTTTCCTAATTACGATGTCATAGTGGTAGGCGCTGGGCACGCGGGCTGTGAAGCCGCCGCTGCCGCCGCCAACATGGGTCAAAAGACCCTACTCATTACAATGAACATGGGTACCATCGCGCAGATGTCCTGCAATCCCGCCATGGGCGGTGTTGCCAAAGGACAGCTCGTGCGTGAGATCGATGCCCTCGGCGGTTACTCTGGGATTGCCACAGACAAGACCATGATCCAATTTCGCATGCCCAACCGCTCCAAGGGTCCCGCGATGTGGAGCCCTCGTGCGCAAAGTGACCGCATGCGTTTTGCAGAAGATTGGCGCCTGCACTTGGAGAAATTGCCCTTGCTCGATTTCTGGCAAGAAATGGTGCGTGAGTTGCTCGTCAAAGACAACCGCGTCTATGGCGTGAAGACCGGGATGGGACTAGATATCCTTGGCAAGACGGTGATCCTCACCAATGGTACGTTCCTCAACGGTCTGATCCATATCGGGGAAAAAAATTTCGGTGGTGGGCGTGCAGCCGAAAAGGCTGCAACTGGCATCACCGAGCAATTGCGCGAATTTGGATTCCAGAGTGGGCGCATGAAGACTGGTACACCTCCTCGATTGGACGGGCGTAGCATCGACTACTCCAAGATGGAAATACAAGAGGGTGATGAGATGCCGGGTAAGTTTTCATTTAGCAGCGAAACGGTACCGCTTACAACACAACGTCCCTGCTACATCACCTATACCAATTTAAAAGTACACGAAACACTCGCGACGGGATTTGAAAAATCCCCGATGTTTTCGGGAAGGATACAAGGACTCGGGCCGCGTTACTGCCCAAGCATCGAAGACAAAATCGTGCGGTTTGCAGATAAGGACCGCCACCAATTGTTTGTAGAACCTGAGGGCTGGAATACCGTTGAGGTTTATGTAAATGGATTTTCATCATCGTTGCCCGAGGATGTACAATTCAATGCCATTCGTCAGGTGGAGGGTTTTGAAAACGTGCGGATGTTCAGGCCTGGGTATGCAATCGAGTACGACTTTTTTCCACCACAGCAATTGAAGCTGAGCCTAGAGACGCATCTCATCGAAGGTCTCTTTTTTGCGGGGCAAATCAACGGAACCACGGGCTACGAAGAAGCAGCAAGTCAGGGTTTGATGGCGGGGATCAATGCAGCGCGTAAGTGCCAAGACTTGGATGCACTTGTGCTCAAGCGCGATGAAGCTTATATCGGTGTACTCATCGACGACCTTGTCAATAAGGGAACAGATGAACCTTACCGCATGTTTACCTCCCGGGCTGAGTACCGCATCCTGCTGCGACAAGACAATGCAGACATCCGTCTCACACCAACAGGGTTCAGCATCGGGCTTGCCTCACAAGACAGATACGATGAGTTCACTGCGAAGTCCAAGCATTTGGATCAAGCATTGGATATCTTGACGAAGACCTCGATCACACCCGACATGGTCAACGGGTTGTTGGAGTCCAAAGGCTGTGCGCCATTGGCGCAAAGCGTGAAGGCTGATAAGGTCTTGATTCGTCCTGAAATCCAGCTACAAGATCTGATGGCTGCTAATCCAGAATTTGGGGCCGCACTCTCGGTATTCAGTACTGATGTGTTGGAGCAAGCGGAGATCCAAAAAAAATACGAAGGCTACATCCGTAAGGAACGGGAACAGGCAGAGAAAGTCATCCGGCTCGATGACTTCGTGCTGCCAATGACATTTGACTATTATAAAGTCAAAGCCCTATCGTATGAAGGGCGTGAAAAGTTGACAAGGATGAAACCGAACAGCTTGGGTCAAGCTAGCCGCATCAGTGGTGTTACACCCGCCGACATTTCTGTGCTCATGGTTTACATTGGGCGATAACCCAAAATAGATTTGATTTCAAAATGATAGCTTATACGCATTGTCCAGTCTGCGGATCCCAGGACTTCAAAGAAGTCTTGAAAGCGAAGGATTATACAGTCTCCAAAGAGATGTTTGGAATCAGCCATTGCAATGGTTGTACGCATCGGTTTACCAATCCAGTACCGTCTCAATTGGAGATCGGGCCTTATTACAAGAGTGAGGACTATGTCTCGCACACCAATACTAGCAAGGGCTTTATCCATCGCCTTTACCAAATGGTGCGTAAGGTGACGCTCCAAGGAAAGCGCCGGTTGCTTCAATCCGAAACGGGAAAGAAGACGGGAAAACATTTGGATATTGGTAGTGGGGCAGGCGCATTTCTCGCGACGATGCAAAACGCAGGTTGGGATTGTTTGGGCTTGGAGCCTGATCCGGATGCACGCCAAGTTGCAGAGCGTGATTTCGCTGTGAAGACAAAGCCAGTTGAGGAGCTGTTTCAGTTGGAAGACGATCACTATGATGCCATCACCATGTGGCATGTGCTGGAACATGTGCATCAGCTCGATTCCTACATGACCAAGTTAAAGTCCTTGTTGAAGGTGGGTGGACGCATTTTTATTGCAGTACCCAACTATCGATCTTTTGATGCGGAATATTACCAAGCCATTTGGGCTGCTTATGATGTGCCGCGTCACTTGTATCATTTTTGCCCTGACTCCATGCGACAGTTGCTCGAGCGCCATGGACTGAAATTGGAAGGAATGCGCCGCATGCCGTTTGACGCCTATTATGTTGCGATGCTCACAGAGCGGCACAAGGGTGGATCATTGCTAAAAGCCGTCTGGATTGGTTGGTGCTCCTATTGGGTAGCACTTTTCGACAAAGAGCGCAGTTCCAGCGTCATTTATCTCATTCGTAAGTAGGCCATCCGTTTATTGTGCATTTTGAGAAGCTTTGAGCGCATATCGCCCGTATCCACCCAGTCATACCAGCAGGCAGGAGATCGTGCAATACAGGGCTCGAAATTTGTGCCTTTTTGGGTGCTGATTATCAGTGCTTTACAATTGTTACTTGTAGTCAATTGCACTAAGTCTCAGATTAGCAATCAATTAGCCTTTGAAACCTCTGTTCTGCGAATGATAGGTCAAAAGGCACCTTCGATAGACAGCCTGTCCGGTTTTTTGACCGAGCGATTGCGTGCTGAAATTTTATTGACCGATCCCAGTAGTCGGCAACTTTTCATTGAGACACCCAGCGTGGTTTTTGCGCGGCTCGGCCATCGAAAATTTGAACGCACTATTTCGACTGTGTTGACATTGACCGATACTAGTGAAATATCATTTCCCTTGGTGTACTTGGATACGATTTCCAAGTCTCAACTCCGACCAGTGCGCAAGTCGCCAATGGTCGAACTTCGTGGAACAGACCCACGGTGGCCGCAGAAATACTTGTTGCCGGTGGCTTTGATTGGCACTGGTATTGCGGGAGTCATTCTATTGTTTTACATCCGATCCTGAAATTTGTTTATGCGTAGGCACATCCCCATTTGGACATCTATTATTTTTATAGCGATCAGCATGTGGTCGTGTGCCAATATTGGTCGCCCTAGTGGAGGCGATCAAGACACGGCTGGCCCAGAGGTCATTGGGGTATTGCCCTATCCAGGCACGCTGTATTTCAACTACAAAGAGATCGTGTTCCACTTCGATGAATTTTTGAAACCAGGCAATTACAAAAACGAAGTCTTTATTTCGCCTGTCCCAACGGTTGACCCAGAGATCGTTGTGAAGAATAAAACGTTGACAATCAAGTTTATAGCACCATTGAGAGACAGCACCACTTATGTGGTTTCCTTAGGTACGGGTATCTTGGACTTCAATGAGGGCAATAAGATGGAAACATCCTATACCTACGCGTTCAGCACAGGCGGGGTCTTGGATTCGCTCACTGTCTCTGGACGTGTAGAGGATGTCTGGTCTGGCGCAGCCGAGAAAGACATGAAGATCATGTTGTTCAGGGCAGGTGAGATCGATAGCAACAACATCAAAGGCAAGCGCCCGGAATATCTTGTGGCGAGTGACAAATACGGCATGTTTGATTTCAAGTTTCTCGCACCAGGCGACTATGAAATTTACGGTGTGGGCGACGCCAATAGTGATTCTCGCTACTCTGGCGAGAGCGAAAAAATCGGTCTTACCATTGATCCCCTTATCATGTTGCGTGGCGAAGATAGCGCGGCCCCCAAGGTGGCCTTGTCTGCATTCTTTCAAGATTTCGATCCACCAAAAGTGAAAAGTGCAAAATGGTCCAATGACCAGACGATTCACCTTGAGTTTACCAAACCTCTGCGCAATAGCTATGCAGGTGAAAATTTGGTGGTTTTTGTCATGGACACCACGGGAAGTGATCCACAGTTGCTAGAGGTCGCTCGATTCAAGTACAAGAATCAAAATCATTTGTACCTCCATTCACCGGTTTCCCGTGACAAAGACTACGACATTCGCCTCGTCAATCTCATGGATAGCCTCGGTAACAAAGGGGATACTGTGGTGCGTTTGATTCAGGAAGCTCAGGTGAAGGAAGAGCGTAAACGGTGGTATGATATGCCTGTGAATGAGCGACAAGGGCACGATTTCTTTATTCCGACATTGTTCAAGGTGCAAGAAGGCATGGACAGCACACAAATTCAGTTGTTGGATTCAGCTGCCAAGCCTCAGGATATCGTGTGGATGAGCAGTGGAATGGTAATTTTCGGCAAACCGACCAAATTGCTCGATCCCAACATGCCTTATAAGCTACAGTTTCGCAAGACTGTTCTGCTACCAAATGGGAAACCGACCGATACATTGGTTGTATTTGATATGATGTTTCCCAATCCCAATGATTTCGGCACCGTGTCTGGAAAGGTGCTTGCTGACTCTACAAGGCCCAGTTTAGGATTCAGCGTGATCCTACGTGGCAACTTGGGCACGGGCCTGCTCACACACCCCAAAAGTGCTAGCAAGGAAGCCAAGGGAAAGTCTGACGTGGCGACAAGCTCTATGGTTGTGGATCGCTTTGAAGCCCGTTTTGCTGCACCAGGACGATTTAAATATGGCTACCTCTATCCAGGTAAATATACCATCGATATCATCGACGACACCGATGGCAACGGCGTACTCACGCCTGGCAGTTTGAATCCCTATCGTATGCCCGAGAAAGTGTACCATGAGGCGCTGCCGCTGGAAGTCAAGGCCAAATGGGACATGGAAGATGTGGAAATCTATCCTATTCCCCAGCCAGGAAAATCCAAGGGCGACAAGGCAGCCACCACTGAGGAGCCGTCAGGAACGCCCAAAACGGGCGGCAAATAAACCTTGTGCAGCCATCAAAGGGCCATTGTTGGTACAGAATAGATCTGCATAGTGATCGAAATGAAGCTGATGGCCCGGAAATCAAGTTTTGTGGTTTCCAGGACCTATACGCGCCCATGTAGTAGGGCAAGGTTGCGACCTTGCCCTACTACATGCACCCATCACATATTTTTTGGCCATTCCGTAGGAATGGCCAAAATTTTCAACATCGTCCAATCCAGAACTGAGCTTAGAATACAGGGTTTTGGTAGCTACCAAGCGTGTCTTTGCCTTGCATCACAAACAAAGCCAAATTGCTATCTGGCATGATTTCAAACCAGTAGAGTTCCCCTGTATTGCTGAAAAACTGCATAGCGCCATAGGGCACGATTTTTTCCACCTGAAATCGGTTGCTCCAGTCTGCGACGAGGTAGTCGCTTTCGGCTGTGAGGAGCAGTTCAGCATACTTTGTGCTATCGCTTGCATTCGGGAGAAGGAAACGATAGAAACCCGCCAAAGGCAATACAGTTTCCGGTTCCAGTGGCACACGGTATTTGCCTGAGATATTGATGCCCTCGGCTTGCCAATCAATCTCATTCCATCGGCCAGCATAGATCATCCTTTGCACATAGCGGGCCTCCTCGACCGATTTGATCGCATATTCCCTAAAATTTGTGCGCAGGTAGATCGGCAATGCATAATAGCTTTGGATCTTGGCAAATTCACTTAGAAACTGCTCTCCCAGCAAAAATTGTCCAGTGCCGTCGGTATCGAGTCTGATGCCTGCAAAACCACGATCAGCTTCGCGACCAGTTGGGTCGCGCCAAATCAGGCGCAAAAATTCAGGGCGACCGCTGTAGATTGGCTGGTTGATGTTTACGACGATGTACAACTCGGCGACCCGGAGCAAAGGGTCGATATTTTGGCCCGAGCCACCCATTTGGATCAAGCGTTCACGGGCATTTTTGAGCTCTGTTTGGCCAGGGTATTCATCGACAGCCTTGAGTTCATCGTTCAAGATGCGCTTGACGAGAGATTGTATGCCATTGGTAAAAAAGGGCCCGTTGTAATTGGCAAATCTGATGGAATCGCGCAAGGACACAATTTCTAGGTCAGCATCATCGGCACTGGCCGCTATGCGCAGCACCCACAACAATTCATCGTCTTCCAAGCCCTGGCCTCGGTTGGGAAAATCGCCCTCCACAGGTCTGAAACACGATTGTAGCAGGGCTGACACAAGAATCATGGTAACCCAACCTGCCGCAAGGCGCTGGCTGGAAAAGAAGTATTTGGAGGGTCGATGCAATCTCATTGCAAAATGTTACGAAATATTTTGGAGATTCACAGCCTATTGCTTGCGCATCTGGCAATAAAGACTGATTTTTTACGCTGAATGCGCACACGCCGCACAATATTAATCCTCGCTGGCCTCACATTTGTGCTGGTCATTGTCTTGATGGTCTGGCAATTGTCCAGTATCCAGGGCTTGCGATTGCAGATTTCGGCAGGTCTGCACGGCAGTCTGCAAAAAATTGCCGACGATGGAGCCCGCCAATTGCAGCAAGACTATGTAAGAGAGATGGATGCTGGCATGGCCAAGTTGCGCCGGGACCTGAGTCCAGAGGATTTCAAAGAATCCAACTTGGGCAAGTTGCGCAAGCCTTTCAGGCTTACTTCGGCCGTACAGCCCCTGTGCAATGCCTGGGTGGCTGCGTTTCCCGTCTATGGGCAAAATCGCTTTCATACTTGGGAATACAAGAGTCCCAATCGCTACCGCAAAGGCGATCCCAATCTCGGTAGTTGGCGGCAACAGACCGACATCACAGACTTTATCGGCGATGAGCTGCGCAAGCTCCAAGAGCCTTATGGCAATATCGAGAGCATGAGCACTGCGATCTGGAGCACCGCGCTCGACAGCAATCTTGTTTTCATATACAACAAGGCCTTCATCAGCAATACCCTGATCGGGGCACCCATATTTGACCTGCGTGGCCGATTGATGGCGCTCATCTTTCGACAGACCGACCCAGCGCAATTTGAAAAGGTCTATTTGAGAGACTATTTTCACCAGCGGTATTGGCCAGAGGACCGCGAGCACGAAGGTTTGGAAAAGCGCTTTTTACAATTTGGGGTGCTGCGTGGCCAAGGCGGCCAACTCATCTACCACTCCGTCGCCTATGGGCAGCCGACTTTTGAGCATGAGGCACAGCTCGCCAATTATGGACCTTGGTTGGGCGACATGCGGCTTGGGGTCTCCTTCAGGGAGGCCACGGTCGAGGAGGTGACACAAAGCATTTATCGCCGCAACCTCTATCTCATTTTGGCGCTTTTTGCAATCTTGATGTTTGTCTTGATGCTGCTCGTGCGTGCAGCGATGCGCCTTTTCAAGTTGTCGCGCCTCAAGACGGAATTTGTCGCCAACGTTTCCCATGAGATCAAAACGCCACTCGCCACCATTCGCCTCGCAGCAGATAGCTTGCGGCTTGGTAGATTGCGTGACCCCGACGCGGTACAGCGTGTCATGGGCATCATCACCGATGAAACCGAGCGGTTGGACTACCTGATACATTCCCTTTTGGATTTTTCGCAGCTCGAGTCGGGCCGTAAAAAGTATCAAAAGAAACCGATTCCCTGCGAACTTCTGTGGATGCAGCTCAGCACATTTTCCCACAAGCAAGATGGGGTTCAGATTGAACTCGTGGAGCAACCACTTGGCACTACGCGGGTCGAGGTCGATGCCAAGGCTATCGAGCAGGTATTGGCGATCTTGATCGACAACGCCCGCAAGTATGGCGATGCCGCCCATCGGCTCAAAATCACCTCGGAAATCAAAAACGATCATCTGCGAATCTCGGTCCAAGATTTTGGATTGGGGATCGCTCTCAAAGATCAAAAGATCATCTTTGAGAAGTTTGTGCGCCTCGGCAACCTCGATGAGCACAATGTAAAGGGCCACGGCATCGGTCTGAGCATCGCCAATGCGATCCTCAAGGATCACAATGGACGGCTCGAACTCAAAAGTGCACTCAACGCAGGTGCTACATTCTCCATTGAAATTCCCTGCTTACAAGAATTGAAATAATGAAAAACACCAAACGCAAGATCTTGGTCGTCGAGGACGAAAACGCCATTCGCTACCTATTGCGCAGCAACCTGGAATATGAGGGTTATGAAGTCACGGAGGCAGACAATGGGCTGCTGGGCTTAGAATTGGCGGAAAAAATTCGTCCCGACCTCATCTTGCTAGACCTTATGCTCCCGCAGATGAGCGGCATGGAGGTGTGTAAACGCCTTCGCGCCACAGGCAACAGCACGCCCGTGATCATGCTCACCGCCCGTGACCAGCAGATGGACAAAGTCATCGGCCTCAAGACGGGCGCCGACGACTACATCACTAAACCCTTTGACATCTTGGAGCTCTGTGCACGCATCGAGGCGATCTTCAGGCGCACGGGCAAACCCAGTGAAAGCACCAAGCTCTTCCACATCGGCAATGTCGAGATCGACTTTCAAGCCCAGTGTGTGCGTCGTGGAACAGATGAAATAGAGCTTACACGCATGGAAAGCGAGCTGTTGCGTTTCCTCATCCACAACGAAGGGAAGATTCTCACCCGCGAGCAGATCCTCGCAGACGTCTGGGGCCACGACTACCTACTGTCGATGCGCACCATCGACACCCACGTGACGCACCTGCGCAAAAAAATCGAAGAAAACCCTGCCGAACCCGTGCATATCTTGACAGTTCATAGGGTGGGGTATCGGTTTCAGCAGTGAGGGGGAGAGGTATGAAACGCAAAAGGTGCCCTGCTAAGGGTAGCTTGGGTTTGATTTAATTTTCACCCAAGATTCTCGCCCATTCTTTTTTGGTCGCGAAGGAGCAATTGATGATGTCGAGGCCAACGCAAACGCTCTCGATAAATGATTTTCGCCTTTCAAGCCCAACCTCATGCCTCCAGCACCACAGAAAAGGTCTATTGCTTTCATATGGCCCAAGTGATATGAAAGCAACAATACGAGAATTTTGCGAACAAAAACCAAAAATGGCCGACAATTTTAGCTTTTCGGCAAATGCCCCAACAACTCAATCAAATTCGCAATCTCAGGGAAACCCTCAGGGTTTTCGCGGCCTCTGGGATTGTACCACACGACATTCATGCCCACAGCATGGCCGCCAACCATGTCTTCAGGATAGCTGTCGCCCAGATAGAGTGCGTGCTCGGGTAGGCAATCGGCTGCTGCGAGTGCCTCATGAAAAATCTTGGGATGGGGTTTCTTGACGCCCACCCCGTCGGGTGTCACGATCACATCAAAAAAGGGTCGCAGGCCAGAGTGCGCCAATTTGAGGTCTTGGATAGGAGCGAATCCATTTGTGATGATGTGCAGGGGATATTGCTGGCTCACGATTTCTAGGAGTGCCATGGCATTGGGCATGAGGGCAGACTTGCGCGGGCAAATGTCCAGAAAAGCCTCGCTCATGTCATACATCCATGTCGCCTCCGAAATCCCAAAATCAGCAAAGGCCAAGCGCCACCGTTGATAGCGCAGCGTCAGGTTGTCGATTTCGTTGTGGCGATATTGCACCCAGAGGGCATGGTTGTGTGTGAAATAGACAGGGTAAAATTCCTCAAATGTGAGCGTGAATCCCATCTGCGGCCTGAAAGTCTCCAACAACTCATGGATGGTCGCGATCGAGTTTGTCTCGTAGTCCCAGAGCGTGTGGTCGAGGTCAAAAAAAATATGCTTTGTTGTGGTCATCGATGTATCAGGGCAAGGATTTGGTCGCCTACCAATGCAAACAAGGCAGACCAGAGCAAGATGCTCACGCCCATATAGGCGAGGATGCGGCCTTTGCGACGCTCAAAAATCACGGCGATGAGCGCACCAATCGGGGGACTGATGAGCGGCGGGGTCAGCAGGGCGATCCCAGGTAGCCCAAAGCGCAGCCACATGCGTTTCCATTTGCGTGCCTTGCGATAATTCAGGGGCTTCACGATGCCCAGGCGCATGCGGCGCTCCTTGCGCCAACGCCGTATCGTGAGTCCAAAAAAGGTAAAGAAAGTCACCCCGATCATACTGCCAGCTGCCAAAGCTGCAAATATTTCCCAAGGCTTCATTCCATGTGTGATCGCCATTGCCAACCCGGCAAGGACTTTCACAGTGGATAGCCCCACCACACTCAACCATTCTAGAAATTCACCCATGTTCTCTTTGTAGCCAATCTGGAAATACAACGCATGAGCGCCGTGCTTGTTTTGGGAAAGGGTGGATCGGTCAACCGCTGGTCTTGCTGCCGTAGGCCAGGTCGCCAGCGTCGCCGAGTCCAGGCACAATGTAGGCCCTGGCTGTGAGTTCATTATCTACTGCGCCGACAAAGATGTGCGCTTGTGGCACGTGGCGACGCACATAGTCGAGTCCTTCCTCGCTGGCGATGAGCCCCGCCAGGATCAACTGGCTCGGTACACCGTGGGCTGGCGAGATCGCTTGTGCACACAGAGCGATGCTGCGGCCACTGGCGATCATGGGGTCGATCAGGATCACCGTGCGGCCCTCTACGCTGGGCATGGCGGCATATTCCACCTTGATTACAAAGTCAGTGCCCTTGGTTTTTTGGCGATAGGCGCTGATAAAACCATTGTCAGCATTGTCAAAGAAATCCAAGAAACCTTGGTGCATCGGCACGCCAGCACGCAAGATGGAAACCAAGACTGGCTGATCGGTCGGCAGTTGCATCTCCAGTTCCCCCAGAGGCGTCGTGACAGACTTGGTCGAGAAAGCAAGGTGCTTGCTCACCTCATAAGCCATGATCTGGGAACAGCGGAGGAGATTTTTGCGGAAACGCATTCGGTCTCCTTGGATGCTTACTTCCCGTAGCTCGTACAGGAATTGGTTGAAAATCGAATTCTCGCGGCCGATTATCGTAATTTTCTTATCCATCTTATCGGTAAAGGTAAATCATTTTTTTCAATCATCAGATAAGGAACCGGCCTGCCACCAAAGCCCCTGAAGAAGCTCTCCACGCCTTCGATCATGCTGCCTTCAAAGTCAAAGATTTGGCTGCGGGCAGCAGCCTCCGCGATCGCCCTCGCCAGGAGCAGACTCATCGCCCCATTGCTCGACTTGCCAGGCGCTTGCGAAGAAATCAAATAGGTGGTCTTGCCAGCAAAGCTCGCAAAGAGCGCCGCCCCGATCAAGGATGCATCCGCATCTACGACCTCCAGCAAAAAGCCGAGCTGCGATTGCAAGAGAAAGGGCGCGATCCGATCAAAGGTCCCCAATTGCGTGGGTTGCAGCCGCAGTTTTCCTTCGATCGAATTGGCATGTACAAGTCCAGACAGCCGTTGCCACGCATCGGTGGCATGCACCGCAAAACCCTGTGATAGCGCCTTGCGCATATCGTAGCGGGTATCGTTGCCAAAGTTTCTTTCTATTTCGGCGTAGCCCACACTGAGATCTAGCCGATAGGTAATGCGTGACTGCAAGGTGTAGCCAGCCCAGTGAAAGGGAAGCGGATAATCAAACTCGGGCGCAAACCCATACATAAACCATTTGATCTGCGCAGGAATGGCATCGATCATGGCCTTCACCACTTTGCGCCTGTGGCTATAGGTCTTGTAATCATTGCCCAAGTCCTCGCCGCCAAATATGATGCCCCAAAACTGGCAAAAGGAAGGTTGCAAGGCATAGGTGTAACCCGCTTTTTGGTTGAGGTACAAGGGCATGATCGCGAGCAAGGTGCGGTCGCGCCAGAGTTCGATCGCCTGCCAGCCAGGCGCCACGATGTCGAGGTAGTCGGGATGTACATAGATGGCAGCCTGTGGAGAATGCGCCAAAAATGCCAGCCATTCCGCTCGATCGATTGCACTGCCATGTTTCAGGATCGCATTCATGCTTGAAGCAATTGCAGCATTTGGCGGATGACAACCTGCCACCCTCTCCATTCGCCTGTGTCGCTAAACGTTTCGTTGTGCAAGATAATCACAAATTTGCCGCCCACGGCCTTGGTGAGGGCAATGGTCTTGGCGATCTGTGCCCAGGCTTGATCGGGATCTAGGGCCATGTATTGTTGCAGGCAGCGGTCCATGACCATTGCGGGTACCAGCGTGAGTGCCGTTGCTTCATTGCGTTGCAAGTCAAACCAGCGGTAGGGGAGGGCGACGCCCGTGATGGCACCTGGCCCTTGATTGCGGCAGAGCGTGTAGTCGCGCGTGATGCCCGCCGCGATGAGTGACCTGAAGGTCGCTGGGGTGCGGTAGCGCAGGTAGTGCTGCCGAGAGATGCACACTGGGCCTACGACGGCCTCCAGGGCTGCCTTTTGCGCGGGCAGGATGGCACTGTCATCCACGCTAGCATAGCTCGGGTGGATGCCCAGCTCAAATCCCGCCTCCTTGTAGGCTACTGCGTAGCGCGCATAGGCGGGCATGCTGATGTCGAATCGGCTGTCGTTGGGGTGATCGCCACCGACCAAGAAAAAAACCTTGGTGTGGGCAATGGGGCAGATCTCCCGCACCAGCGAGAGCACTGCAAAGGGATCCACACCCGTGCGCAGGCTGCGCCAGCGCGCGCCAGCATCGCCCCCACGCAGGAGGTCACGCAACAGCCCACCCCAGCGCACATGCCAGGGCTTGTGCAGATACTTCCAAGGTTGATCGACATCGATCGTGATCTCAAAATCAAATGGGCGTGGCTGTATTCCAGCGGGTAGCTGCTGCGCCAGCAGTTGTGTCAACTGCTCCAGCATGCCATGCACGACCAGCGCGCCGTCGCCATCAGGATAGCGGCCATGCGCGTCCAGCACCAGCCGCGCAGCAGGGCGCAACAAAGCATACTGCGTGATGTGGTAAAAAATGCTGGCGATCGTATCTGTCGTCTGCAATTGCAGGGAGACCGCTCCAAACCAATCGATCTGTTCGTTGGCTTGCCGAATGATGTCTTCATACAGCAGGCCATTGCAAGGCAGGTTGGGAAAATCTGTGCTCGGTTGCGTGCAATAGTTGAAGATCGGCAAGCCTGCTGCAGCGGCTTGCGCCAGTCCAGCAACATCATCCCAGACAATCAGTTGCGGCCACAGACCCAAGAAATCGCCGAGTACTGTATCCATGGCATAGCAAACCCGTGGATGCAGTTGCTCCACGCGGACCACGAGCGAGATGTCTTTGGGTCTTGCCTCCATGCGAAGCGGAAAATTAGCAAAGCATCCTTAGAAATCCCCTTGGTATAGAAAGTTTGCTACGTCTGCCGACTATCCCTAATTTGCAGGCGCATGGAATTTGAAGCACGCAGCTATGCCCAGACAGCGGGCGCTAAGTTCAGCATATTGATCCCCACGTGGAACAATTTGCCTTATCTGCAATGCTGTGTCGAGAGCCTGCGTCGGCACTCGACCTTTACCCACCAGCTCATCGTGCATGTGAATGATGGCAGCGACGGTACATTGGAGTGGGTGCGTGCCCAGGAGATCGACCATACATGGTCGCCCGAGAATGTTGGCGTTTGCCATGCCTTAAATGCAGCGGCCAGGCTCGCCAAGACAGCCTACATTTCATTTTTCAACGACGATATGTATGCCTTGCCAGGCTGGGACGCCATTTTGTGGCAAGAAATCCAGTCCATCGGGCATGATCAGTGGTTCCTCTCAGCGACCATGATCGAGCCGCGGGATACAGGCAATGCCTGCGTGATCGCCCCAGAAGACTACGGCCAAGACATCGCGACCTTTAGAGAGGCAGATTTGTTGGTAGCCTTCCAGCATTGGCCCAAAGCGGACTGGACAGGCAGCACATGGCCACCCAATGTCGTGCCCAAACAGCTTTGGGATGCCGTGGGGGGTTATTCCGAGGAATTCAGCCCTGGCATGTCATCGGATCCAGACTTCTCGATGAAGCTCTGGCAAGTCGGTGTGCGCCATTTCAAAGGGCTAGGCGCGAGCCGCACCTACCATTTCCAGACCAAGAGCACGGGCAAAGTCACCAAAAACAATGGCCCCCTGCAATTCCGCCAAAAGTGGGGCGTTAGCCAAGGCACCTTTGGCAAATATTATCTGCGGCGCGGCAAGCCATGGGTGGGGCCACTTCAAGAGGCTGGCCCCAGATGGCGCATTGCTTGGGCGCGTCTCTTGGCCAAATTCAAAACAAAATAAACCTTTAGGTTGATCGTTTTGCGCGTGTCATCCCTGCCAATCCACCTTGCGGATCTCGAAGAGAAAATTGCGCTTGGGAGCCTCGCCATAGTAGGCTACGATTTCCTCGTCGATCACGGTGGCACCTAGCTTGGCCATTGCCTTTTGTGAACGAATGTTGAGGGCACCGACTTGGAAGTGTACCTGATCTACATGCGCAAAAGCATGATCGAGCATCACCTTTTTGAGCGCACGGTTGGTCGGCGTACCCCAATGGCTGCGTGCAATGAAGGTGTAGCCAATGATTACCCGGCTTCGATCAGCGCCGTAGTCGTAATAGCGGCTGCATCCGACGACAGCACCCGTGACGGCGTCGGTCACCAAAAATGCACCTTTGGAGGCCATGGCGCCTTCAAAATAGTTTTCGAAATCAGGCCTTTTGTAGCGATCAGGATTGGGATGTTGCTCCCACAACAGTGGATCGGCAGCGATGGCATACAGCCGCTCAAAGTCGTCTGCACGCAAGGGTGCGAGCTTCACGACCTCATTTCCCAAGTGGGCGGGTTGCAAATCGAAGGGCTTCATGTGACATGTGATGTTGGAGTTGGCTTCACAGCAAAACGAGGGCAGGGCCTTTGTATTCCCAACGACTTCTCAATCATCTTGTTTGGAAATCGTATCGACCTGTTGCTTGCGTTCGGCTGCCTGCCCCAGGAAACATGCCTGCGCATTCACATGCTTTTCATTGCGGCGAGGTTGGGCACGCACAAAGCCGCCATCTTGCTGGAGGATGCGTGCCTTCAAATTGTCCTTGATCATCATGTTCAAGATGTCCAGCACGCGCTCTTGGTGCTCGGCATCCTCCAGGGGAAACATGATCTCTACCCGTCGGTTGAGGTTGCGCTGCATGAGGTCGGCACTGCCCATATAGGTTTTCTGGACGCCGTTGTACTTGAAATGAAAAATGCGGCAATGTTCCAAAAAGCGGCCTACAATGCTGCGCACCGTGATGTTTTCAGAAATGCCAGGCAAGCCTGGCTTGAGACAGCAGACCCCACGCACGATCAAATCGATCTTCACCCCCTTGATGCTGGCCTTGTAGAGCGCTTGGATCATCTGTGGATCGACCAGTTGGTTCATGACCATCTGGATGTGGCTCGGCTGCTCTGCGCTATGCTCTGCGATGCAGCATTGGATGAGCTTGGTGAGGTTGTCGCGCAGGTTGATCGGGGCTACAAAGAGCTTGCGCCATTCCTTTTGCCCGCTGTAGCCCGTGAGCAGGTTGAAGAGCTCGGAGGCATCTTTGCCGATGGCCTCGTCACAGGTCATGAGGCCGATGTCGGTGTAGATCTTGGACGTGCGCGCATTGTAGTTGCCAGTGCTCATGTGCACGTAGCGACGAATGTGGCCGTCTTCTTGGCGCACAATCATCAGCAATTTGCAGTGGGTCTTGAGGCCCAGCAAACCATAAATTACATTGACACCCACATGTTCCAGCTCCTTGGCCCAGACGATATTGGTTTCCTCGTCAAAGCGGGCTTTGAGTTCGATGAGTGCCGTGACTTGCTTGCCCTTGGCCGTGGCTTCCTTGAGGGCCTGCACGATCTGGGACTTGCCGCTCGTGCGGTACAGGGTCACCTTGATCGCCAAGACCTTGGGGTCACGGGCAGCTTCCTGCACCAAGTCGATCACGTGGTTGAAACTGTCGTAGGGATGGTGCAACAAGATGTCTTGCTTGCGGATCGCATCAAAGATCGTCGTGCTCTTGGTGATGCGTGGATGCAGGGATGGAGTGAATGCAGGATCCTTGAGGTCAGGAAAATCCAGGTCCAAGAAGTAGATGAAGGAAGCTACGTCGAGCGGGCCATAGATTTCGTAGATCGCCCGTTCCTTGAGGCCGGTGATTTGCTGGAGAAATCTTCGGCTCTCGGTCGGCATCTTGTCTGAGACCTCCAGACGGATGAGCGTGCCCATGCGGCGTTTGCGCAATTCGCGCTCAATGAGCTTGAGCAAGTCGTCTGCCTCGGCCTCAGACAAGTCCATGTCTGCGTTGCGGGTGATGCGAAAGCAGTTGGCGTCGTCGATGAGCATGTTGGGAAACAACATCTCCAGGTTGGGGATGATGAGATCCTCTAGCAGCAAGACATCGCCCTTGTTTTTGCCTGAGAGTGGGATGAAACGACTCAAGAGGCTGGGCAAAGGCAATACGGCGATCTTGTTTTCCTTTTTGTGCATGGGGTCTCGCAGCTCGACCAGCAGGTTGAGACCCAGGTTGCGCAATTGCGGGAAGGGGTGTGATGGATCCACGGCCAGCGGTGTGAGCACGGGAAATATCTTTTCCTTGAAGTAGGTGGTAAGCTCGGCCTTCTGATCGTTGGTGAGGCTGGGATAGTGACGGATGCGGATGCCTTTTTTGCGCAAGGCGGGCATCACGTCTTCATTGAGCAATCGGCAATGCTCAGCGACATCCTTGTGCACCTTTTGGGAGATGCTCTCCAATGCATCGGCTGGCGAGAGGCCATCGGCCGGCAACTCGTGGATGCCTGCTGCGACTTGCTCCTTGAGACCAGCTACGCGTATCATAAAAAATTCGTCCAGGTTGGACGAAAAGATTGATAGAAACTTGAGGCGTTCCAGCAGCGGCTGCTGCTCGTCGGCAGCTTCTTGGAGCACGCGCTCATTGAATTGTAACCAACTCAATTCTCGGTTGAAGTACAATTGGGGGTCTTTCAAGTTCACAGCCATGGAGACAGGATTGATTTTCTCAGATGGGCGAATTTAGGGGCGATGCACCGCATATACAAGGTCTCTGTTGAGGATCATGGATGTTGTTGCGCCGCAGGGGCAAAGACAGTGCCTTGCAGGAAGTCAAACAAGGCACTCGCCATCTTGTGATGGGCGATTGCATTGGGGTGGCCATTGCCGGGCAAGATGCGCAAAGCCGGGTCTTGCAAGTCTTGGCTGATATCGACCGTGTGTACCCGCTCCAACTCGAAGATGTGGAGTTTGGCGAGGGTTTCTGGGTGACGATAGACGCCGGCCAAGACAAAATGGCTGCCGACTTGGTGGCTGGCATCGACCATGCGCTTGATGAGCGTTTGTGTCACAAATTGACTGCGCAGGCCCTCGTCTTCGCTATGGTTCCAGCGCTCCTCGATGAGTGACAAGAGGGCAAGCTGCCGCTGCAATGGGAGTGGAATGTAGGCGATCGGGCCGTAGTGGATCTGGAGTGCATCGTGCTTGTCGAGGCGTATGTAGGGGTAGCGCAGGCCATCGGCGATGCGCTGTCCATGCAGCGCCTTGTGCCAATACCGATTGGCGGTGTTGCGCTGGTCATGAAAAGCGCCATAGCCCAAAACCACAGTGTGTGGCTTGCGCCCTTGCGCAAGCAGATTCCCCAGCAATAGCCAATTTTGGAGGGTGCCATAGCCGTCCATGCCATAGTTACGAACTCGGTACCCGGGCAGCATGGTCTGTAACTGGGCTGGGTAGTCTTGGCCATCGTTCACACCATAGCCATGGGTAAAGGAGCAACCAAAGACCCAAATCTCAGGAAGGGAATCTTGCGCTGCACTGTCTGCCAGGGGTTGCCGCCAACCTTGGGCATCGTGGGTGACTGTGAATGGCAGGCTGTCATTGAGCAGGAGCGCAAACTTGCCAGGGCGGCCTCGATAACCGAGCAGGCTATCGTCTTGGAAAAAACGGCCCTCTGGCCTCACCTGAATCGTCTGTATGGTTTCCCGCCAAGGCTTGAAGCCCATGCACCGCGCCGTGATCTCACCAGCGAGCAGCAGCACGAGCAATACGCCCACGAAGTAGGCGCTTCGTGTGAGCAGCCCACGCAACCTCGATCGTTTGGGGAGCTGTGTCACAGGTCAATATTCGATGTGGCGTCCAAAGCTTAATTTTCCTTGGATTCTTCCTCGCCCCCTTGAAGCGGATCGCTTTCGATTTGGTGGCCCTTTTTGGCCTTGGGTTCCTTCTTAGCCTTGGTGGGCTTGGCAGCAGGATTGATTTCATCGGTGTGTGGCTGCTTGCTGTACCAGCTGTTGTAGATCTGCACGATCTCTTGGATATTCTCGTATTTGAGCTCCTTGGCCTTGATGCGGCTGGCGAGTTCGGGGAAATCGCTGAAATACTGACGCATTTGCACCTTGAAATTCGCATCATCAAGGTTCACCCTGAGCGGCGTGAGCATGCCTTTCTCATGGATGTAATAACCGATATGGTCACTTCCAAAGAGACCCTTGCCATCGTAGCGCAACAATCTCACCTGTCCCTCTTCCACGACGAGCAAAAAATCCTTGACACGTTCTGGAAACTTCGCACGCAATACCTCAAAGGTGTGTTCCTCATATTTTTCATCCTTGCGCTCAAATCCCACGACTTGTCTGCGGGTATAGATGCGCTCGGCTCCTTTTGGTGACTCCTTAAACGACCAGGTGATGCCACCTTGCTCGGCCACCAAACCCACAAGCGTGTCGCCGTCTGTGGTGATGAGCTTACCAGGAAGGAAAACTTGTGCTTGCAATCCGAGACCAAGCAGCAAGAAAATCAAGACGATGAAGTTTCGCATGCGACCAAATTAAGAAAATTCAACCATATCAATCCTCTACCCAGTAGGTGTAGTCATAAAACTCATACAATCGTTTGCCATCGCCGTAGTCAAACTGGCCTTCCACCAACTTGCCCTTGCTGTCAAACTTGTTGTTGCGCGCAGCCACCGTAGTTGCCAGCGGAAATAGCGCCGCATCTGTCATGTATTGGATGGCCGCGATTTGACCTAGGGCATTGTAGGTGTTGGACGCAAGCATGCGCGGGGAGCGATCACCCTTGGTAGAGTAGGCTTCCTCGATCACGCGGCCTTTGCTGTCTAGCTGATAGGCGTCACTGTTCACAGCCATGTCATCGACCAAGGAAACCCGAGAAATGATGCCATCTCTGTATTGATAGTACTTTTTCAAGATGCATTGGGTCGGGCCCTCTGTTGCAAACACACGCTCGGTCGTGAGTTTGCCAGCCAAGTCATATTCATAGGAAACACTGTCAATGGGCGTTTCCTTGTCTGAGGCGATGAGTGAATTCACCGTGGACAGCAACTGCCCTGCGTCATTGTAATGCAGCACGCGCTTTTGGGTTTGCAGCAGCTTGGTGCTGTCTGCAAAATTGGTATTGTACTGGCGCTGCAGCTCTACTGTGAGCATGTTTTGAGCATCGTAAGTGCGCAAAATTTCGGTGGCCATGGTCTTGCCCTCGTTTTGAAACCGCAGGCTGCGAATGGGCATGCCTTTGAGATCGTAAAATGTTTGTCGCACCATATTGCTTTCCAACCTGATGCGGCTGCTAGGCACCGCTTTGGTTTCAGCATCTGCGATCTGCGCCTCATAGACAGCGACGATTTTTACGCCTTCCTTTTGGCAAAGGGCGGGCGCGAAGTAGTTGTGCTGTGGTACCTGGGCGATGAGCAGGCCGGCACGCACTAAAAACAGGACTCCTAAGGTTTTCTTGAGCATTCTGATTTTTGTCAGCAATTGTAATACCAAAGCTTGAATTTAAGCACACCCTGCGATAAGACAAAACTACTTTCTCAGACCGTGTGTGCATGTGATATTTTTTGGCTATAAATTTGATGTGAAACGCGATATCTTCGCTTTTTGTAGAATATGAAAAAACTGCATCTCTATCTGTCGCTCCTGGTAGCCATTTTGTTGTGTGCAGCTTGTACCGACGAGCCGCCATTGCCACAAGCCCCTGCCTATGAGCATACCTTTGGAGGGGCAGGCAACGAGGTGGCTGGGGACATCCTACGATTGCCAGATGGCGGCTTTTTGATCGTGGGTGGGACACAGGATCCCAAAGACAAAAATTATGACCTCTACATCCTCAAGGTCGATGCAAGCGGAAATCAAGTCTTGTCACATGCGCATGGCGATGCTGGTGCAGACGAAGTCGGCTGGAAGATCGCACCGACGACACTAGGGGAATATGCCATCTTGGGAACCAAGCAATCCAAAGGAGGTGCAACGTCACAGGTACAGATCACCTTGATCGATGCCGACCTCAATGTGCGCTGGCAGACGACAAGCAGCTTGACGACGGCCGCCAACCAACTTACATTGCACGGGGCCAATTTCTACGAATTGCAAGGGGGAGGTTTCATGGCGGGTTTTGCCACCGAGTACTTTCCGGTGAGCGCCCGGTTTGACAATCGCGGTCTGCTGCTAGACGACAGCCCACGCTCGGGCTACAACAGCGATAAATTTGCCCATACTTTTTGTCGTGGTTTGGACAGCACTTTTGTGCAATTCACCACCAATCAAGACTACAATACCAACGGGGTCATCATCGCGCTGACCTATGACGCTTACGGAAATTACCAGTCAGAACGCGCGATCGGTGTTGGGATTGCGGGAACGTACATCAGGGTTCAAGCCGCAACGGGTCTGCCCGATGGGGGCTACTTGGTCTCGATTGCTGACCAAAGCGTCGGAGGGCACGTCATCGGTTTCATAGATCAAGAACTTACCGACGGGCAGTATGTGGCTAGGGCATCTGCGCCCGATTACGATGAGGTGCTGGTACTTCCCAGCGGCAAGCTTCTTTTTACGGGCAATGGTGGAAATTACAACGGAGGCTATGGAAGCAGCGGCGACTTCCAAGTATTGCTCTGCGATAGTTTGGGGACAGACATCCGTGCGGCCTCCTACGGTGGCCAGAATGTGGAGAATCTGCGTGGCGTCGCCGCGATCCCCACAGGTGGAGCGGCCCTCTTGGGCGAGACGCAGAGCTATGGTGCAGGAGGGTCAGACCTGTACTTGGTTTTTTTCAAAGAATAATACATCCTCACAAAATACGATATGAAACGCATCACAACATTGGCCCTAGGTGCCTTGCTCATTTGGATGAGTATCCCTGGATTGTTGCTTGCGCAGGCACCGCCAGCGCGACCAGTGGAGAAATATACACCTGTGAAAAACATCATTAAGATCAGCCCCTTTCATTTTGCCGAGGGCACTTTCTTGATGAGTTACGAGCGCATGCTTGGCGAGCAAAAGAGCAGTATCATGTTGAGCGCTGGCCTGCATTCCCGCACAGGCAACAACTACACCTCTGGCGTCTCGACACCTGAGTTTGGATTTCAAGAAGACCTGCAATACAGGCTCTATGTGATTCCACCGCAAGACATCTCCCGCAACGGGCAAGGCTTTTGGTTTTTCAAAGGTTTTTATGCCGGGCCTTACCTCTCGCACCGCTATTTGCAGCGGTCGGTGCAGGTGTGGGATTGGATCCTACAGCAAAATGTGAACGAAAGTGAGAAGCTCAACGAGGTCGCTGGCGGCGTAATCATGGGATTGCAATTTGCCTTGGGCAACAAATTTTTTGTCGATTTCTACACTGGAGGCGGCATCAAGCGTTCGTTCGGTGAAATTCGCCAAACCCAATATATCCCTGTCACACAGCCGGGATACAACGGCGTCTATCCCAAAATCGGGTTCCAAATTGGTATCGGCTTGTAAGCCTAGCTGGGTCGCGGAAACGAATAGGTCAGCTCGACGAAGCCGTCTGCCAGCTGCTGCATATCTTGCAGTTGCATGGGCGTGAGGCGTGTAAGCCCTGTAAGCAGAGGAGTCCCTGCTCCCAATAGAAGTGGCACTACAGTGACGATCAATTCGTCCACCAGACCCTGATCGATCATATAGGCATTGAGCTGCCCGCCACCGACTATCCAGACTGCTTGGGCACCCGTTGCTACGAGTGCTTGCGTGAGACCGTCCTGGGAGACGACGACCGTGTTGGGTGAGCGCGGTGCAGCCAGCGTGTTTGAGACGACGATCACCTGCTTGCCCGCGTATGGCCATTCTCCAAACCCCAAGACCTGCTGATATGTGACTCTACCCATCACCAAGACCTCACTGGCCACGATGAAAGGCAGGATTCGCTCGTAGATGGCTGGATTTTTGGCGGCGTTTTCAAGCCATTCCACGCTTCCTTGCGCGTCAGCAATATAGCCATCAAGGCTCATCGCGATGTGGATGGTACGTTTCATAGTATCAAACGATCAGGTCTTCGTCGCGTTCCAGCATCAATACCGACCCTTGCGGCACGATGAAATATTTCTCGTCTTGGTAGATCACCTCAAAGGCTGCACGCTTGAGAAAGATAGCCAAGTCGCCAACCTTGGCTTGGAGCGGCACATACTTGATGCGCTCATCTGCCGCTTTCCAAGGCTCCAAACTTTCATCGGTGGGTACAGGAATGGGGTAGCCGGGTCCAATTTTCATAATCCAGCCCCAACCGATTTCTTCCTTTTCCTCCACACCTGGCGGCAGGTACAGGCCTGTCTTGGTTCGTTCTGTTTCTGACTTGGGCTTGATGAGCACGCGGTCACCTACTACAATGAGCTTGGAGAGCTTCTGGGCAGGGCTGCTGTCGTGGATGGGATTCATCTTGCAAATATAGAGGCTGTAGGGACACCTGACGGATGTAGTTTTTGAATTGGGAACGATTCCTGAAGGGACTTGGCAATAGAGAGATGCGGGTATAAATGGGTATAAATAAGTTTTTAGTTAAAAAACTAAAAGAATAGTTGTACAACTATTTAAATAGTTGTAGCTTTGTCGAGTACTTAAAAATCAATACAATGATTGCTTCAAAACATTTTTTATTGCTCAGTTTGCTCTCTATCTCTCTCGCAAGTGCTTGCCAAAAAACGGCGCAAATCTCGACCGACGCCGTGATTCCACTCACGCAGGTGGCCAACGTTGGGACGGCTCCAGACATCGCAGAGGCCGCCACCCTTGCAGCGACCACGATCGAGTTCGATGCCGTCGATTTCCAATTTGGCGAGGTCGCCAAAGGCGACAAAGCCGTACACCGTTACACCTTCAAAAACACGGGTACTGCACCCTTGATCATCGAAAGTGTGAAACCATCATGCTCCTGCACAGTAGGTGATTATTCCAAAGAGCCTGTTGCGCCCGGTGAGACCGGTTTTGTGGAAACGTCGATGGAAGCAAAGTCTGTCGGCATCTTCAAAAAGTCGGCGACGGTGACCATGAACACCGACCCGCGCACGATTGTGCTCAACTTCTCGGGAGAAGTCGTCGAATAAAGCCGCCTTCCACCCCTTTCCTCCACAGGAATCACATGCTGCTCGGCGCGACATTCGCCCAGGCGGCATGTGCCCGTTCAGCATCTTGGCAGTGAGAGATAGAACGAAAGCTTGCCGCATGCGGGTCGCCAAGCGGGAAATGCACCATCACATTTGTCAGCAGCAATTAAATAAACTATATTTGTAGTTCAGAAAGGAAGCACATGAGCAAGAAGCTATTGACAGGTTTGGAACTGCAGGTGATGAACTTGCTTTGGGACAAAGGCAAAGCCTTTGTGAAGGCGCTGGTAGATGAATGGCCACATGCGCCCAAGCCAGCCTACAACACGGTATCGACGGTCGTGCGCATCCTGGAGGAGAAGGAATTTGTAGGGCATGAGGCATTTGGCCGCTCCCACCAATATTTCCCGCTCATCATGCGCGAGGAGTACCAGAAAAACCTCATGAAAAACGTGCTCCAAAATGTCTTTGCGGGCAACGTCACTTCCATGGTCTCGACGCTGGTGGACAATGAAAACATCTCGGGCAGCGAGCTCGATGCGATCCGTAAATTGATCGACGAGGCAGAATGAGCCTATTGAGCTATATCTGCTCCACGATATTGCTCTCTTGGATGGGCTTGGCGGCCTATTTCCTGTTGCGTGCCCTGCGCCCCTCTTTTGCGGCGCGACGTGCCACCCTCTGGCTCGTCTTGGCCGTGAGCCTCATCTTGCCACTCACACCACCATTTACACAGACCAATTATCGCCACATCAGTCTTCAAAAGGACGCACAAGGCAACCTCGCGCCGACACTGCACAGTCCCGTCCCGCTCGGTGCCACCGACATCCAAGACTTTTGCCACTGCGAGCAGCCCCATGCAGGCGACGTGATCTTGTACCAGACCAGCCGCGTGTATGACTTCTTGCTGCGCAACCAGTTTATTTTGATGGTGATGCTCACAGGGATCGGCTTCCTGCTCACATTGCGCATGTTTGTGCAACTCGGCCGCCTACTCTGGCGCACGCGGCGCCACCGTGCCGAGTGGGTAGAGCTCGATGGCGGCCACGTGCGTTTGGTACGTGATGTACCGGGGCTGTCGGCGGCTTCCCTGCGCCTTGGCGGCAAATATATCTTCTGGAGCACGGCCCTTGACCAACTCTCCACCGACGACCAAGTCGCCGTCATGCTCCATGAGTATTCCCACATTCGCCAATACAATTCCTGGGAAAAGATATTTCTCGTGCTCTTACAGCTGGTTTGGTGGGTCAATCCAGCCTTTTATTTCATTTCCAAGGAGTTGGAGTTGCTCAGCGAATATACCGCCGACGCCTACGCAGTCGGGCAGACGGGCATGCGCAAGCACTATGCAAGTTTGCTCTTGCGGATGAAGACGGGTGAGGCATTTGCCCCCTTGCAATTTTTCAAGGGAAGCCGTCTGCGCAACCGCGTAGAGACCGTCTTGCAGGTGCGCGCCACGCCGTATATGCAGCTTGCGCCCGCCCTCATGATCTGGCTTGCACTCATGCTGCCTGGCGAATTGCTTGCCAAGGCCATTGTCCAAGACCAGCTCCAAGAGATACAGGTCTATGAGTTCCTCACGGAATGCAACCAAGAGACCGGCCAGATGGAATTTTGCCGCAAGTGTACCTATGAGCTCTATGAAAATTGCTATAACGATGCTGTAGAAATGCCCTGCGAACCCCCTAGATAGACCAAACCCTAGGCGTGGATCCAATTCGTTGCAGGCATGATGGTGAGCCAAGACTTCAATGCGACGAAGAGATTCCTAGGATTTTTCAGGTAAGATGCCACTCGTTTCAGGCTGGGAGACTATATTGCTCCCTCGCTGGATGCAAAAGACTAGAAATCGACTAGCCCGCGTTGCAGCGCCGATCAAAATTCAAGCACATGCAGGACTACCCTGAGATTACACCTTCCTTTGTCACCAACGTGAAGCGCATTGTCGCCGAGGCCGCAAAGTTCATCCTAGCCGAAAGGAAAAACTTCAGCGATGACAAGATAGAATTCAAACGCTACAACGACATGGTTTCCTATGTCGATCGAGAATCTGAGCAGCGCCTCACCCAAGGGTTTGCCGCATTGCTCCCCGACTCTGGTTTCATCAGAGAGGAGGGCGGCGACTTACGGCCCGAGGCAGCCTACCGCTGGATCATCGATCCCCTCGACGGCACGACAAACTTCATCCATGACATGCCCGCCTATTGCATCTCGGTGGGGCTGCAATACCATGGACAAACGATCCTAGGTATCGTGCATGACGTGCCGCATGGAGAGGTTTTCCTGGCCATTAAAGGCAAAGGCGTCTGGAGAGACGATCAGCCAATCAGGGTCAGCAGCCACAGCCACCTCGGTGCTGCACTGCTGGGTACTGGCTTCCCGCATGTCAGAAATGATGTGATGGGTGACTATTTGGCAGCAATTCGGGAGTTTTTGGCAAGTTGCCATGGCATCCGTCGTTTTGGTGCAGCCGCCCTAGATTTGGCTTATGTGGCCTGTGGCAGACTCGACGGATTCTTCGAAATCGGCCTCAGTCCATGGGATGTGGCCGCTGGAGCCCTCATGGTGCAAGAGGCGGGCGGCATGATTTCGGACTTACAAGGTGGCAGTGACTATCTTTTTGGCAAGCAAATTGTAGCCACCAATGCCGCGTTGCATCCGGCCATGCTCCAAGTGATTGGAAAGCACCTGGTGGAATAGTTTTTCGCTCGTTTCAGGGAGGGATGTCGGAGACAAGTATTCCGGATTCTCTTGAACCGTTCTCAGGGGCATTGTCCCGAAATTTCTTTACCTTTGTCGCGATTTTTACACCCATTCGATATGCTAAAACTGCTTCAGAGATTATTCGGCAACAAAAAGGAAAAGGACATTAAGGAACTGCAGCCTTATGTCACCAAGGTCCTCGCCGAGTATGGCAAGTTGCGCAACATTTCAGACGACAATTTGCGCGATCGCTCAGATGTCTTCCGTGAGCGCATCCAGAAACACATCAGCGCTATCTCGGCAGAGATGGCTGCAAAGAAAAAACAGGCGGAGTCCACTGAAGACCTCCAGCTTTCAGAGCGCCTCTACGAGGAAGCCGAGAAGTTGCGCAAAAAACGCAATATCCAGCTGGAAGAGGTCTTGTTGGAACTCTTGCCCGAGGCTTTTGCCGTGATCAAAGAGACGGCTCGCCGCCTCACTGAAAACAAGGGCCTCACAGTCACCACCACAGACTGGGACATCGCAATGGCTGCCAAAAAGCCCAACGTGGTCGTGAGCGGCAATTCCACTACTTGGAAAAACGTATGGCTGGCGGCTGGCGGCGAGATCGAATGGAACATGGTCCATTACGACGTGCAGCTCATCGGTGGCGTGGTCTTGCACACGGGCAAAATCTCTGAAATGGCCACGGGTGAGGGTAAAACCTTGGTCGCGACCCTGCCAGTGTACCTCAATGCCCTCACAGGCATGGGCGTGCACCTCGTGACCGTGAACGATTACCTCGCACGACGTGACTGCGAATGGAACGGTCCGCTCTTCCAATTCCACAAAATCACCGTCGATTGCATCGACTTTCACGAGCCCAACTCAGACGAGCGCCGCAAGGCCTATCTCGCCGATGTCACCTATGGCACCAACAATGAGTTTGGGTTTGACTACCTGCGTGACAACATGACCACCAATCCAGAGTTTCTCGTGCAGCGCGAGCCTCACTTTGCGATTGTGGATGAGATTGACTCCGTGTTGATTGACGAGGCACGTACCCCGCTCATCATCTCTGGTCCAGTACCCAAGGGCGAGATCCATGAGTTTTACCAGCTCAAGCCACGCGTCGAGAAACTGATGCGCAACCAGCAGCGCTTGGTGACCAGCTTGATCTCTGAAGCCAGAAAAGTATTTGAAGCTGGCGATAAGGAAAAGGATAAGGAAACCGTCAAAGAAGCGGGCCTCAAGCTCTTCCGCGCCCACCGTGGCCTGCCCCGCTATAAAGCCTTGGTAAAATTCCTCTCTGAGCCTGGCATCAAGTCAGAGATGCTCAAGACAGAGGCGTTTTACATGCAAGACAAAGGCAAAAACATGCATATCGTCGATGAAGAACTGTACTTCACCATCGACGAGAAAAACAACCAAGTGGAGCTCTCTGAAAAAGGCCGTGATCTCATCACCGCCGATGGCGAAGACGAAAACTTGTTTGTGATGCCCGATGTGGCCACGCGCCTCACGGAAATCGATGCCGACAAGTCCCAGGACGATGAGGAGAAAATGCGGCACAAAGATGCCTTGGCAAGAGATTTTGCCGAGAAGTCAGATCGTCTGCACACGATCAACCAGTTGGTGAAGGCTTATACCCTCTTTGAGCGCGACATCGAGTACATCGTCGATGAAGGCAAGGTCAAGATCGTGGACGAGCAGACGGGTCGTGTGCTCGCCGGCCGCCGCTACTCAGATGGTTTGCACCAAGCCATCGAGGCCAAGGAAAGCGTGACGGTGGAAGCCGCAACGCAGACATTTGCGACGGTGACCCTGCAAAACTTCTTTAGGATGTACCACAAGCTCGCAGGTATGACCGGCACGGCAGAGACCGAAGCCTCCGAGTTCTATGAGATCTACAAGCTCGACGTGGTCGTGGTACCCAGCAACCGCCCGATCGTGCGCAAAGACGATGAGGATTTGGTCTTCAAGACCAAACGCGAGAAATACAATGCCGTCATCGACGAAGTTGAGAAGTTGCGTCTCGCTGGCCGTCCAGTACTCGTAGGTACGACCTCGGTCGAGGTCTCTGAGCTCTTGAGTAGGATGCTGCGTGTGCGCAAGATCGAGCACAACGTCTTGAACGCCAAGCAGCACCAAAGCGAGGCCAAGGTTGTGGCCGAGGCTGGTCTTGCAGGCACGATCACCATCGCCACCAACATGGCTGGCCGTGGTACGGACATCAAGCTCGGCCCAGGCGTGAAACAAGCAGGTGGCCTCGCCATCGTCGGCACAGAGCGCCACGAGTCCCGCCGCATCGACCGGCAGTTGCGCGGTCGTGCAGGTCGCCAAGGCGATCCCGGTAGCTCACAATTTTATGTGTCCCTGGAAGACGATTTGATGCGTCTGTTTGGTTCTGAGCGCATCAGCCGCATCATGGACCGCATTGGTATCAAGGAGGGTGAGGTGATCCAGCACTCCATGATCACCAAAAGCATCACCAATGCCCAAAAGAAGGTCGAGGAAAATAACTTCGCCATGCGCAAGCGTCTCTTGGAGTATGACGATGTCATGAACAGCCAACGCGAGGTGGTTTATCGCCGCCGTCGCAACGCACTTTTTGGCGACCGCATGCGCCTCGACCTCGACACGATGCTTTGGGACGTCTGTTCCAAACTCGTGAACGAATATGCCGATGGTGGGGAAACTGAAGACTTCCAATTTGCTGTGATCCGCATGTTGTCCTTGGACCCGCAGATTACCGAGCAGGATATGAACAAGCTCTCGCAAGAGGCGCTCACCGATCGGTTGTATGATGCTGCCAAAGCTTTCTACAAGCGCAAGACAACCTATTTGGCTGCTGAGACCCTGAAAGGTTTGCAAAGCATCAAGGACCGCGATGCCCGCATCGAGATGGTGGAGATTCCCTTCTCAGACGGCACGCGCCGTGTGCGCATCGTTGTGAACCTCGATCAGGCCCTTGCCACCAAAGGCGAGGAAGTCGCACGCATGCTGGAGCGCTCTGTAATGCTCTCCGTGATCGACGACAAGTGGAAAAACCACTTGCGCGAAATGGACGAGTTGCGCACCTCGGTGCAAAACGCGGTCTTCGAGCAAAAAGATCCCTTGGTGGTGTATAAATTTGAGGCCTACGAATTGTTTCAGCAGGCACTCGCCGCTGTGAATGAGCAGGTGATTTCCATGATCTTCAAATCAGATCTGGACATCAACCGTGGCGAAAAGCAGCAGATTGAAGAAACCCGCGTGCGTCGCGACGACTTCAGCAAGGTGAAGGCCAGCCACGACAACCTCGATCTACAACGCCGTGAGGCGACCCAAAATTTGAGCACAAACGCACCCAGCGAGCCTGCTGAGCGGCCGCTCACGCGCGCCGAGCGCCGCACTCAGGAGCGCAAGGGCCCAAAACGCTAAAACGCTGCCAGAGATTCTGGCACAAAATTCGCATTGTCCAGAAGATGCAGGACGGATCGTTGATCGACCCAAACTGCATCTTCTGGAATTGTGATTTTTTTAAGATATTTGCAATGCAATATTGACGCCGACTGCATGAATTTCAATCGCGTAGATCATTTGAAGGGGCATTTTCTGGTTTTGCTGACCTTGCTGCTGTCCACGACAGCTGTTTGGGCACAAAAAGAAACCGAGTCTGTCGAAAAATACCGCGTGGTGTATGAATATACAGCACCACAATTTGAAAATGGCAGTATCACTGGCACCAATACACCCATCAAACCCAGCGCATCGCCAGATTCAATGGGGGTGTATTATGAATACGACAATGATTTGGCCGACTTGATTGAGCTGCACAAGCGCACCAACTCCAGCACGATGGAGGGCAAGGGTTTTCGCATCCAGATCTACGCTGGAAGTAAGATGGAAATCGCCAATGAAGCCAAGGCAGATTTCCTCCAAACCTTTCGTGAAACAGGGATGGATGTCTATAAAGACTGGAATCCGCCTCACTTTTGGGTACGCGTTGGCGATTTTTTGAGCCGCAATGAGGCCATGCGGCACCTGTCGCAAGTCAAGTCTGTCTTTCCTGATGCCTTTGTCGTTGCCGACAAAATCAATCTGCCCAAGTACAAAAAATCTACGCATTCGAGCGGTGCTACGCAAAAGGAGCCCCCGCGCGAGGGGCAGCAGAATTGATCAATGCTGACTGTGATGCGAGGTATTTTCCATAATTTGCCCACCTACCTGTGGTCCAAATGAATCCGAGCTCCAAGTTCAACGCCAGTTTTTTCCTATTTGCGGCATTGCCGGTTGTCTTTTTCTTGCTGTTTGGATTCCATGGCATGGATGCCGCCGATCGCGGTTTTATTCCCGCGTTGGCATACCGCATCTTGTCGGGAGAGGTCATCTACCATGACTTCTTTTATGTGCGGCCACCACTGAGTCCCTATCTGCATACTTTTGAGATGGCTCTCTTTCCAGAATCCATGGAAATGATGGCCTATCGCTTCTTTTTTTATGTCTTTATGTGGTTGCCGATCTATTGGAGCATACGTAGCCTGGAGCGGTATTTTGATTTTGGGCAAATGGGTGTTTCACCTTGGATGCTGGGCGCGATCGGATTCATCTTCTCTGTACACAATTTTTTTGCGGCGCCATGGCATACTGTTGATGGCATTTTTTTCAGTGCCTTAGGCTTTTACCTGATTTCACGTGGTCCCAATGCGATGAAAATCGTGCTCGGCGTACTTTGTTTTGGCCTTGCGGCCATGGCTAAGCAGCCTTTTGCGATCGTGCCCATCATCGGAATCGCACTCTTGGCCTATTTGCAGGGCTGGAAAAAGGCGCTTGTCGGTGCCACGGGGGCGTTTGCAATTGCAGGTGCTTGCTGGGCGCTCGTTGAGTTCGCGCTCACGCCCGGCTACAACTTCACGCAAGAAATGCTCAGTCAGACAACGGGCGTCTCTTCCCTCAATGAAATGCGGTGGGGCGGCTATCAGTTGTACGTGCGGCCCGCTGCCGCTGCGCTCGGTTTGGGACTCATCGCTTGGCTATTGGCCAAATATGCCTTGAAATTGCAGCGCCCAGGATGGCCGATGGCGATCTTGGCCTTATTCGGATTTGCATTCATTGGTGCAGGTTTGGTTTGGCTCACAGTCCAAAAAGGCACCTTTATCCAGCCCAAAGATGGCTTTTACCATGGGTTGGTGTTTTTGGGAGGCGCAATAGCGGGCATTTCGTTCCTGAAAAGAGATCGCAAGGGTCATGCTATGTTATTGGCGATGACGGCGGTCGCGTGGGCGAGCGGAATCTCTTGGGGTTATGCCATTCCGGTTCTGTATTGCTTCCCCGCGATTTTTGCGATTGCCTATTTTGTCGGAAATGTAGCCGGCTTCAATGCACCTAGATGGTATTGGCCCCTGATTTTGTTGATGGCTTTTGCAACCGTTTTTGGGTTGAACATGTATGTCTATCACGATGCATTGCGACCAGAGATCACCCACGACCTCGGCGAGGTTTTTCCCAAGCTCAGCCACGTTCGTGCTGGAGACGAGCAGTATGCCAATTATGCAGAGCTACAGGACCTTCATGCCAAGTATGGCGATAACTTTACAGTGCTACCCAGCTTACCCGCAGCCAATTATGTAACCAACACGCAGTCCCCGATCCAAGTCGATTGGGCACACGATGCCGAGGTCAATTACAAATCGGGCATCGAGAAGCTCATCGCGACCTTGGAGCAAAAGCAGACGATAGTCTTCGCGATGCGCACCGAGCTCGGGCGGGCAGAGGAAGATGGCCATTATCGGTGCAGTACACTGAAATATGTGCTCGACAACTGGGCCCGGGTGGACTCTACGAGCCAGTTTTACGTGTACAAACGCAGGGGTCTCTGATCAGCGCTGCTCGCTGATGAGCTGGTAAAGCTCGTCTAGTTTGGGGCTGATGACGATCTCGGTGCGTCGATTTGCTGCTCGTGCCTCTGGAGTGCTGCCTGCGGTCTTAGGAATGAACTCGCCATGACCGGCCGGGATGATGCGCGTAGGCTCGACACCATTGGCAACCAGAATGCGCACGACCTCTGTGGAGCGCATCACGCTCAGATCCCAATTGTCTTTGATCGTGCCAAGATTGCTCACCATTTGGTCGTCGGTGTGACCCTCGACCATGATGGCCAAATCCTTTTGCTCCTTGAGCACGTTGGCGAGGCCAATGAGCGCTTTTTGTCCATTGGCGTCGATCTTGGTGGAGCCCGATGCAAAAAGGAGCTTGTTGCTCAGCGAAACATAGACCTTACCTTCTTTGATCTCGACCGTGAGGCCATCGTCTTTGAAGCCGAGCAGTGCATCGGTCACACGCCTTTGCAGCAGGTTCATGATTGAATCTCGCTGGTGCAGTTTGCCCTCAACTTCAGCGAGGCGCCGCTCCCTTTGGTTGAGATCACGTTGTAGCGTTTCGAGTTGATCGACCATGTCCCGCATTTTCTCAGTGCTTTGCGTCTTGAGTTTTTGGTAGTTGGTATTGAGTTGATCACAGCTCGACTTCATGTCGCCATACTCGCTGCGCATCTTGCGGTTGGCTGATGCCAAGCGCGTGGTGTCATTGGCGAGTCTGATGCGAGCCTCTTCGCAATCGGTCGCACGCGTCGTAAGCGTGGCCACATCGGCTTTGAGTTTCGTGAGTTCATCGCCACGCTTGTCGAGCATTTCCTGCACCCTATTTTTCAAGGACTGCATTTCCTGATATTTTTTCTTGGAGACGCAACTCGTTGTAACCAACACAAGCGCGAAGCCTAAGGCAATTATTTTGGGAAAGGTATATTTCATCACCGTTTTGTATTCTTTTCGCCACCAAAATTAGAGGTCTTTGGAATGCATCGGCGGGCCTGTTTTTCACAATATGAGCGGGTGGCGAGCTTGTTGTATAGAATAATGTTCGTCCCTGTCGCTAGGGCTAAGCATGTAGGAGGGCTGGAAAATCAAAAGGGCCATCTGCGGATGTGCAGATGGCCCTTTCTATGTTGCTGAAGAATGCTTATTGGTTGGAAGCGGTTGGCTTCACCAAGAAGTCTTCGACTTGGTCGAGGTTGTACTTAGGTTTTTGGCCTTCGCAAACAATCTCGGTTTTGAATTCTGTATAAACGAAGCGATTGGCAGCACCTGTGAGTGGCCTGAATTTCAGTTCCCTGATTACGCCAGGAACCAATTCGGCAACCTTAGGGTCGTTGGTAGCCAAAACACGGCTGTTGACGACACGGCCTGAGCTTGGATCAGTTTCCAGTTCGACAGTGGCGTGGGCCAGTCCGCAGAAACCAGATTTGCGAAGGGCAGAGCGGAGATTGACTGCAAAGGTGCCTTCGTCTGCATACTTCACTTCAATGTTCTTGCTGTTGGTATTCACATCGGTGTTGACCCATGTGGTATTGTGGGAAGCATCTGGCTTCACGTCACCGTTGGAGACGTAAGTGAGCGTTTCTTGTGGTGGCAATTTGATTGGGCCGCCTGGCTTCACCTTGGCGGTGCTTGCGATCGGTGCAGGGTTGGATTTCACGACCACTGGCGCAACTTCCTTGACGACCACCGGCTCGACTTTCTTTTCCTTGGGAGTGACGACAGCTACCGTTTCCTTCACGGCTTTCACTGGCTCATCATCTGAGAGGAAGGACTCTTCTTCCTTCTTGACTTCCTTGACGACCACGGGCTCGACTTTCTTGACTTCTTTTTCAACAACAGCCACGTCCAACTCTCTGTCTTCCTTGGTATTGTTGGTTGCAATGTCAGAAGACCCCGTTTTTTCTTTGACCACAGGCACTGGTGTTACCACTGAGGCCACGCCACCTTCTCTGCTGATGGCTTTATAGACGTTTTCTCCTGGCGCGCCAGCACAGGCTTCGATCGGCTTGACCTCGAAGTAGATCGTCTTGGTGCCAGTGACACCAGTCGCATCCCACTTGACGTTGGCCACGATGTCCACGATTGATTTCTTGTAGCAATCGTTTTTGCCCGTGAGGGTTTTGGCCGAGGTCACAATGCCCGTTTGATCAAACTTCACCTCCAAGTAAATCGCATCGTTGCCGCAGCAGGATGTCTTTTCCTTGAGTGCGGCATAGATATACCCGTGAACACTATGCTTATCGTCGTCAAAAATGAAGGTCTTAGGATTGGCACGCGCATTTGCGAGATCGACTTGTGCCAATACTTGTGTAAAAAGCCCCAATGTAAACAAAGCCAGAATGGAGAGTATTCTCATGTTGGGAGAAATTAATCCGTATTCTATTAAGTGAAAGATAGCTACAAAAATAGCATTAAATCTTGTTTTTGGAAACCTCTTCGCAAAGTTTTCCACGTTCATTTTGAAGCGGGGAAAACAGGTTTCCCCAAATGCTTATTTGGAACCACTCAATGCACCAATTGCGGTGTCTCAAAACGCTCGGCGATCTCGTCGAGCGTCTCGTAGATTTCTGAGAGGCTATCCATCGAGACCAGTTTCAGGCGGTAGGGCTTGAAATGGTCCATGCCTTTGAAATAATTGGTGTAGTGGCGGCGCATCTCGACGATTCCCGTGCGTTCACCTTTCCAAGCGACGCCGGCCACAAGGTGACTGCGACAGACCGCAACGCGCTCTGCGATGGTCGGTGGCGGTAGGTGCTGCCCTGTCGCCATAAAGTGCTTGATCTCGCGAAAAATCCATGGATGACCGATGGCCGCACGACCGATCATGATGCCATCGACACCGTAGTTTTCTTTGTTGTAAAGCGCAATCTCTGGCGTGGTCACATCACCATTCCCAAAAATTGGAATCTCGATGTCGGGATGGTCGGTAACTTTTTTGATCCAAGACCAGTCGGCCTCACCCTTGTACATCTGTGCACGGGTGCGTGCATGGATGCTCAGGGCCTTGATGCCAACGTCTTGTAGGCGCAAGGCCACCTCGACGATGCGGATGCTGTTCTCATCCCAACCCAAGCGTGTTTTGACGGTCACAGGCAGATGTGTAGCCTCGACGATCTGCCGTGTCATGGAAACCATTTTGTCCACGTTTTGCAAAATACCGGCACCGGCACCTTTGCACACAACTTTTTTGACGGGGCAGCCATAGTTGATGTCGAGAAACTCGGGATTGGCGCGCTCGATGTATTTTGTTGCCAAGAGCATTGGCTCGATTTCCCCACCAAATATTTGGATCCCAACTGGGCGCTCTTCATCGTAGATGTCGAGCTTTTGCAGGCTTTTGTCTGCATCGCGTATGAGCCCATCGACGGCGATGAACTCTGTGTAAACCAAATCGGCGCCCAATTCCTTACAGATCTTACGAAACGGCGGATCACTCACATCCTCCATCGGAGCGAGGAGCAATGGAAATTCTGCGATGTCGATGCCTGCAATGCTGACCATGGGTGTTTCTTGGATGCGACGTATTGATCGCCGCGCATGCAAATTTATGGAAAAAAGCATTGTGATCGGGAAGTGGCTGTAGCTTGTGGGCTAAGTACCTTCTTCAGTGCGCCATTGCCGTGCGGAACAAGCTGCGTGCGGCCCCTTGTTTTCAATCATCAGTTTGCGCCATCACCGTTCTTATTATCTTTGGGGGCTGGGTAAGACGCTGCGTCGAGCTCGCATTATATTTCATAAGGATGAGTAACTTCCTCAAGCGTGTTCTCACAGGGATCGTCACCGCCACGGTGGTCATCACACTCATTGTCTTATCACAATGGGGCGCCATGGTCTTTTGTGGTGTGGTGTCGATGCTCGGACTGCACGAGTTCTATCGCATCACCGGGATCAAGAGCAAGATCGCAAAATGGTTTTTGCTGGCGATGGCTGCAGTGATTTGGTACTATTGGACTTGGGAAGCCATGGCGCAACCGCACTTGGAAGGCCATTTTCCCCACCCATTCTATTTCAGGCTCAACTTGCATGGTTTCATTGGGATGATCGCAGCATTGGCGGCAATCTTATTGCTGTTTGAAAAAAAGGTCGAGCAACCTGCCCAGGAAATGGGGTTGATGGCCTTTGGCTACATTTATGTTTTGGTGCCGATGGGGCTCCTTTTCCAACTTACCGTCTCGACCAAATCGACCTCGATCGGCAGCGACGACTATCATTTCCAGACGATTTTGGGCACACTCCTCATCAACTGGTTTCTGGACTCGTTTGCCTATTTCGGAGGAAGATTGTTTGGGAAACACAAATTATGGGAACGAATCAGCCCCAAAAAGACATGGGAGGGAGCAGCCACTGGCGCGTTTTTTTGCATCGGACTCGCTTGCTTGTTTGAATTTTGGATCATGCCAATGGAATTCAACTGGATCGTGGTGGGGATTATCACAGCGGTTTTCTCTCAAATGGGGGACTTGGTGGAATCGATGTACAAAAGAGGCTTGCAAATCAAAGATTCTGGAGGAATCTTGCCGGGTCACGGAGGCATTTTAGACAGAATGGACGGCATTTTGATCTCAACGCCGCTCATCTACCTCTACATTCAGTGGACAAATTGGAACTGACCCTTGCTTTACCCCATGTTTTTGGGGAATATTGCACCCGCAACCGGGGATCCAGCCTTCCTCGGCATGCATACTATATTTGGCTGCGGTATTCTATCTCCCTAAATTCGGGCTCGAAATCTAGTTTTAGAATATGTCATCTGTAAACACAATTTCTCAACCTGTGAAAGTTTCGCCTTATCAGTCGCTGCTCAAGCGCTTGAATGAAGCTGCGGACATCCTCAACCTCGAAGACCGTTTCCGCGCCGTACTCTCGGTACCGGAAAAAATCGTCGAGGTGAATATGCCTGTGAAGCTCGACAACGGCAAGACTGAAGTGTTCAATGGTTATCGCGTGGTCAACTCGACTGTGCTTGGCCCATCCAAGGGTGGCATCCGCTACTCTGAACATGTGGACAAAGACGAGGTCATGGCCCTAGCTGGCTGGATGACCCTGAAGTGCTCGATCGCTGGCCTGCCTTATGGCGGTGCAAAGGGTGGCATCACACTGGATCCCAAAAAATACAGTGTCGATGAGCTGGAGCGCCTCACCCGCGCCTACACACGCCGCCTCAAGGACGTGTTTGGTGTCGATAGCGACGTGCCTGCTCCTGATATGAACACTGGCGGCCGTGAAATGGCTTGGATCGCCGACGAATACAGCCGGTTCTACGGCAACCAACCTGGTGTGATCACTGGCAAGCCCCTCGAGTTGGGTGGTAGCCAAGGCCGCGCTGCTGCAACTGGCCGTGGTGTGATGACCACTGCCATGTGCGCCATGAAAGAAATGGGCTGGGATCCCAAAACTGTGACCGCAGCCGTGCAAGGCTTTGGAAACGTGGGTAGCTATGGTGCCGTCTTGCTCGCTGAGAAGGGCGTCAAGATCCTCGCCATCAGTGATATCTCTGGCGGCTACTACAATGCCGCTGGCCTAGACGTCGTCGAGGCAGCAGCCTATGCTGCCAAAAACGGCAGCCTACAAGGCTGGACGGGTGGCTCATCGATCTCCAACAGCGACTTGCTGGAGCTCGACGTGATGCTGCTCGCACCTTGCGCGATGGAAAACCAAATCACCCAAGCCAATGCAGCCAATATCAAGGCTAAGTTGATGGTCGAAGGTGCAAATGGTCCTGTCAGCGCCGATGCCGACGCCATTTTGGACAGCAAAGGCATCATGATCGTACCCGATATCCTCGCCAACGCTGGTGGTGTGACCGTCTCCTATTTGGAGTGGGTGCAAAACCGCGCCGGTCACTACTGGACGGAGTCGGAGGTGAATGAAAAGGCCGACCCGATGCTCGAGCGTGCCTTCGCCAATGTCTGGGCTGCAAGCAAGGAGTACAATTGCTCCATGCGCCTTGCGGCTTATGTCGTGGGCATCAAGCGTGTGGCATCAGCCGTCAAGCTCAAAGGAAACTACTGAGCAGAATTTTCAGAATAATCTGGATCACACCGGGTTTTGAATTCTGGATTTTGAAGAATATTGAAGAGACCTGCCCTTGGGCGGGTCTCTTTTTTGGATTGTGCGCCCAGCATGGGCGGCTACTCTAGGGTGAAAGTCCCGAATGCGCCCTGATAGTGGGAAGCATTAGCCAATAGCAAGGGTGTCCGCCGCGAGGCGGAATCTGAAGGAAGCTGGCGGCAAACCCTTGGGCCTACGA
>JANORP010000207.1:0-6637 GCA_031415375.1 Bacteroidota bacterium | reverse complement strand
TCTTCACTTTCACCGCGCTCATCCGCCGCGCCTCGACTTGGGAGGATGCCAAATGGGCATTGGAGGAAATGAAGCGCGCGGAGGTGCTCCCCGATGTCGTCACGTTCACCACGCTCATCCACCGTGCCTCGACTTGGGAGGGTGCCATCTGGGCATTGGAGGAAATGAAGCACGCGGAGGTACTGCCCGATGTCTTCACGTTCAACACACTCATCCACCGTGCCTCGACTTGGGAGGATGCCATCTGGGCATTGGAGGAAATGAAGCGCGCGGAGGTGCTCCCCGATGTCGTCACGTTCAGCACCTTGTGGAAAATGGCCAAATCCCATGAAGACTTTTACCAATGCCTCCATCGCTTGAGAGGAGCGTGGGTTTCCAATTGGGTTAACCCAGATGGAATAAATGAAGCAATCAGCGAAATACAAAAAGCCATCATCGACCTCTGGGCGAATGATTTCCCGCAAGCTCAGGAGCTCGCAAACTCCTATTTCCAAGCGTTTGCGCCCAAGCGCTCTCATCTGAGCTACCAAGAGTTTTACCTACTTACCCTCCTTGTTCGTCACCAGCTCCATGAATGTTACAGACTCTTCGAGACGAGTGGGCACCAACTCAAAGAGATTTTCAAACCTATATGGTATGCGCTGATGAAACTCATGGGAGAGGAGGGGCATAGGGAGTTTTTGCGCATGGGGCCTGAGCTGCAAGAAACGGTCGATGAAATCGTCGATTCTGTAATGAGGCTGCGTGAAAGATACCCTAGCTAGACCCCCCAGACCTTCCAGCTCGCCTCGGCCTGGCGAATGAGCATGTCCAAGCCATTGCGGGTCGGGCAGCCTTGGGTGCGGGCGCTTGCTAGAAGCTTGGTTTCTTCGGGGTTGTAGATCAGGTCGAAGACTAGGCAACGGGGATCCAAGGTCGCAAGGTCCAGTGCTGGGCATTGATCGACCTCTGGAAACATGCCCACAGGCGTCGCATTGACGATGAGGCGATAGTCGAGGAGACCTTGCTGGCCGAGCTGTTCGTAGGAGATGGTGTCTGCTGCGCTCGTTTGGCGCGATGCGAATGTGATCTCGTCAAATTCGAAGTAGTGTTGGAGCACAAAAAGTACCGCCTTGGCGGCACCGCCAGTGCCCAAAATGAGGGCCTTGCCGCCAGGCTCGGCCTCATACACCTCAGCCAGAGAGTCACGAAATCCAATCACGTCGGTATTGTGCCCGATGGCCAAGCCGTCTCTGAAGGCGACGCAGTTCACCGCGCCGATCGCCTGTGCATTGGGGCTCAAAGCATCCAAAAAGGGCATTATGGACTCCTTGTAAGGAATCGTGACGCTGAGCCCGCGCAGTTGCGGGTGTAAGGCACGGAGGGATTGAAACGCTTGGATGTCATCCATCTCAAAGTTTTCAAAGGTGGCATCGATGTGCTCGGTGTGAAATTTTTCTTGGAAAAAGCTTTTGGAAAAGCTGTGGCCGAGTTTCTTGCCAATCAATCCATAGACTGTTGCCATGTTGCTTTTATCGTTGTTTGGGCGAATGAGATATGCCTTGAAAAACAATTAGCGGAGCTTCTGCATTTCGGCAAAGGCTTTGCCGATGGCCGAGGAGATGCCTGTGGCGGTGACGGCCTCAGCTGCGCCGACGTCGCGGGCGCACAAGTCGCCTGCACGCCCGTGGAGATAGACGCCGAGGAGCGCGGCCGCTTCGGGCGTATAGCCCTGCGCGAGCAAGCCCACGAGCATGCCCGTGAGGACGTCACCCGCGCCACCCGTGGCCATGCCTTGGTTGCCGCTGGTATTCACGTAGGTCTTGCCATCGGGCAGGGCGACGATGGTGCCTGCACCTTTGAGCACCACGATCACCTGCTTTTGGAGGGCAAGCGCCTCGGCCACCTCGACGCGTTGATTGCGCACATCCTTGCCGGGCATGAGGCGCGCCATTTCGCCGGGGTGAGGGGTGAGAATGCTGCCTTGGGGCACGTATCGCCACAGTTCGGGCTCAGAGGCTAGGACATTGAGTGCGTCGGCGTCGATGACCAGTGGGCGGGGCCAGCTTTGCAGCAGACCCTGCATGAAGTTGCAAGTGGGCGCCTCGTTACCGAGACCGGGACCGACTGCGACCGCAGTCTTGCCGACGAGGCTGGCCCGTAGCTCTGGGAGAGTCGTCGCGTCGAGCCAATGCGTCTGGCTGTCGCCAACGGCCTTTACCATGAGCTCGCGGTGGCCTTGATAGACGGCGCAGCGCGCGGTTTCGGTGGTAAAGACAGTGCTGAGACCAGCCCCCGCCTGCAGCGCGGCCAGCCCGCTGAGGGCGATCGCACCCGCATAAGCCGTGCTCCCGCCGATACAAAGCGTGTGCCCAAATGTGCCTTTGTGCCCATCGTCGGCGCGCTGTTGGTACAATTGGCGGCAGAGATCGCTGTCGAGCAACCACCGCCTGATGCCCAAGCCCTGCATCACCTGTGGCCAGATGCCGATGTCCAAGGTCACCACTTGGCCGCAGGCCGCCGCAGCGGGATGCACGTAGTGGCAAATCTTGGGACACTGAAAGGTAAGGGTCGCTTGCGCCTGCAAGACGGAATTGATCTGCATGCCCGTGTCGGCGTCGAGTCCGCTGGGCAGATCGATGGCGATCGTCGGTATGCCTAGGGGTGCCAAGGCGGCGATCATTTCAGCGACACTGCCGCGCAAGGTACTTTGGATGCCGGTGCCCAGCAGGGCGTCGATGAGCAGGTGGTTTTGGGGATGGGCAAGCAACTGCGCTGGCACGCTGCCAGTCCAGACTTGGCAGGCAATCCCGCTGCCCTTGAGTGCCAACCAATTGACAAGGGCATCGCCTTGATAGAGACCTGGGTCGGCGGCGAGGAGAATCTGCACTTGCTTGCCAGCGGCATGCAGGTAGCGTGCAATCACGAGGCCATCACCGCCATTGTTGCCCGGCCCTGCTAGCACACTATATATATAGGGATCTGGCCTGTGGGTCAGGATCCATTCTGCGCACTTGCGGCCTGCTGTTTCCATCAGCAGGAGGGCGGGAAATTGATGGTCGCTCAGCATGACCGCATCGGCCTTGCGGATCTGGGCGGCGTTGCTGAGTGGAATGGGTTTCTTCATTGTGTAGGAGCATTCATCATTTGGAAGCGTATCATTGGAGCTGGCACCAGCAAGGCCGGCTAACGGGCGTTTTCCATCAATTCCCGCAGTTCGCTGAGCATCATGGCTGTGGCACCCCAGACGACGTGGCCATGGATGATAAAGCTGGGCACCATGAGGCTCAAGCCCGTGCTGTGCTGAATCTTGCTCTCGGTGGCCAATGCAGGATCGCTCAGCCAATGCAAGGGTGTTTCGATGACTGCGGCGACTTCTTTGGGATCGGGAATGAATTGTGGGGCGGCATTCACAAAACCGACGACGGGCTGCACCCAAAAATTGCTCGGCGGGATGTAGAGGGAAGACAGCAGGCCGATGACTTCGATTTGGTAACGATTGACGCCGATTTCTTCCTCGGTTTCGCGTAGTGCAGTTGCGATGTAATCGACATCCTCGGCTTCCCAAGCACCGCCGGGCAGACCGATTTGTTTGCTGTGTACGCCAGGGTATTCGGTGCGCTCGATGAGGGGGAAATGCAAACCATCGCCGCCAGGATATAAGAGAATGAGGACTGCACTTTTCTTGGCATCCTCAGGGATCTTCACATCGCGGTAAATGGTCTTGCGCGTCGCGGGCATCATGCGCTCATGGGCGGCATAGCCGGGCAGGTCGCCTTGCAGGCGACGACGCAGGTGCAATAGTTGGGAATTGTGGGGCATCGCATTGCGAAATTAGCGTTCATTTATGGATTGCGGCACAGATTGTCTAGTGGAGCCTACGAATTTTCGAGATTGGAGCTATATTCTTCATTTACTGTGCTGCACTGTGTTTCCCAAATCCTTGATTAACCATTAGCTTTGCAAATTGATAGCTAGATCTTCATGAATCGAAATCTGAAATACGCCCTTTTTGCAGCTACATTGGTCATGATCGGCATGCTTGTGGGGTTTCGCCTCAAGGATGCCACCAAGCCCGACCGTCGCCAAGAGATCAACAGTGGTCTGCAAAAATTTCAAGAGGCCATGCTTTTTGTCGAGCGCAACTATGTGAAGGAGCCTGAGACCAAGAAAATGGTCGATGATGCCATTCAGGGCATGCTCGAGGGTTTGGATCCCCACTCATTTTACATCCCCTCAGAGGAGATGACCGAGATGGAAGAGCAGATGGAAGGCAGTTTTGAGGGAATAGGGATCGAGTTCAATCTCATCGAAGACTCGATTTATGTCGTTGCAGTGATCTCAGGTGGCCCGAGCGAGGATGCCGGCATCCAAGCGGGCGACCGCTTTGTCAAAATCGAGGATGAAACGGTGGCGGGCGTGAGCATCGAGAACAACGATGTGATGAAGAAACTGCGCGGGAAAAAAGGCACACATGTGAAGATCGCTGTGCGCCGACCTGGGGTGAAGAACTTGGTCGAATTTGACATTGTGCGCGACAAGATCCCTTTGTATAGCGTCGATTATTCCTACATGATGGATGCCAAGACGGGCTATCTTAAGGTGAGCAGATTTGCGAGCACAACCCACGATGAGTTTGTGGAGCACATGACCAAATTGCTGGACAAGGGCTTGAAAAACCTCATCTTGGACCTGCGTGGCAATCCCGGCGGATATATGAACATGGCCGAGGAGATGGCCGATGAATTTTTGGTGGAGGGCCGCACGGTGGTCTATACCGATGGCCGCATTGCCGAGAGTCGCAACAAATACAAATCGACCTCGGAACTCAATCTGTTTGAAGATGGCGCCCTCATTATCTTGCTCGACTACGGCTCTGCCTCTGCGAGTGAGATCGTTGCAGGCGCGGTTCAGGACTGGGACCGTGGTCTCATTGTGGGTGTGCGCTCATTTGGCAAGGGCTTGGTGCAAACGCAAAAGGATTTCAGTGACGGGTCGGCCATGCGGTTGGTCATCTCTGAATACTTCACGCCGAGCGGCCGCTGCATCCAAAAACCTTTTCAAATGTCGGCCAAGGAATATGACATGGAAGTCGTGGAGCGCTTTGAGTCAGGCGAAATCTATGATCCCAGCAAGATCAACCTGCCCGATTCGCTCAAGTTCAAGACCAATTCTGGTCGCGTGGTATATGGCGGCGGCGGTATCATGCCCGACGTCTTTGTGGCGCGCGACACGACCCAAGACAGCGAATACTTGAGCGACCTCATCGCCCAAAATATCTTCAGGCAATATGCTTACCACTACGGCGACTTGCACCCCGAACTCAAAAACCAATTTGGGAGCGCCAATAAATTCAATACAACCTTCAAGGTCGATGATGCCTTGCTGGCAGACTTCATCAACTTTGCCGAGGGAAAGAAGGTAAAGTTGGATCCTGTGGGCTTGGCGACTTCCAAGCGCGACATTAGCATTTACATCAAGGCATTTGTGGGCCGGCGCTTGTTTGACAACGACGCTTTCTACCCCATATTTCATGAGAGTGACAATGTGCTGCGCCGTGCTGTCCAATTGATCCCAGAGGCGCGTGAACTCGGCGAGAAGGGTAGTTTCAAACTGAAATAAGTAGCCGATGTACACCCGCAATCAACTCGAGCAAATCTTGTTTTTGGACATCGAGACCGCTTCGGTGGCACCCGATTTTGCGTCATTGCCAGACAATTTCCAGCAACTCTGGGAGCGCAAGGCCGATTTGCTCAAGGAGCGCACAGAGGAACCTCATACGCCAGAGCACCTCTACCGAAGCCGAGCAGCCATCTATGCGGAGTTTGGCAAGGTCGTTTGTATCTCTTGCGGATTCATCCGCTACCAAGACGACCAGCCACATTTTAAGCTCAAGTCCTTTTCTGGACCCGACGAAAACGAGCTGCTCACAGCGTTTGCAATCCTGCTCGATCACTTCACTCAGCGTCCCGAGCGCACCCTCTGTGCCCACAACGGCAAGGAATTTGACTTTCCCTACCTGGGGCGCCGCTATTTGATCAATGGTCTGCCGCTCCCCAAAATCTTGGGTGAGATGCAAAGCAAGAAACCTTGGGAGGTGCGTCTCATCGACACGATGCAACTTTGGAAATTTGGGGACTACAAAAGCTTCACCAGCCTCGACTTGCTATGTGCCGTCTTTGGTGTGCCCAGTCCCAAGGAAGACATCGATGGCAGCAAGGTGGGCGAGGTCTTTTGGGTAGAACAAAATTATGATCGGATCGCACGCTACTGCGAGCGCGATGTGGTCGCGACCGCGCAGGTGCTGCTGCGCATGTCTGGGCAACCCTTGATGGCACAAGCCGACATCGTCACGGCGGACTAGTCGCCAAAACCCAATATGCAGCAACAAAGAGTGAGCTATTTTTCGCACTCCGGGATGTGGATTTGGGGATTGTTGAAAGGGTTTTTCAATCGAAATTGCCTAATGTGACCATCAAAACGCTGATTGGAAGAAGGAAACGGTCAGAGGGCTTCTTCGTCTTCTGCACCATTTTTTCGGGTCGCCTCGCAAGCTTTTCGAGGTGGTCGAGGATCCGAGGAACCAAGACTTCATTACCTATCCGCCCGAATGCCTTTTCTTCACCGGGGTGCTGATGCATTTGTGCCGTCTTGGCTC
>JANORP010000206.1:0-73107 GCA_031415375.1 Bacteroidota bacterium | reverse complement strand
CCCCGGGTTTGGGACCCGGGGCTTCATGAAAAGAATCAAAAATCACCCTCTAAATTTATGACAACGCAGCAGTTCACAATCTTTTACAAGCTGCTTAGCCGCTGCGACTGATATTCTATGTTGTTTCTATGATTCAAATATACGAAAGGAAATTTCAGATGCACCAAATTTTTCGAAGAATTTTTGATCTAAACCGTTAAAGGTGGGATTTTCTTCGACCAACCTATAGTAGACCTCATGCGAACCTCGACCTATTTGCGACGAATATTTAATTTCTTACCCTTGAAGGGGAAGCTTTTTTGCCTGATACTGAATTTGTAACGAGATCTACTGTGGAGGAATAAAGTTCCACCTTAACTTTGCCGCTATGCGGATAAGCAATTTTCGTGCAATCTTCCAATTTGGTTTGCTGGTGACTGTGACGATAGGATCGATGGTGATCGCGACGGGTTGTGGCGATGCTGGGGTAGAGAATCTCACCGACTATTCACAAGGCACGACATCGGCAGTGGTGACAGGGACTCCCAAGGTCGATTGGGTGGCTGAGGAGGCGCCGCCAATTGATACAGCTTTGCTCGCAAAGCTAATGCCTTGTGACGGTTTTGATTTCCCAGTCGGGCCACCCGACGCCAAGACCTACTTCAAGGCGCGGGGATTTCTCCCCAAAGATTTGGAGCACTTGGGGGAAGATTGGAATGGCGCAGGCGGGGGCAATACCGATTTTGGAGACTATGTATATGCTGCAGCAACTGGCGTAGTGATCTTTTCCAAATTTGTGGGCCCTGGTTGGGGCAATGTGATCCGCCTCTTGCACAACTATGGGACTCGGGACGCGCCGCGCTATATCGAGACCTTTTACGCCCACGTATCGACCTCTTGGGTGCGCCCTGGGTATGTCATGAAACGCGGGGAGGTGATCGGCACCATCGGCAATGCCGACGGCAAGTACCATGCCCACCTGCATTTTGAGGCGCGCACCAAGCCCGGCAAGGAGGTCGGTTGCGGCTATGCCGGGGATACCCTCGGCTTTGTCGATCCTACGGCATTCATCGAGGCCCATCGCCCGCTCAAAAAACTATGAATAGGAGATTCTTGTGGTTTGCCATTGGCAGTGCGATCACAGCGTCGATTGCAGTGGTGCTGGTCATGCAGCTTGTCGCCCAAGGGAGTCCATCACAGTTGGGCGATGGCAAGGCGATTGCGCTACATGAGGCATCCGAAACCCCCTTCATACCTGTCGGCGCAATAGCTGTAGTGCCACCGCCTACAGATGGTTTTGACTTCCCCGTGGGTCCGCCAGATGCCAAGAAGTATTACAACGCACAAAAATTTCAGGAAAACAATCACCTTGGCGAAGATTGGAATGGGGTCGGTGGCGGGAATACCGACAAGGGCGATCCCGTCTTCTCGACGGGGATGGGCATCGTGCACACTGCGGAAGACTATGGCGCTGGCTGGGGCAATGTGGTGATTGTGCAGCACAACATCGGCTCGGGGGTCGCGCCACGCCTCATCGAGTCGCTGTATGCGCACCTCGATCAGATGATGGTGCAAGTCGGGGACACGCTGCAGCGCGGGCAGCAGCTCGGCACCATCGGCGATGCCCATGGTGCCTATTGGGCGCACTTGCATTTTGAGATGCGGCACCAAGCCAATATGGGCCTCGGTGGCGGTTATGGGGAAGACACGACGGGGTTCCTCGTACCGACAGCATTCATCAAGCAGCATCGACCAGATTGATCACGTGCTTTGCGGGTGCATCATCATGGGTTTCACCCACAGTCTGCGAACCCGTAGGAGTGCCAATCCGCCGCAAGCGGAGTTGAGTGTTGACAGCCATCCTTGTAGGTTGGTAACATTCAACCCATTCTGGGTTGCTGGATCGGTGATTCGCGGTAGCCCCGGACTTCGTCCGCGGCTACTCACATTCAAGCCTTTCAGGCTTGCAAAGCGTACCGATTTCAGGTTCAAAATCCTTCACTCAATGACATTGATCTTGCGGGGAGGGCCATTTTCAATCCTTGAATCGGCGGATGTCTTGCTGCAAAAATGACCATTCCGGGGTCTCGACGGGGCCTATGGCCTCGGCGTCGTACCAGGGCGATTTGGGGTCGAGGGGGTTGATGAGGATGTGCATGTCTTGGGCAGGCATGTAGCTCTGGGCGAGCAGATACTTGTGGTGGCCGTTGTCGGGATTTTCCACGACGTCCATCACAAGGATGGCGTGGCCTGGAAAGCCGCCTTGGATGAACACGTCGCCGATTTGCATCGCCTTGAGCGAGCCGATTTTTTCAAGTTCCTTTTCCAGGGAAGCGGTGCCTGCATAGGTAAAGATCACATCCATGTAAGCACGAAAGTTTTCATGGGAAGCCGAGGGTTCCGCTTTCTTGACCCAATTGATCTTGGCCCCAGCGATCGACGGGCGATAACCTTGCTTCCACTGCGTCCAAGCACAGTTGGCACCGCTGGTAAAGTTGAAGTGGATCGCCTCATGCTGGCTTTGGGAATACAAGTATTCGGCACGCAGGCGCATCACGGCGTCTGCGCATTGCTGCAAGTCGCGCTTGCCGACATCGATGTTCACGACTGCAAATTGTGCCTCCTGGTTTTCCTTGGGTTGGCCATTGAAGAGCATGACTTGTGGCTTGCCGGGTTTGATGGGGATGCCGCGTAGCCATTCCCCAAAACTGCCCTCTGGAAGTGGCTTGCGCACGTAACCCTCGGGTGGTGCGATGCGGTGTTGCAGGGCCTGCACGGGGTTGTACATCTTGAACCAGGCATATTTGCTGCCAGTCGTGTCCACAAAGGTCGTGGGCATGTGGGGATTTTTCTCGGAAATACTCTCTCCGATCGCCCCATAGTCAGTCTCGGCCGAGGCTGCCTGCTGGCAGGCGCTGAGCAGCATCGTCGCGGTGATCATGAACCAAATTGTAGCTCGCATTGGGCAAAAATAGGGAAAATCTCAACGCGCCCATGCTGCCACCCTAGCTTGGGTGGACGACCAACGTGTTCAGCAAAGCTAAACTCGGCAGGTACTTGATTCTTGAGCCAGAGGCTCAAGGTTGGTTCAGCGTTGGAGCCGGAGGCTCCCGCTTCAGGTTGCCGAATTTTTCGGGCTCCAGATGGCTAGTAAGCACTTCTGATCGGCGATCGCATATCGCATGGGCACACTTGCTCAAAAGGAAACGAGTCCAAATTGGGAGCCTTTGAGCACCTTGGCAAACATGAGCAGCTGTTTTTTATTGACTTGCTTGCAGAGTTTGGGGACGGTGATCGCAGTGATTTCGGCATTGGAGAAAAGCGCTTTGCGGCTCACATTTCCCTCGCCATCGATGCTTGCCAGCACCACGACCCCGTTTTTGTCGCGCACACTGAAATTGTAATATTGGCCTTGCTTCAGGCTTGGATCCAGATTCTTTTTGTGGTCATTGTACACCAGATACAGTTTCTCGTTGGTGACCATGCTCACGTAGGACGAGTAGTAGCCGCCATCGTTCACGCTGGTTTGCCGCTTGGAAACCTTGGTGGCCCATTCGATGTCACCACTTTTGTCGATGCTCACCACGATCACATCATTGTAGTGGTAATAATTGGTGCAGGTGGTGATGCCCGTCCTAGGGTCGGTGCGGCAGATGACGGTCACATAATATTGCTCGGCCATGAGTACGGCGCCGCCATCGGCGCGCGGGATGATGTCGCGCAGGTCATACTCGTAGAGTTCTATATTTTTGCCCTTCGCCGCTTTTCGCTTCGCTTTTTTCTCTTGGCGCTGGGTGAAGTTCATCGTAATGAAATCGATGTCAAACTCTTTGGCGCTCATTTTTTCGATTTCCTTGGTCTTGCGGTCGATGCGGATGTAATAGGTGCCTTTGATGCTGAAGGTACCTTGCTCGGAATAAAAGCCTGCGCAGATGATGTCACGCTTGGGCGAAACATCGATTTTCATGTCTGAAAGGAACATGCCTCCGAGCGCGACTTCGTATTCCTCCACGTCTGCACCATCCTCGCGGTAGCCCAAGATGCGGTATTCATAATTGGGCGTGCCGCGCCGTTTGCTTTCTCCCTTTTCCTGGAACTTGACTCCGAGCAAAAAGACGTTTCCATCATTGTCCACAGTGAAATCCTCCACGGCAAACCTAGACTCCAGGTAGGGAAGGGTCACCTCTTTGGACCAGACGTCTTCCATGTCTTGGTCCAGGACGTAGATGCCATACTTTTCGGGTTCGTTTTTGCGTAGCTCAGTATTGGCGTAGATGACGACATGTGAGCTGTCTCGGGAAAATGTGTAGCCAAAACCGCCTTGCCGATAACGTTTGGCAAAACTCAGCTCGGCGATCTTGCGGATCGGACCTTCTAGTTTGAGACTCGTTGCATTCACACGTTGCAAGAAGAGGAAGCGCTTGTCGAGCTTGTGGTTGGCAAACGAGCAAAAGAGATAGATTTGCCCGTTGCTTTCAAAGCAAAACTCTACGTCTAGGGAATTGTCCTCAAAGACAGGTGCGAGTTTCATGATCAGCGACGAGTTGAAACTGGCATCCATGCGCTCAAGTTGGGAGCCACTTTGAAGGAAACCCAATCTGCCTCTGGCCTTCATGACGATGGTCTGACTCGGATTGTGGCTCACGATGTCGGTGATCAAAACCTTCGCTTTTTCCTTGTGGATCGGACCCCACTTGACCTGCTGCGCGATCGCCCACTGGCCCACAAAAAGCCAAAGACAGATTCCAAGGATGTTTTTCAAATGCATGGATGTTGATTTTTTAGCAAGGTGAAACAATCAAAACATGACACCGATACCGATCGACAAAAAGGAATACAGGCTGCCATGCGTTTCCAGGCGCGGCAGGTAGCTCATGGCAGGTGCAGCCGAGCCATCAAAGATCATGCGGCGATACCCAACCCCCAGGTCATAGCAAAACATAAAATGTTTCCCCAGAAAGGCGTTGAAGCCATAGTCGATCGTGAGGTCGTGGACCGCGACCGTGGCTCCATTTTGAAGGCTGTGTTTGCGAAACCCATAACGTGGACCCATGTAATGGTATTCTGGGGCCTTGTCGAAGAAGTAAACGTGTGGGGAGAGCGATATGCCCCAGCCACCTTTGGGCTCAAAGTAGCTGAAATAGAAATTGATCGGCAAGATCAGCTCATATAGGTAAAAGGGAATGAGCTTGTAGGCACCGACTTCGATCGCAAAGCGCTTGCCGATGCCGCGCTCATAGCGCAGGCCCACCACGCCAGAGATCGGCGAGAGCAAGTTGGTCGAGACAATGTTTTTGCGGGCGGATAGGCCACCATCGTCAAAATATTTGTGAAGGTCCTCGTCTTGCTGGGCCAAGAGGGCGGTGGGGATTCCCATCCACAGCAAGGCGACCCCCCAACTCAAACAAAACACACGCAGCATCGCATTCACGGCAGTTTCTTATTAGGAGTCGAAGGTAGGCTTTTTTTGAGGGAGAATCTACGCCTGCAAGAGGTTGATTCTTTGCGAAATCCTTACGTTGCAAGTATTGTAGCATTGCAGGAGACCGATCGATTGCCTACCTTCAAATTGGTAATGGTCCTGTATATGATGAAGAAAGGCATTTTGTTTAAGTTGCTCTGTGTATGTATCGCGCTTCCCAGTGGTTTGTTTGCCCAGTGCAGCTCTCTTTTCACGACGCCCGAGTTCCCGATTGCCACCCATCCCAGCGATGGCCATACCCAAAGCTGGGGCGCCAATACGTTTTTGCAATCGCAGATGGGCGGTGCAGCCAGCTTCACTGGCATCCAGATCTATGTCGATAACAGTTTTGGTCCGACGACCTATGCGAGCCAGCAGGTATGGCTGCGCCATACGGCTGTCACGAGCTACCCCAATGCCCAGTACCCGACGACCACGGGCTTCACGCAATGTTTCAACGGCACCTACAGCTTTCCCATGTCGGGCCTTTACACGATCGCCTTCAATGTAACCCCCTTTGCCTACGACGGTGCGAGCGCTCTCGAGATCCTCTTTGAAAACCGCTCCAACGTCTATCGCGTGAACGAACCTTGGTTTCGGCGCACGGCCAGCTACGGCGCCGCGGTCTATCGCAGCAAGTGGAATGGCAACTTCGGCTCAGGTGGCTTTCCTGGCACGGCCGCCAACGGTTCGGCGGTGCGCCTCACCTATACCCTGAGCCTCACAGCCGCTGGCGGCGGCGGTTGCGGTGCTATCTTGCCAATGGCTTTCCCGAGCTTTAGCGCGGGTCCCGAGGGCAAGGCTGTGCATTGCACCTGGGACATCGATGAACCAATAGGCGGCGCGATCGTGCTCGAACGTAGCAATGGGGATACCCATTTTGTGGCCTTGCAGACGATGGTTGCTGGCGCGACGGGGCAGTTTGACTGGATCGATGCGCAGCCGCATGTCGGTCCCAACATTTACCGCTTGCGCAGCCAAGACAACAATGGTGGGGCCCAGCTCAGTAGCATGGTCCTCGTGGACATGGCCGATGCCCATCGCCTCAAAATGTATTTGGCAAGTGCCCCCGACGGCATCGATGTGCTGCTCGATTGCCCCAATGGGCGACAAGGACAGCTGGAAGTGAGCGATGTGCAGGGGCGGATCCTCTATCGCGGAGACCTCGCGCTATCACCTGGCCGCAACCATGTGCATGTGCCGCAAGCTGGCCCAGCGGGCATGTGGCTCGTGCAGGTGCGCGCGGGCGGCGAGGCCGTGATGGGAAAGGTGATCCAATAAGGCAAGCTCCAAAATCATTTTGCGCACAGATCGCTAGTCAGGCCGATCCTCTCGGTCCCAAGGGCGTGATCGGATAATGCGCTTCCTCGTATTCCTCGATGGCTTCGAGCAAAGATTCGCGCTCCTCGGTGTCCACCGAGCGTGGGGGAGCGTCCAAGAGTTCCTCTAGACGCACGAGTGCGCGGTCATATTCTTCTTCGGAGTCGATGGGTGGGGTTTTCATCTACCAATCAATCATTTCTGTCAAAAGTAGGAAGAAAACGATTTTGGCCACTTCCTGTCAGTGCAAGATCAGCACTTTTCCCTTGGCCTTGACTTTCCCATCGGGGTCTTGGATGCGCAGGAAATACATGGCAGGCTGGAAATTGGAGCTTTGCAGGTCAATCGATTGTTCTCGGGTTTCCCATTGTGCTTGCACGATCCCCAACGTGTTGATCAACACGAGGAGACAGGGCTCTCGGTTGGGATTGTCGAAATAGACCTTGGAGGTGGCCACTACGGGATGGGGGCGCACTTGGTAGCCTTGGTCGCGCAAATCGACCACTTCAATGGCCCGCACGCCTGTGGTGCCCACACGGCCGAGCTCCAAGCGATAGAAGTTGCGGTAGTTGGCGACGGGGTGCTCGTCGAGGTAGCTGTAGGACATTGCGGTATTGGGCCCGCCGCAGATGCCTGGATAGTGGTAAATGAGCTCGTAGTTGAGGCTGTCGGTCGAGCGCATCACATACACGCCTTCGCAGGTGCTACCTGGGCGAGTGACCCAGTTGAGCAAGACGCGACCATCATTTTGGGAGATCGAAAAATGCTCGAGCAGGGGGTCAGGTTGGGCGCTCAGGGTCAAGGCGGATAGGAGCAAGGCAAGGCCCAGCAAAGGGCCTTTGCAGAGGGATGGGCGCAGTATGGGGCTTCCAATTTTCATTGCAACGCGTGTATAGGCAAAGATAGGCAAAATTTGTTGTACACGTCTTTTTAGGGGAGCGGCGACAAATTCGGAAGCTATTCTTCGCGCGAGTTCCCGCTCTCTGAGCGGGAACTCGCGCGGCTCGCGATTGCTTCAGCGCAGGAGCTCCCGCACAATGTGCCGGACAGGCACAGCTCCCGTTTCAATTTGGTGAATTTGGACCACACTTCTTTTCATGGGGAGTGCGACCCCGCTCAGAGCCTCCCGCTTCAATTTGGTGACTTTGCCCTACAACCGCCATTGTTCATTCGACCGACATTGTGTATTTTTCCAAGAAATTGGAGCACGATGCCTACCAACGAAGTCGATCAGTATATCACAACCTTTCCCGTAGAGGTTCGCGAAAAATTGGAGGAAATCCGATGGATCATCCAGCAAGCTGCGCCCATGGCCGAGGAGGTTATCAGCTACAAAATGCCTGCCTATGATTGCCATGGCATCTTGGTCTATTTTGCGGGTTACAAGAAACATATCGGTTTTTATCCTTCGGGTTCAGGGATCGAGGCCTTTCAGCATGAATTTGGACCCTACAAATGGTCGAAGGGTGCCGTGCAATTTCCATTGGATGAGCCCTTGCCAGCAGCCCTCATCTCACGCATCGTTGCCTACCGCATCCAGTCCAATTTGGACAAGGCGGCAGCGAAGTCCAAGAAGCGCACCAAATAATGTATCTCGGGTTAATCGTCCAGTGCATTCATGTGACTGTATCCCCATTCAATTCTGAATTCAGAATGTATTCAGAATTCAAATGTTCATTGCAATATGAAAAGCATCATGGTTGCAATCGGCTGTTTGTTGATTGTCGGGTCTTGCTTTGCGCAGCAAACGGTCTCGCCCGACAGTACGAAGAAAAAATTGGCAAAATATCTGCCTACGATTTCAGGAATGTTGCAGGTCCATTACCTCAACGAATTCAATACCAATGGCGACACAGTACGAGATCCCGACGGATTCAGGATCTTGCGTGCAAGATTGACAGCCAAAGGTAAGATCAACAAATTTGCATTTTATGAAATCATGGTTGATCCCCGTGCGCCAGAGCAAGGAGGGATATTGAGAGATGCTTTCATTGGACTCAAAGTCCTACGGCATCAGACTATTCGGGTAGGTCAGCAAAAAACACAATTTGGTTGGGAAAATCGGCAACCTATGAAGGAGTTGTACACTGTAAATCGTGCAGAAATGTCTGATGGTGTCTCTCGGGGTGAAAATTTGCGCGATATAGGGGTAGGAATACTTGGGGAGATTAAGGTCAATGACCGTTTACGGATTGAAGATGCGGTCACGTTTACCAACGGCACACGCTCCAACGTTGCGGGGCCCTTTGATTTTAATTCCAAAAAAGCCTTGTGGGGCCGTGTGGGCATCCGATACAAAAAGGATGATCTCACGTTGCGCCTTGCCGGCTCATTTGGGATCGGCGGAATCAGGTATCTTTTTGATGATGTCGTTGATCCATCTGATGACCTGTATGTGGATTTTGAGCGAATTGGAGTGGATTTGCAGGTCGATCACAAGCGATTTTTTCTTGCAAGCGAATACGCGCGTGGCACGGATATCGTGAGTGACACATTGTATGGAGAGCCGATGGGATATCAAGCCTTATTGGCCCTCAAAACCAAGTGGAAGGTTGGACCTTTGGTGAGATATGACGTGTTTGAAGACGAGTGGAAAGTGCTCACTTGTGGAGCCTACTACGGAAATCCAGAGGACCGCTTTCGCATACTCGCAAATTATGTTTTCAGAGGGGGAGTGAAAGATATTCCAGGAGGGCATGACGACCGCCTGTACATCCAAATGCAGATTGTGTTTTAAGGCAAGGTGAATGTTGGTATGCGTAGCACGATGCGCTGCAATATTGCGCTAAGAGGCCCGTGGCCTGAAAACTTTTGGTCGATATGACCCGACACCTGCCGTGAGACTTGCCTTTCTCCCCCAATTACTCGAAATTGAAGCAGTTTTAGAACTAGGAAATTGCAGGGTAAGGTACACAGATAGCTTTTTCGACATGAATGGAAACCAAATCGCTGTCGATATCTTCGACAAATATGCAAGCGACTACCAAGCCAAATTTATGGACGTCGCTCTCTATCATGGATCGCTCGATGTGCTCTGTGCGCATATCGCTCCGCGCAATGCCCAAGTTTTGGAAATCGCCTGTGGCCCAGGGAATGTCACGCGATATCTACTCTACAAGCGACCCGACTTGCAAATTCTGGGAACGGATCTCGCTCCCAACATGCTGACCTTGGCGCAAGCGAACAACCCGACGGCGCGGTTTGAATTGCACGATGGCAGGGCAATTGCGCAGCTTCCCGCGCAATATGACGCCATCGTCTGCGGATTCTTCTTGCCCTATTTGTCGCGGGAAGAAGCGATGCAGTTCATCACAGATGCGGCAAGCAAGCTTCATCCAGGCGGGGTGCTTTACCTGAGCACCATGGAAGACGATTACAGCACATCGGGCTGGCGCAAAGGCAGCCAAGGCGACGAGATCTATATGTATTATCATGAGGCGCGCTATTTGACTGCGGCGATGGAGGCGAGTGGATTTGTTGTCTTGGACTTGCAGCGCGTCGTCTATTCAGCGGGAGAAGGTGTGACGACCGACTTACTGATTTTGGCGCGGCGCTGAGGATTTGGATGTTTCATGTTTGGACGTCATGGAAAAAAAGGCGCTCCTGACCGTTGACGGGCATCGTCATAGTTTGCATTTCTTGATCCATTTGTCGAAATCGCCCAGAGTTGCAATAGCGCAGCACCTTTTTTGATCAATATTGTATGGAAACAGCACATTCATCCTCCCTCTTCAATGAGCGCCACTCCGCGCTCATTCGCATCTGGCACTGGACCTTTTTCCTCTTAGTGATCTCCACCATCGTCTTGGTTTTGCTTGCCGAGTACGTCTTCGATACCCGCGCCAATGCCCCTATGGTGATGGTGGAGGCCATGGACGGTGGCGTTGAACTCAATGAACAGCAAGCCCGTGGCATCGCCCATTATTTTCCTGAAAAGCTTTGGGTCTTGCACACATGGATCGGTTACGGCATTTCCTTCCTGCTCTTGAGCCGTTTGGTGATTGAGGTGGTCGTGTCCAAGGAAGAGAAGTTGCGCAACAAGATCAAGCGTGCGTTGCATCTCGCGCCCGCCTCGGATGTCGAGAAGCAGGATCGCCGCCATTATGTCTGGGTCAAGCGCGGTTACCTCGTCTTTTACGTACTCATTTTCATCATGGCCACGACTGGCCTGGGACTCGCCTTCGAGGATGTCGGGATCTTTGACACTTACCATCGCCCGATCAAGCAAGTCCACGAGCTCGGCCAATGGGGGATGTACGCCTATATTGTATTGCATCTCTTTGGTGTGCTTCGCGCAGATATTGCGACGAGCAATGGTTTGATTTCTAGGATGATACATGGGAAGATGAGCTGAGGTATGGGGAAATTCCAATGTTTTCTGGGAACATTCGTTTTGCTCTTGGCGCTTGCTTGCACGCCCTCCCATCGTGCTCCAGGACCTCCCAAGGTCGATCGCAGCAGTCAAGAATGCTACCACAATGGCCACCTCGGTGCCGCAAAACGGAAACGCAATTACCCCTTCGATGTTGCAGTCACGATTGAGGTCGCGTCCTTCAAGGGTGTGTATGAGTATGATTTCGGGACGATCGTAGGTGAAGCGGAGAAGGCCGTGGTTCAGCCTGATACCTTCGAGCGGGTCATACTCACCAGCCATCAGATCGATGCCTTCACGGATATTCTGTACAACTACAATTTTTCAAAGTCATTGCGCATTGGTTATGACGATATAAACGGGTGCTATTTCCCGAAGCAGGTCGTCTTGTTCAGGGATGCTAATGGCAGGATATTTGAAAGCATGGAGGTTTGTTTTCAATGTGTGCGGGTCAAGTGTACATTCGAAGACCGCAATACAATTGAGTTCTGCGAAGGCAAATATGACTTGCTGAAAGCGTTTTTTGTGAAATTGGGAATTACCTATTTTGGGGATTGAGACAAAAGTCGATATTCCCCCTTTTGAAAAAATGATTGTAAGGGCAAGATCATCCTGCCCCTACAACCTAATAGAAATACTTTTTCGTGCAGTGTTCTATCGCGCCACGACAAATCGTTTGGTGGAGCTTACCTGTCCATTGACCGTGATCTTTGCAAAATAGATGCCTTCGGAGAGCTGATCGACAGCCATCTCAAATCGGTTGATGCCGGGGTTGCCTTTGGTTGCATCCATGGCATTCACCTGCTGGCCTAGTGAATTGAACACGCGCACACCTATGTCTTGACTTTGAGGCAGTTCCAATTCGAGTGTCATGTAATCGGCTGCTGGGTTGGGAAACAGATTTGCCGATGCAATGAGGTCTGTGGTGTTGGCCACGGCGACGGGGCCCGTCGAGGAATAACTCGCTCCAGTGGCATTCAATCCAGATGAACTTGTGAGTGCAAATGTGGTAGCGACTTGGTTGTGAAATCCTTCTTGGTACCACATATATTCATCGTTGTTGATAGTGATGACAAAGGGCGCACCAAAATTGAAGGAATCTTGATAAGCTTGCACAAAATGAACCCGCAATACATTTGTAAATGTCCCTGCGGGTGTGGTGATGGTGCCAAAAGCATCGGCGGTGACGCTCGTCGTGCCCTTGCGAAAGATTTGGTAACTCGTGGTATAAGTTCCAGACCAAGTGTCGGTAAATGAATTACCGCTGGTGAAGGGGAAGCGTACCAGATCTTCGGGATCTGAGAATGGCGTGAGGACGTTGCCTACCCAGGTGCCGTGATTTTCAAGGGCTGCGCTGGTGGTGCGGTAATACCTCATAGATGCAGGAGATGAGCTCAACGCGACATTGGAGTTGGGGAAGCTGCTGGCATTGGCAGTCGATGCAGAGGAGATGCATGAGTTCAATTCACCAGTGGAGCCAGCCAATGCTGTGAAATCCCAAGTCTGATTGGCACCCGCATTACCAGGGCTTTGATAGGAACCGAAATAGATGTTTACGCTTTCTCCCAGCACTGGATTGATGCCTGTCGCCGTGATTGTGGGTTGTGAAAATGCATCCAAACAATTCAGCAACAGGGCTGTAAAGATGATTAAGGATAGTCTTGTTCTCATTTTTTTATGAATTAAAATATTATCAGTAAGAATAATTGTTCAATCAAGAGGCAACATTTAGTTGCCTGCGTCTAGGTAGGGCAAGTATACCAAGCGATCATTTTCCTTCCAGAATGGACTAGTCAGTTTTCAAAGGTTAATGGCAGACCGATGTTGCTCGTACAATGCTTGCTGTAAACCTAGTATTTGTCATTTGGAATTGCAAGTCTGGTTGCTAGATTTAAATGACTGAGCAACGCAGCCTCATGGTTTTTTTGAGGTGCCCCTCATTCATCGCTTCCCAACCTCTTCCTCCAGCGCCCGAATTTCCTCTAAGTCAAACAAATCCGCCGTTGCGGCATCAACGACCTTGTGGCGTTGGTCATAGGCGGCATAGATTTCCTTGACTTGCTCCTCCATCACGCCATGGCTGATATTCCCGACACCCTGCAGCACCACTCTGTCTTGAAACTCCAATAGTCGATCCACATTTTCCCGCCAAAAACGCATCGTGATGTCTTGCCGGTTTTTCACACGCAGTTCCGCACTCTCCAAAAACAGCACTACCAAGCGGTTCAGTGTATCCAACTCATCGGCATTCAGGTAGTTTTTGGCGACGATGATGTCTTGCTTGCGCACGACGTTGCCTTTCCAGGAGGTCAGGCCCATGTTGGGTAGGCTAGCATCGGCGCGGGCGACGATCACCTCGGCGGCGGTCTGCCCAGTGACGGCATAGAGCAGCTTGTTTTGCGTCTCCGCAAAGTACATCTGCGTGGCCTTGTCAGTGGTGTCGTAATCGCTGCTGAGCGCAAACAAGTCCCTCACCTTTTGGTAAAACCGTTTCTCGGAGGCTCTGATCTCCCTGATGCGCTCCAGCAACTCATCAAAGTAGTCAAATCGCCCATTGGGGTTCTTGAGCCGTTCATCGTCCATCACAAAGCCCTTGACCAGGTATTCCCGCAGGTGGCTATTCGCCCAGATTCTGAACTGAGTACCACGCTTGCTGCGCACCCTGAAACCGATCGCTAGGATCATCTCCAAGGAGTAAAACGTCACGTTGTATTCCTTGCCATCGGAGGCAGTTATTAAATAATCCTTAATAACTGAATTATCATTTAATTCATTGTCATTCAGTATATTAGATATATGAATACTGACATTGGGGATAGAGGTGTCAAAAAGTTCAGCAAGCTGTTTTTGACTCATCCAGGCACTGCCGTCACGGGCAAATAGCGAAACGGCAGCCTTTCCATCAGCGGTGTTGTAGATGATAATGTTTTGTTCTTCGGCATTCATGATTGCAGACAATTTTTTACGGGCGCAGAGCTGAGCGCGGCTTACTATGAATTAGCAAAGTACGCATATTCAGGGAAATATTGCAAACATTTTGCTACGAAATGTGGGATATTGGGCAATGTTTTGTCGGATTTTGAGATTTGTCCCAAAAAAGAGGTAATCGCCTACCAGGCGAGATGCCGCAACATTCCCCCAAAACCCACTATCTTAGCCGCGTCATCAAGACTCCAAAGCATGAAACAACTCATAGAATGCGTCCCCAACTTTAGCGAGGGCCGCGACAAAGATAAAATCAAGCTCATCACCGACGCCATCGAGTCGGTCGAGGGCATCTCCCTGCTCGATGTCGATATGGGCGCGAGCACCAACCGCACGGTCGTGACATTTGTAGGTGAGCCTGCCAATGTCGTCGAGGCTGCCTACCGTGGCATCGCCAAGGCTGCCGAACTGATCGACATGCGCTCCCACAAGGGTGCGCACCCTCGCATGGGCGCGACGGATGTGACCCCGCTGATCCCGATCTCCGGGATCTCGTTTGAGGAATGCGTGGCCTGGGCCCAAGAGCTCGGCAAAAGAGTAGGCGCCCTGGGCATCCCCGTCTATCTCTACGAGATGGCGGCTACGACGCCTGAGCGTCGCAACCTCGCAATCATTCGCGCGGGGGAGTATGAGGCCTTTGCGACCAAGATCTATCTACCCGAGTGGAAACCCGACTTTGGGCCTCAGGAATTTAATGCCAAGGCTGGCCAATCTGTGATCGGCGTGCGTGATTTTCTCATCGCCTACAATGCCAATCTCAACACGACCTCGGTGCGCCGTGCCAATTCGGTTGCGTTTGACGTGCGCGAAAATGGCCGTCCCAAAACGGAAGATGGCACGCCTTGGGGCAAAAAAATCCTCGACGCAAATGGCGAGGAAATCCGTGAGCCAGGCATGCTCAAAAGCGTGAAGGCCATCGGCTGGATGGTGGAAGAATATGGCATCGCGCAGGTGAGCATGAACCTCACGAATGTGAGCGTGACGCCCTTGCACGCGGCCTTTGATGCGTGTTGCATGAGCGCGACCGCACGTGGCCTGCGCGTGACGGGCAGCGAGATCGTGGGGCTCTTGCCCCTCAATGCCATGCTCGATGCAGGCCGCCACTACTTGCAAAAGCAAAACGTGAGCGACGGCGTGAGCGAGGAGGAATTGATCCGCATCGCCATCAAATCCATGGGCCTCGACGAATTGTATCCATTTGTCCCCAAGGAAAAGATCATCGAGTACCGCATCGCCGACGAAAATGCGCGCAAGCTAGTGAAAATGAACCTGCGCCAGTTTTGCAACGAGACCCTGGCCGATTCGCCTGCGCCAGGCGGTGGCTCAGTGTCTGCCTTGGTGGGTGCCCTTGGGGTGTCGCTCGGCGGCATGGTCGCCAATCTGAGCGCGAGCAAGCAAGGTTGGGATGCGCGCATCCCTGAATTCAGTGCTGTCGCGAGGCAGGCGCAGGGCATCAAGGATCAGCTCCTCTATCTTGTCGATGAAGACACCGCCGCCTTCAACAAGGTGATGGATGCCTATCGCCTTCCCAAAGACAGCGACGCCGAGAAGGCCGCGCGCAGCGCCGCCATCCAAAGTGCCAATGAATACGCAGCACGCATCCCGCTGCAAGTGATGCAAACATCTTTTGAGGCTTATGCCCTCATCCGCCAAATGGCCGACGGCGGCAATCCCGCCTCGATCACCGACGCGGGTGTAGGCGCGCTTTGCATCCACACCTGCATCCAAGGGGCGGGACTGAATGTGCGCATCAACCTTGGCAGCCTCAAGGATGAAGCGCTCAAGATCGAGCTCGGCGGCAAGGTCGCACGCCTTGTCAATGACAGCGCGATGACCCTCGGGGAGATCATGGCGGTCGTGGAATCGAAGATGGGGTAGCAAAAAACAATTTCGGGGTGGCAACCGACGGTCGAGCCGATCTCGGCGATGCCCAGCTAACTGTGTAACACACTGGCTAAGTTGAGTCTGCAGAATTCGCTACGCCCTGCGATATTCGTCGCTGTGAATCCAAGACAAAGCATGACATGAAGGCTCAATGGACGATTTTAGGGTTTGTGTTTGCGCTAGCGCTCCTGCAATCCTGTAGCGAAAGCAAGTTTGACTTCCGGCACAAGTATGTCGGGGAGTTTGAGGTGACCGGGATCTTTACCATCAATGCCTACAGCCCCAGTGAGACTTGGGGGATCGTATCGACGACGACGGTCGATTTTGCCGAGGATCGGCAGTCCCTGCAATTTGTGACGGCCGATTGGGCGATCAATTTTGAGGTCTCGATCGACAAGCACGGGGTGATGCATGGCCCAGAAGGATCCACGCTGGCAGGTCGCTTTACCGACAAGGACCATTTTGATGCCAGTGCAGGGGGCATCTCGCCAGTTGGTGGGTACAATGCTTGGACCTTGCATGGGGTGCGCAAATAGGCTGCGAATAGACGATTGAGCCGCGCATCAGCAATAAGCCTGTAGGTAGAGGCCAACTGCCATGGTGCGTCTCAGCGTGGGCTTGTGCGTGTGATCTTGCAAGTGTTGCAAAGATCGCATTGCTTTGCAGGATGAATTGGACTCAAAAATTGTGGATCGCACCCATCTTGTTGATGCTCGCCTTGGGTTGTGACCGCTTCAGCTACCGAGAGCAATATGTTGGGGATTTTGACTTCACGACGATCCGTTCGCTACCAGACTCCAGCGACCACGACTCCTCGACCACGATTTTTGCAGGAACCGTGAGCCTATACAACGACGATGCGCTGTTGTTGCATTTCAAGCCCGACGATTCCATTGCCCCCAATATTGCCAAGGACGGCGCGCTCACGGTGCCTGGGTTTGTGGCTTCGGGCGGCAGTTTTGTGGGGAGCTTTGGCGACGCAGACCACTTGAACTTCACTTCTGAATTTCGGTCCTATACCGCGCAGCGTGTGCGGTATGTGGTCACGGGCGTGCGCAAGTGATCACGGCTTTTGTGGCATGCAGGGCACGTAGATGACTTTTGTATGGGCAGCAGATGATCTGCATCAAGTCAACGCAGATGCGTGAGGATCGTTGTATCTTTGTGCATCATGGAATCGAAAAACATCGCACGCTACATCATCAAGCTGTTTGGAACAGCGATCGCTGTCTGGGTGGCCCATTGGATCATGCCCGACCGCATCCATATCGATAGCATTGGCTGGGCACTCGTAGTCTCGTTTGTGCTCGGCTTGCTGAATACCTTCATCAAGCCATTTTTGCAACTGATCTCCATTCCCTTTATCCTCCTCAGTTTTGGGCTGTTTTTGGTGGTCATCAATGCTGTCTTGCTGCTGTTTGTCGGCGACATCGTGCCCGGCCACCACTTTTATGTGGATGGCTTCTGGTCGGCCGTCTGGGGGTCGATCATCATCAGCATTGTGAGTGGCTTGCTTGAGCCACGCAGCAAAGACAAGGATCAAGATGGCAACAGTACGAATGTGAGGATCACCGTCGGCAAGCAGTGATTTCTAGGCCGCTTTGCGCTTGCGCTTGCGGCGCCCACGTAGCAAGAGCGCAATGAAAAAGGCGATGATGCAGCCCCAGATGATCGATGACGTCCAATTCTTGGGCCCCTGCGCTAGGTAGGGACCCTCGTCGCCGACCATCACCATCGCCGCCCAATAGTAGGGATGGTACCTGATCGGATCATCCACAAATTTGTCGTCGGCTAGGAATGCCAGATGCGCCTCACGGAGGGATTGGGCAGCTGGTTTGCCAGTTTTGATGCCCTTGTAGAACTTTTCCATGATCGTGGCCGTCACCTCGTCGTCGAGCTGCCAGAGGCTCATCGTGACACGTGGGCAGCCTGCTACAAAAAACGAGCGTGCGAGGCTCATCACACCTTCGCCCGTCTGCAATTTGCCTGAACCCGTATAGCAGGCGCTCAGCACCGCCAGGTCGGCATTGAGCTTTTGGCCCATGATCTCATAGGCATAGAGCGTATCTACGGTGCCCGAGTCGCTTTGCAGCGCGATCCAAGACTTCAGCGGATTGTCGAAGTCGGCATTGGCATGGCAGGCAAAGTGCAGGAAACGGTAGGCGGCTGCATTTTTCGTAAAATCAAGCTTGCTGGCATTGCGGATGACACGTCCATTCAGGGCCTCTTGGGCTGATTGGGCCTCGGGATTGATGTTTTGGAGGATGCTGAGTGTACTTTTGGGAGGTGAAGCTGTCATTGCCAAAAGGTTTTTGAGGTCGCCGCTCGGCTTTTTGCGGAGCCGTTGCTGCCGCAGGGTCGTCGCAGAGTGCCCGTAGCGCACCTCGCAATCGCGCATCAGGTAGGCGCCTGTCTGAAACGTAGGTTGATTCACGGCGGCGATCGGTTGGGTGACCAAGCACTCAAAGGGCAGGAGTGCCAGTCGCCCGTCGGGCACCACGATAAGCGACTTCACAGCCTTGGTTCTGAACTTGTGCTGGATCAGTGGGCCCACTAGGAGCCTAAAAAGCGTGTAGGATGGCTTTTGGTAGGCTGCGAATAACTTCTTGGCATTTCCCTTGGGGGCATTTTGCAGCATCGTGATCACCAGATCGACGGTGGCCTGAAACTGTGGCGGCTTGGGAGTCGAGAAACAATCATAATGATCGGCATCGATCGCGAAGATGTAGATGTCGCTGGCGCCAATGAAGTATTCCAAGAAGACCTGGTCGCCATGGAGGTTGGCTTGCACCTCGGATGGTGTCGCAAGGTCGATTTTTTCGGTGAGGTTTTTGAAGCCTGGGGCGAGCGCGTCGATCTGGTCCCAGATGGCACGCTCTTGGTTTTTGAGCCGATCGAGCAGCTGCTCGTTGGGCAAATGGGAATGGTACTGGGCCGATTTGCGTGCCTGAATCGTGCGCAATTGGTTGAGCAATGAGTCGGGCAATTTGTAGGCTTTGAATTGCTCGGCTTTGCAGAGGGATTCCAAGATTTCATTGGTCTTGCTGCGCTCCATGAATTCAAAGACGCGGTCGAGTTGCTGCGGCTCCTTGGTTTGCTGGTAAAAGCCCAAGGCGAGTGCCATGGCCTTTTCGTGGCTTGCATAAATGATATTGCTGATAAATGCCTTGGCATCGCTGGTGTTGAAGTTTTCGCGCAGGTGATTCACATACGCAAATGCCGCCTCGTAGCATCTGAGGGCGGGATCGATTTGCTGGAGCGCAGCAAAAGACGCCGCCTTGTCTGCAAAATTTTGGAACAGCCAAGGCTCTGCCTCCCACAATTCCGGGGCGGGGTTGTGGCTCGGGATGGTGTCTTCAAAGTCGCGTGTGAAGGCGATCAATGCCTTCTGGTAGCACCTGAGGGCATCCTCGTGCCTGTTGGCGGCGGCATAACATTGCCCTTGGGCTTCATAGACCTTGCCGAGTTCGCGCGAATGGCGATTGGAATCGGGCTGTGACAGCGCAACCGCATTGTCGAAGGCAAGGAATGCTTTTTCAAAGTCACCTTGCTGTTGGTAGGTGAGGCCATAGATTTTTTCGATCTCCCTCAGCGTAGATGCTTCCACTAGTTTGCGCAAAGCTGTCGTCTGGTCCAGGTAGAAGATTGCGCTATCGGGCTTGCCCCACTCGGTGAGGGCTCCGGCAAGGTTCGCCAGGGAATTGGAAAGCCTGGTCGTCAGTTCCTGCCTTTCAGTAGGGTTTTTAACTTTTTTGAGCAGTTTCTGCCTGATTTCCAGGGATTGTCTCGCAACCCTTACGGCATTCGGATATTCACCAAAATTCTTGTAGATCACCGAGAGGTTGGTCAGCATTGAGGCTTGCTCTTCCGGGAAATTCGTAGCCATTTCATTGGCGAGCAGGCCATAATTTTTGGCTTCATCCATTTGACCAAGGCTGCTATATGCCATCGCTAGGTTTTTTGCGATGGTGCGATAGATCTGTGCTTGTGTACTGTCCAAGTCCTTTCTCAGAGGGCACTTGTCCAATGCCAGCAGGTAGTTTTCCTTTGCTTTTTGAAATTCGCCCAGGTCTTTGTACCAATTCCCTAGCTTTTTGTAGGATTTCACGAGCGCATCGTCGCCTAATGCAGCGGTCGAGATAGCGTGTTGCAGGGCGGCGGAATAATTCCCGATGACTTGATAGTTCTCGGCAGTTGTCGTGGCATTGTCCCAGGTCTTGGCGATGGCCTTCAACTCGTTGATGATGAGCGAATCTTCTTGGATCTGCGCATTCACATTGCTCCCCGCAAGTGGCCCTGCTGCGACACAAAAGCAAAGGGTCAGCACCCGCAGCAGGCACCGACCCCTTGATTTTATTTTCCCTATGACTATCGACATGATCTGAGCAGATTTGTCCAAAAGCTAGGATTTTTTTTGTTTACCACCAATTCTTCTCCTTGTTGAGTTTGACGACTGCCAGGGTCGCTACGCCGATGAAGGCGGCCGCAGCAAGGATCTTCAGTAAGCAATTGCGGTGTAGCTTGCCAGTAATCATCTTATGGAGCTTGGCAGTCTTGCACTCCAGCGCGAGGTCATCGGCGATGATTCTGTGCGAAACGCGCTGGCCTTGAAATTGCTCATTGGAAAAGGTGACCGATACGCTGTGCGGGATCGCACTCTTGGGGACATCAGGGCAGCCAAACTTACAATGGTCTGGGCAATCCCAACTTCCCGTCACAGGCACCTCAAAGTAGAGGTCTGCGATCTGCTGTTGCTGCAAGGGATTTTGAGGTTTGTTCAAAATCCACCTGACGATCCTCGTTTCTGGGACGATGGTAGGCGAGACAATGATCTCCTGTTTGTTCCAGAGAATCTTGGTGGTTTCAAGCCGCGCGAGATCAAACTCCTTGGGCAAAGTGTCGATCACGCTGATCGTGCCTTCAGGGACGTTGCCGTCGTTTTGGATTTGGACATGCCACTTGGCGATTTCCCCAGTCTTGATGCGCGGTCCGTTCAGCCAGGTAAATTCGCTGGGATCCAAGGACCCTGTGAGCTGATCGGCATACGTCTCATGCAGCACTTGCACGCCACAGACTGCTGCACGCCGCACGGGTTCAAAGGTGCCATCCACCCTCCAATAGACGCTGTCGGCAAGCGTGGCAGCATCACCGACCTCGCATTCGAGCAGGGCGTAGTAGGTGGCGTCTCTATCGCCATCGATGGCGATGTTCACATTGCCACCCCGCTGCCGCATGACCTCCATGCCTGGGCTGAGCCGCATGTGCTTGATCGTGACTTGGTCGAGGGCAGCAGGTACTTCAAGATTGCTGCTTTTGAGTCCCCCTGTGATCTTGATCACACTTTGATATTTGCATTCCGTGGGCAGGTCGATTTTTACCAGGTAACTCACACAATTGCCAGGCACGGGCTTAAAATCAGCGCCAATGATTTGAATCTTGGGGAGATATTCGGCACGCTTTACATTGCCCCTTTTGAGGTCGAGATCTTGGATGAAGCTGTCGGTGACCATGCAGTTTTCTAGACGTGGCACCACAAGGCGTTTTGGGTCTGTGGGGTCGTCGGTTTCCTTGATGGCAGTGACACGCAAGGTGACCGACCGAGGTGGGCGACGGTCGAAGGTCATGATCGGGAAAGCCTCCAGGCTCGCGATTCCATCCCCAAAATCCCATTGAAACATGTAGTCGCGGGATTGTTCATTGGTGATGGATTGGCCATTGGCATCGAGTGGGTAGAATTGGAAGCTGCGGCCATCATCGACAGGGACATAGCCGGCAGCATCGACCTCCATCAAAATTTGTAGGTCACCGAATGCACCTGGCGCTTGCCCAGCGACGTTTTGAAACCACATGCCCGTGAGCAGCAGCAAGGGCAGCAACCATTTCGGAGTAAAAATTGGCTTTTTGATGAATGATTTGTACACTTTCATAGCTTTAGAAATAATTAGTTCAATTGTTGGACTCCAAAACGACGCCACGCAAGCTGTGATGCTTGAAAAATTGCCGTGGTCCAAATTTTCTCCTCGATATGAGGCCCCGCAGCTGTGAGAATCGTTTGCAGCATTGGAGTTGGAAGCCGATGGGTGGCAGAAACGCGCTACATGTCATAGGGTCCGGAATACTTTGTGAAATTGTGTAATGCTTTGGGAATGGTAGCACTGACCAGCGAACGGTAACCATAGGAATGCACGATTTTGATTCGGAAACCACTTTCATTCATCCCCATGGGCAGCATTGAATGAAAGGAAATATGGCTGAATTCCGATATCGTGTAATGGAAATGGATCCAAGGATGGGGAATCCTGCGCGCAGCCACTAAAGTGGAGGGTATGTTACAGCCTAATTGCCAGCATCCTATGATTGAGGTCTCGCAAGTACGTATCGCGGCAATCGCTGGTTTCGTTCTAGATTTGGATATCGTTTGTCTGGCAATGATGGCGTGTAAGATTTGGAATATTTTAATACTCTGGTTACCTTTAGCCAAATCAATTTACCAAAGGGAAAGCAATTTGCAGTGTGGCTATGGCTCAGATGAGTGATGACATGATCATAAACGGGCTGCTTGAGGGCGGCGCATCTGAGGAAAAGGCACTGCGCTGGATGTATCTTAATTTGCTCCCTATGGTAATCCAACATATTTCGCGGAACAATGGCAATCGTGACGATGCCATGGATGTGTTTCAAGATGCCTTGCTCGTCTTCACAGAGCACGTGAAGCTCGGCCGCTTCCAGCGGCGATCATCTATCACTACTTTTTTGATGGCGATCGTGCGCAATGCCTGGCACAACCGGCTACGCAAGCGTGGCTATGGCGAGGGCTATGTCGCCGAAATGAAACATGTTTTGGAAGGTGCGCAAGAGCCTGCGCCCGATGTCCCCGATCCTATGTGGTTGGAAAAAGAGCAGGAATACGCAATCCAGCAAATAGTCTCCCGATTGGGGGAAAAGTGCCAAGTGATCTTGCGCATGCGATTTTGGGATGCCTTCAAGATGGAAAAAATTGCTGAACTCATGCACTACAAAAACGCCCAGATCGCCAAAAATAAGCACTTTAGGTGTCTTGAAGAGTTGCGCAACCTGCTCCAAAATGAGCCCAACCTTGGAAATTACCTGCGGGGACTCTTATGAGCGATGACGATACACGCTACGACGAGATCCACAGCTATTTGCTCGGCGAGATGGACCCTCATGCGGCGGCCGCATTTGAAAGCCGCCTCGATGCCGACCCAGAACTTGCAGCGGCGCTGCAACAGGAGCGCGAGCTCGCACTCTTGCTACGACAACAGCGGCGCATCGAGCTCAAGCAAATGTTGCGCGACATCCCCATAGATAGAGACGAGGAGGGCGATGAAGATCAAGCCAGGACCGACAGTGCCCAAGATCATTCCGCCCCCAAATCTGGCGGCGGTATCAGGCCTCCCTATTTCAAATATGTCTTGTATGCAAGTGGATTGGCGGCTTGCGTGATCGCGGCCGTGATCATCTTCAATCCAGGTGGCGGCAAGATCGATTACATGGAAATTTTTGAAGCGCAAATGGAAAGGCCCTACAGGATCAGCAACACCCGAGGCGACAAGGATACCTTGCAAGGCTATGCAGCCTTCAAAACGGGTCAATTTGGGGCTGCACTCGCCCAGCTCGATACCACCTTGCAGGATTCGGAGGCCTTGTTGATCCATGGCATCAGTGCCATGCAAGTCGCGCAATGGCCGCAGGCTCGCCGCGACCTAGGGCGCGTCGAGGCACTCCGAGACGACAATTTCGCATTGCGTGCCACGTGGTACCTAGCGCTTTTGGACTTGCGGGAGCAGCAGCTCTCGGAGTGCAGGCGACGGCTACGCATCGTTCAGGCCCAGGGTGATATCAACCATTTGGAGGCTGGCGATCTCCTCAAATCCTTGGAGCTTGGGGAGTAGCTAGGACATGCTAATCTCGTATTGCGCGCTCGTGCATGATAAATCCTGCAGGCGAGGCGAGAGCCTCCGGCTCCCAATGACAACCGAATCATGAGTTCCAGGCTCACGAAAACAATGCCAGCCAGAGTTGCCCTTCATCCTTGCGCGCTGGAGTTGTGTCCCAGATGCGATATTGCTTCAAATCAGCCCATGCATGCTGCCCCACTGCCGATAGATCTCCACGCCATCGGGACCGCTTTTCTCCGGGTGAAATTGGAAGGCCAGGATATTGCCGTGCTGCACACCTGAGCAGTATTCAAGGCCCATATAGTTGGTGAGGGTCAGGCGATCCTCAGCACGGTCGGGCTCACAATAATAACTGTGTACGAAGTACATATAGTCGCCTGCCCTCAAGTGCTGGAGTGGAGTGCCTTCCCAATCTCGCCCTGCGGGAGCCACGATTTGGTTCCAGCCGATGTGGGGCACACGCACGCGATGCATGTCGATCGTTGGGGGAATGCGCCTCACCTTGCCCGGCAAGAGGTCGAGGCCGCCTTGGGTGCCAAACTCCTCACTGCCTGTCATGAGCAATTGCAAGCCCAGGCAGATGCCCAGGAAGGGGATGCCAGCAGCGACGCGGGCTTTGAGGGGCGCTTCCAAGCCTCTATTGCGCAGATTGTTCATCGCAGTGCCAAAGGCACCGACACCCGGCAAGATAAGCCCATCGGCTGCCGCAACCTGGGCGGGATCATTGCTGATCTCAGCGTCGAGGCCCACATGGAGGCAGGCTTGCTGCACACTGAAGAGGTTGCCCAATTCGTAATCGACGATGATGGTCTTTTTGCTCATGCGATGATAGCTGGGGTATAAGGTCGGCAGGGGAGGAGCTGGGCCAATAAATGGGCCTTGATGGCAGGCAAGGTGCAGGTTTCAAAGCGGCCGTAGCTGCGGCCGCTGCGCAGAAACTCCGTATTGCCCTCGCCGTCGCGGGTGGCGCTGTCGGCGGCACGGTAGCTGTCGGGTCGGGTGATGTAGTCGTAATGCAGCATGCCAGCGACCGCGATGGCGCTTGCACCACCCGCGCCGAGCACCTCGTCAATGTGCGAGAGCTTGCCGGGGCCCCCGTGCGCGATCACGGGCACGCCCACGGCGTCTGCCACCAGCCGTGTAAGCGCGCAGTCATAGCCCTCGCCCGTGCCCTCGCGGTCCACGCTTGTGATCACGATCTCGCCAGCGCCGAGTGACTCGGCCTCTTGCGCCCATTCCCGCACTTCGCGGCCCGTGTATTCGCGGCCGTTGTCGGTGTAGGCGAGGTAGCGGCCATCGCGTTCCTTGATCGCCTCGATCGCCACGACGATGGTCGAGCTGCCAAAATCGAGCGCCGCTTGACGGATGATCTCTGGGTGCTTGAGGGCAGCAGTATTGATCGCCACCTTGTCGGCACCCGCGCGCAAGACCTCGCGGATGTCTTGCAACGAGCGCAGGCCGCCTCCCACTGTGAGCGGAATGAAGATTTCGCGCGCTATTTTGCTCACAATCTCATGGAGACTGTTGCGCTCATAGAGGCTGGCGACCACATCTTGAAAGAAGAGCTCATCAGCCCCCGTCTCATAATAGTAACGTGCAAATTCCTCTGGTTTCCCCAAGACCCTCAGACCTTCCAAATGGATTCCTTTCACGAGGTTGGGCCCCTTGATGTCGAGGCGGGGAATTACACGTATCGTTTCCTGCTGCATGACCAACGCTCTATTTTAGCGTTCAAAATTATCACCAAGGATTGATAACCACAAACGGCAGGATGTCCATCCGTTCGTCGGGCCCCCCCACACCCTGTGGTAAGGCCCGACGAACGGATAAAACTCACTGTTATAGATAGTCCCGACGCACGGATAACCCCCGATTCAGGTCGGCAGCGCCGCGCAAAGCCATGTCCATCGGGGCAAAGAGAGCGCAGGTGGCCCAGCTGCGACCTAGCTTTTCTTCCCAAATCCGAGGTCGATCGCGTATTTCACGAGGGAGCGGGCGCTACCGAGGCCCGTCTTGGCGCGGATGCTTTTCATATGGGTTTCCACAGTGGAGATCTCCACGGTCATGGCGTCGGCGATCTTCTGATTTTCCCAACCTTCGGCGAGGCCGTTCATGACTTCAGTTTCGCGGCGGGTGAATTTGGGCATTTCCCCTTGGACCTCGACGGGCTTGGGCGTTCTCGCAATCTCGGTCACTTTGCGGCTAAAGTATTCCCTGCCTGCCGCGAGGGCCTTGATGGCGGCCTCCAGTTCCGATTTGTCTTCCTCTTTGAGCAGGTAGCCGTGTACGCCGAGCTCGCGCAGGTTTTTGACGTAGGCGTGCTCGCCGTGCATGGAGAGGATGAGGATGGCGACATCAGGGAAATTTTTCAGAATTTCCTTGGCGGTCTCGACGCCGTCCATGCCAGGCATGCCGATGTCGAGCACGACGACTTCCACGGGGATCGTGCGCAGGAGGGCGAGGACTTGTGCGCCATGGGTGGCGGTGCCGACCACCTCGATGTCGGGATGGATTTTGAAAACGGCTTCCAAGCCTTCCAGAAAGACACGGTGGTCGTCGGCGAGGATAATGTTAATCTTTTTCATTTGACTTCTTGTAGGAGGGGGATTTCAATGGTGACGATGGTGCCACGGCCAATGGCGGAGTCGATGATGAGGGTGCCATGCATATATTGGACACGGTTTTCGATGGATTGTAGCCCTAGTCCTGCGCTTTCGCCAGCTGCCTTTGGATCAAAACCAATGCCGTTGTCTTCGACGATGACAGTGAGCTGATTTTGGGTCTTGAGCAATTGTATCGAAAATTGGGAGGCCTTTCCGCGATTCAGCGCATTCGAAAAAAGTTCTTTGAGGATCAGGTAGATGTGTTGCTCCGTTTTGCGAGGGAGGCGTTCTTCCAGGCCATGCACGTCGAGTTCAAAGTCCAGGTCTGGACTTTTGGCAAACATGTCTTTGAAGCCATTGAGGGCGGCTACCAAGCCAAATGCTTTCAACGTGGGAGATTCCAAATCGTGAGAGACGGCGCGCACGTCGGCCATGAGGGCCTCGAGCTCTGCATTGAGTCTTTCAAATGAGGTGGAGAATGTCGGCGATGCTGCCGCAAAGTCGTCGCGCAATTGTCCAAAAAGGTGTTTGAAGGCCCCGATCTGTGCACCGACGCGGTCGTGCAAGTCATGCGCAATGCGGCTGCGCTCGCGGTCCTCGACCTCCAGCGAGATTTGCAAAAACTGTACTTTTTTGTCCTGTTCGAGCCGCTCGACCTCGCGTTCCTTCATCTCCAAGCGATATTTGTGCTCGACGGCATGGCGCTTGTTTTTGAGGAGTTGGATGCGTTGCAGCGCTAGGAATACGATCAGGATCAAGAGGATGAAAAGGCCGACGGCAATCGCCAATAATCTTTGGCTGCGTTCCTTTTGGAATTTGAGGTCGCCTTCAGTGATTTTTTGCCTTGCCTCGCTGCGCTCTCTTGCGCGCTCGGCATATTGATACTGATCGTAGAGATAGACTGCTCCAAGCATCCTCTTCTCCAGCGGTTGCCGCAATTGTAGCGCCGCAATATTCCATTGGAGGCTGGCGTCCCAGTTCTGGATTCCAGCATGTGCAAGACTCAGCAACTCGCGGCAATAGATGCGCAGACTAGGCTCGGCCATGGTGTCTAGCAATGGGCGCAGCTGCAACAGCAAGTCGATGGCCTTTTGCGGCCTACCCTCCCAAATGGAAACCTCGGCGAGATCGACCTTCACCAAGGCGATTTGGAGGGAATCCTCCGTGCCTGCCAAGAGATTGAGTGCCTCCTGCAACTCGGCATTGGCATTGTCAAATGCACGGGTTCGGATGTGAATCCGCGCAATATTTTGAATAACTTTTGCGGTCTCGAGCGTGTCGATCATGGTCTTCCGCAAGGCATGACATTGCTGGTAATAATCCAGTGCGGCAGCATAGTCGGCGTTGAATTCCTGCACATTGCCGAGGTTGTTGAGGGTATTGGCAAGCTCGCGTATATTGTGGCTGTGTTCAAAACATTCCTTCGCAATATGATAGACGGAGTCGGCGCGCTCGTTTTCCCCCATGTACTCAAATGTCATTCCCACGACTGCGTAAGCCTTGCCGATTTCAGCGGAATCTTGTGGGCTTTGGTGCGTATGGATACCTAGAGAGAGAAACCCATATTCTAGGCTGATTGTGTAATTGCCGAGGGTGCGGTGCAGGATGCACAATTGGCTGCTCATGCGGGCTACGCTTGCCGAGTCGCCAAGGTGCCGATAGAGTGCTAGCGCATATTGGTTGTAATCTTGGGCGCTGAGGTAGTCTCCTTGTCTTTTTTTGAGTGCGCCCAGATTGCCGAGGATGCTGGAAATGCCAGCGTAGTCCCGCAATTCCTTCCTGACTTTGATCGCACGAAGGTAATGGTTTTCGGCGGCGTCAAATGCTCCGTTGCGTGCCTCAAAAACACCCAACTGTACCCAAGCGAGGGCCATTCCTTTCTTGAAATTCGTCTTTTTGGATGTCTCGAGCGCCTCTGCGAGCATTTCTCGTGGATCTTCCCCCGATGACCTATTGTACCAAAAGGCCAGCTCGCATTGTAGCAGCACCTTTTGGGTGTCGTTTTTGACGAATTGAAGCTGGGTTTTGAGTGAGTCGATCACACTTTGATTGGCCAGCACGCTGCTGGATGGGAGGAAGAATGCTGCTAGGAGCAAGATTGGGATAGTAAAGCGTAAATACCTCATGTTGTGCTCAGTGGTAGATTTAAATATAACAATAAAATAGTTTGTATGTTGCAATGAGGCGAGTGGCATCAACATTTGAGGGCCATAGCCCCAGGGCAAAATGCCCTGGGTGCGCGGTGGAAATAAACATTGGACATGTTGGGTACCCGGTCCACGATCAGGGTCAGAGTGGCTTTCCGATAATTTCCGGATCGGAGCCGTTCGTCACTTTGGTTCCCCCGTCGATGCGGCTGCTATCTAGCTGGGTGCCATTTTTGTGTTCCAGTTTCACAATCAGGTATTCAGCTGCGCTTGCAACCGGGTTGCTGGCCCCCAAGGGTACGCTGTAGGCAAGCTGCGGATGCGTGTTGCTGGTCGTCACATCTTTGGCATAGAGCGTCAAGACGCGCTCACCAGTGCTGAGGTCCTCTTCTGGGCCACTAAAGCCATCTGCGGCATAGGCTGCGGCGTCGAGGTCGGTGGATACTTCCAAGCGGAACTGAGGGGTGCCGTCCTGTCGAAAGTGCCTTACGAGTTGAAGATTCATCATAGATTCCTTAGATTAAAGTGTTTGCTCAAAGTTGTGGGGTTGCGATGGGGGATTCTTCACCCTTCTCGGGGGTATGTACTCCCTATTTTAGGGGATTTTGCGGCACGGTCAGCCGCTGAGCCGCTGAGCATGGACGCCTATCCTTTTGTCGATGCCAAGCACGATTGGTTCCGAATCAAGTAACATTCCCTAACTTCACGGCACCAATGAAAGCAGTTCGCATTTTTCTGATTTTTCTGATGTTGGATGGTGGGCGTGCGCGGGCGCAGCCTGCGCCGCCCGACTCGGTGCCCGCAGTGGCGCTGTCTCTGCATATCCAAAAGGCTGTCGGTGAGATCACGCTAGATGGCGACCTCTCGGAGCCGTCTTGGCAGTCTGCGGAATTGGCGACTGATTTTGTGCAACAATTTCCCTACGATACCGCGGCAGCGATCTCGCATACCGATGTGCGGGTGACCTACAACGATCAGTATTTCTACATCAGTGCCGTCTGTTGGGACGACAAGGCGGGCGACTACATCGTGCAGTCGCTCAAGCGGGATTTTTCCTACCCCGTGACAGATGCCTTTGGCATCTACATCGACCCCTTCAATGACAAGACCAATGGCTTCAATTTTACCGTGTCGCCACTGGGCGTGCAGCGGGAGGGGCTTTTGGAAAATGGCGGCTCCTTTGGGGTCACAACCAATTGGGACAACAAGTGGTTTTCTGAGGTGAAAGACTATCCCGACAAATGGATCGTAGAGATCGCGATCCCTTTCAAGACGCTGCGGTTCAATGGCGGGGTCGATCACTGGCGCATCAACTTCAGCCGCAACAACCTCAAATGCAACGAAAACAGTTGCTGGTTTCCTGTGCCGCGCGTGTTCAACGTATCGACTTTGGCCTTTACCGGGGACCTGATCTGGGACGCCGCGCCGCGCAAGGTCGGGACAAACGTCTCTGTGATTCCCTATCTCTTGGGCCGCTACACAGGCGACTACCAAAAACAAGATGAGCAGTTCAAGCCCAACCTGGGCTTGGATGCCAAGATCGGCATTACGTCTTCGCTCAATCTTGACCTCACGGTCAATCCCGACTTTTCACAAGTCGAGGTCGATCGCCAAGTCACCAACCTGAGCCGATTCAGCTTGTTTTTTCCCGAGCGTCGGCAGTTTTTCATCGAAAACAGCGATTTGTTTGCACAGAATGGCTTTTCGCAGATCAGGCCCTTTTTTTCTAGGCGCATCGGCTTGTCGTCGGGGCAGGCGATTCCCATATTGGGCGGCGTGCGGCTGAGCGGCAAGCTCAATCAGAACTGGCGGATCGGAGTCATGGACATGCAGACTGAGGGTGTCGGCGCCTTGAATTTGCAGGGGCAAAACTACACGGTGGCCTCTATACAGCGCAAGGTCTTGGAGCGCAGCAGCATCGGGGCGATGCTCGTGAGCAGGCAGGGGTTCAATGGACAGACGCCCGACTGGAAAGACTACAACCGCGTGCTCGGCATGGACTATTTCTACAATTCACACAACAACAAGCTGCGCGGCAAAGGCTTCTATCACCGCTCATTTGGTCCTGAGGTGGGCCGCAAAGAGAGCGCCAACGGGGTCTGGATGAATTACAGCGACCAGAATTTTTCCTTGCATTACAACCATGAGTGGGTCGATCGCAACTACAATGCCGAGGTGGGTTTTGTGCCGCGCCACCAATATTTCAGGCTGGAGCCCATCGCCAACATACGCATGTACCCCAAGAAGACGCAAATCTTGAGCCACGGCCCCGAGGCGTATGCGAGCTGGTATTGGGACAATGAAAGCTGGCAAAGCATCGAGCGGCAGTCGAGCCTGGGCTACCGCATGGTCATGCGCAACCGCAGCGAGTTTGCGGTGACCGCCAAGCAGTGGTATATCTACCTCCAAAGGGCCTTTGACCCCAGCAACACCGGCGCGACGCCACTACCCGACTCGGTCGGGTATGCCTGGCGCGAGTATTCCGGGAGCTATTCCTCCAATTTCCGCAAGAAACTCACCTTCAATCTTGGTGGGAGCTATGGCGGCTATTTCAATGGCGAACGTGTGAGTTTCAACGGCTCGGTGAGTTATCGGGCTCAACCTTGGGGCATTTTCTCGATCGATTTTGACCAGAATTATTTGGTGTTGCAAGACACGACAGTATTCCTGAACCTGATCAGTCCCAAGGTGGAACTGTCATTCACCAAGAGTCTTTTCTTCACGACTTTCTTTCAATTCAATACGCAGACACAAAATTTTAACATCAATGCACGCCTCCAATGGCGGTTTAAGCCGATGAGTGATCTGTTTTTGGTCTTGACCGACAACTATGGGACGCCAGGTTTTGGGGTCAAAAACCGTGCAATTGTACTGAAACTGAATTATTGGTTTACACTGTAAATGGGCATGCCCTGCAAGGCACCTCATTTTGGAGCGGCGTCTAGAGGCTGGCTACGCGCTTGATCATCATGAGAGGGCAGCTGTCATGCCAGTCAACCGACGAGGTGAATCGGAAAAATCCGACGTTCGTTTTGAAAATCTTTCAAGGTTCCTAAATCGTTGAAGCCGCAAGTGCTTGCGTGTTTCAATATGCCTCTTTATATTCACGCTGGTATTGGAAAAGCATGTAGCCTGATGGGTTGGCTGCAATTTGGAATTTAATACGGTTTTGGAAAAAGAGCTTATGACACGCAGTATAGTTTGCGCGTTGATATTCAGTTTGTTTGGATTTTTTGCCTACGCCTCGGGTCATCCCTCTATCATAGGGGACACGCCCGAAGACGACAGTTATGTCGTGCCAGGTTCCAAGTCCAAATTTGAGTCTCTGTACCAAGAAGGCGCAGAGACGGGTTATTTCTTTTATGAAGAATTGACCCATAGGCTCATGCCGAGCTTCAAGGGGATCCCCTATGGCTCAGGTGGTGCAGGCTGCCCCGCCAATAAGACCCTCGTGAACTTCACAAGCTTTGATTGTGTGACCTTTGTAGAGACGTGGTGGGCACTGTCTTACGCGCTTTATGAAATCCAAAGTGGCAAGACTACCAAGGAGGAGACCACTTTTGGGGTCTTTTGCAAAAACCTCAACCGCATCCGCTACTTCGGTGGTGAAAATTGCGGGATGGATTTCAGAATCCATTATTTCACACAAGCCCTCGAGGAGCTAGACCGCAGTGGTTTGGCATTTAATGTAGCCATGGCCAATGGCTACCCCTTCAAGAAAAAGATCGACTACATTTCAAAAAATGAGGATCGATATGGCGAGATGGCTTCGAGCAGCCAACACAAGAGTTACGAGACAATCCTGAACAAGACCCCGCGCCACTACTACCCTGTGCAGCATCGGGAGATGTATTATCCCATGGCCAAGGACGGTGACATCATTGCATTTGCCTCGACCGAGCCTGGCCTTGATGTATCGCATTGTGGGATCGTCACCGTCGAAGATGGGGAGCCCAAGCTCAATCACGCATCGCAATTGTATGGGCGCGTCACGATCGGGCAAGATCTGGAGATGTACATGCGCAGCCGCATGGGCAAGGTGAATGGCTTTTTTGTCTATCGGCCCAAGCATAGCTGAGCTGCTGCAGGCGCTTTCAATCGCTTTTTTGTAATCGTTGCTTTTACCGCTGGGGTGAATGATTCTTTTTGACCTGCGGTGTAGCGAGGCAACAGAGGTTTTCCTACGATCACTCGATGCGTCGATTGGTGTGGGCACCCCAAAAGAAGCGCTCGACAAGGCCGGGTGCCTTCTCGACGGGATGGTCCATTTGCACGCGACCCGATAGGCGCACGATACCATCAAAAATCTGGCCCGCCTGCGGGAGCATCGGCATCGTGCGTGCACTGGCGACAATGTCGATGTGGCCGATCGCCGTCTTGAGCTCCATCCAATAAAAATGCCTTTTGGTGTAGCGATTGTGCAACTGCTTGGCATCGACGACGATGCCGTCTAGCCGCACAAGAGATGACAATCCTGATTGGGCAGATCTGTCTTGCTCGATGGTCTGGATGCGCTCCAGTGGAATGCCAGGATTGGCTTTGCGATAGTCTTCCACGCTTTCGTAGCAGTGGATTTCGCGCGCAAAACCGACCAATTGCACACGGGCATCGGCGGGCAATACCACGCTGGGCACCAGATGTGCGTCGGGCAATTCAAAGGCAAAAACGGGCAATGCTGCATCTTTGGGCAAGCCTGCATCGACCTTGATCGCGCGGGCTTCAAAAGTGCCGTCGAGTGGCCGATCCTCGTAGGCCTGGGCATGGAGCAGCGTTACGGATATTGAAGTCTGCCCATGGAAATGGGCGTTCATCCCCGAAATTTCATCGTTTTCATCGATTTGGGTCCACAACTCGGCACCCGAGTCGTCGGTGAAACAATAGTATTGGTTGCGGCCCACACGCTGGTGCTTGCCACTACGGTACACCATCTCTGCCAGGGCTTGGAAGTCTTCCAAGCTTTGCACTTCAAAACCAATATGGGACAGGTTGCGCATGCGCTTTAGGGGGTAAGATGCTCTCGATGAGCGTCTAAATTTCGGTGAAAAAGCGCAATTTGTAGCCTGAAATTTCCCACATCTTTGTTTCTATGGCGCAGGCCTTGCCTCAAAAATTGAACGGCTTGTGTTTTGCCCTGCTTATCCCCAAATTTGGCCAAAATCAAAAATTATGTACCGCGATTTCATCAAACGTAAATTTCCCGACAACGAAGACTTGGGCCTCTTTGTCTCTCCCAGGCTGCCGGCGACCAAGCTGGGCAAGATCTTGATGAAAGAGACGCGCGTCAAGCAGCCGACCGAGGTCGTGGCGATGTACTTGGAGTCTGGCTTTTTTGGGGGCACATATTTGATCCTCACAGATACCAAGTGTTATTACGACGGGGGCACGTTTGATCTGGAGACCCTGCGTGGCTGCAAGGCAGAAGGCAAATCCATCGAGTTTATAATCTCGGGAATGGGATCGACCTTCAGCCAGCGGTTTGCTATGGGCGATGCCCAAGCGGCGACAACAGTGGCCAAGGTGCTCGACGACTTGGCCTACTGGGACAAGGACAAGGAAGCGGAGACCGCTCCTGATCCTGAAAAATACACGCAATTTGAAGGCCAAGCGGTGGATTGGCTGCTGCTGCGCGATGAGGTGATGCGCACGGTAGATATGTTGTATGACCGCTTTCAAGACGGCAAGCTTAGCTTGCTGGAGTATGAATCCAAAAAAGCCGAATTGTTGGCGCGCCTATAATGTTGATGATCGATACGCATTCCCATTTGTATTCGCGCAAGTTTCAAGACGATCAGGCTGCGGTCATCGCCCGCGCCAAAGAGGTCTTGAGCCACGTCTTTTTGCCCAACATCGACTTGCCATCCATCCCAGAGATGAACCGCCTGGCCGACCTGGACCGCAGTTTTTTTTACCCGATGATGGGCTTGCACCCCTGCTCTGTCAAGGAAGACTGGGAAACCGTCATGGCAGCGATGGAATTGGAATGGGACCGCAACGATTATGTAGGTGTTGGGGAATGTGGGCTGGATTATCATTGGGACAAGACATTTGTCACTGCGCAAAAAGCGGCCTTGCGTCTCCAAATCGAGTGGGCCAAGGCCAAAAATTTGCCCTTGATCTTGCATTGCCGGGAATCCATGGACGATGTAATTGCCTTGGTGAGAGAAGGTCAAGATGGCAGGTTGCGGGGCATTTTCCATTGCTTTACGGGCGATCTGGCGCAGGCCCAGCAGGTCCAAGACCTCGGTTTCATGCTGGGCATCGGCGGGGTGCTGACCTATAAGACAAGCGAGCTGCCACAGGTACTGGCGGATGTGCCCTTGTCGGCATTTGTGCTGGAGACCGACGCACCTTACCTGCCGCCCGTGCCGCATCGCGGCAAGCGCAACGAGAGCAGTTACATTCCGCTCATCGGCAAGCGGCTGGCGGAAATCAAGGACGTCACAATCGCCGAGGTCGCCCGCGTCACTTCCGAAAATGCCTTGCGGATGTTTGGGATGAAGGTGGACTCCGCTGTTTCGTAGCGGTTTGTGAAGGAGGCAAATGCCTGTCCCGCAGAAGGCAAATGGTCGAGTGCCCTGCGGCAGGGTGCCGCGGGCTCAGAACCCCAGTTCATGGTTGGCCCTCAAAAAAATTGGCTTTGTTTTTGCTGGTTGCCTGCAATAATGGTATTTTTAAGAATCTATTTTTTGACTTCATAATTGGATAACGAAATGAAATTGATCCTCCGTACACTGATGCTCCTGTTTGTATTGAGCTTTGCCACAACGGCATTTGCCCAGACTGCTGGTAAGCCTGCGAAAGCCGAGAAGGCTCCCAAGGTCGCCAAAGCCTCCAAGAAAAAGGCCAATAAGGTCGATGCTGTCGCTCCGATCGCCCCCGTCGCGTCCACGGCACCTGCTGCTGCAACGCCCGCCGCAGCACCTACAGCGCCCGTGGCTCCGACCATCGCCGCCAATCCAGGCATGACGATGACTGCGCCTGCTGCGCCCGCACTTGCACCCGGCATGGTGATCGATCCGATCACGGGTGAGGCAGTGCCAGAGAAACTCACGACGATCTCTTTTGAGGAAGTGACTTTTGACTTTGGCAAAATCAAGCAAGGTGATGTCGTCAAGCACAAATTCAAGTTTACCAACACCGGTACCAATCCCCTGATTTTGGAAAATGTGAAACCTTCCTGCGGTTGCACAGCCCTTGAGTGGCCCAAGGAGCCGATCGCGCCCGGCAAGTCTGGCGAAATCGAAGCCCAATTCAGCTCGGCTGGCAAGTCTGGCCCACAGATGAAAAATATCACCCTCACACTCAACAGTGCCGAGCGCCTTGAGCGCCTCACCTTCACTGGTGAAGTGATCGTGCCTGCGGTCGAGGGTGGTGCAGCGCCTGCACCTGCCTCACCTGGGCATTGAGTCGATGATTGCTTTGGAGGCTACAGGTCGATTGGACTGCTGCCGATGCAAAAAGCCCTGTCTCTTTATCTGAGGCAGGGCTTTTTGATGGGGATAGGCTGTTTCCAAGCCTATAAATTTTCGGCCAGGGGCCGCGGGGTCACCTTTTTGATGGGGATCGTCTATTGCTTGGATTTGAGCCAGCTTTCCAGCAGGGCGGTCTGCTCGGATGTGGCTTTTTTGGAGACGGCAAGGGTATAGGTTTTGGGTGCCCAAGTGCCCGTCCAGGTGACTTCGATGTTGGAGACGCCACCTTCGGTCGCGACTTCCAGCATCAGGCTCTTGGGCTTTTTGAATTTTTCAAAGAATGCCTCGGCATCAAAATCTTTGTAGGGTTTGCCATCGACTTTCAGGATGAGCATCTTGTCGCCTAGGCCAGCGCGCGCGGCGTCGGTGGCGGGCCGCAGGGATTCGATGTAAAGCCCGCCCTTGTCCTCGGCGACCTTTTCCAAGCCGATGTTTTCCCAGGTGAGGCCCTCGGTGATTTTGGTCTCGAGCTCTAGCCCAAAGGGTGTGAAGAAACTGGCGTAGTCGATGGGGTCGGTGCCCATGACATAGCTGTCAAAAAAGCGCTTGAAGGATTTGTCCATGATGGCCTCGACGGCAGTTTGGACAGCATTTTCCTCCATGCCTTTGTTTTGGAGGAAATATTCCTGCCAGAGCCGCTTGAACACGTCGTCCAGGCTGCTTTTCCCATTGCTTTGCGCCCGCATTTCCAGGTCCAAAAGGAGTCCGACCCGTGTGCCTAGCGTATAATAAGAGATGTGGGCGTATGGCGGGATAAACTCCGAACGCTCCAGCCACGAGTCAAAGCTGCTTTGGCTGGGTGAGGTGATCTGGCTGGCATAGTTGCCTTCCAGGGATTGGATGGTGCGCGCAAGGATGGAAAAATAGGTCTCGCGGGTGTACATGCCCGCCCGTGTGAGGCAAAGCGAGGTGTAATAATCGGTGACACCCTCTGTGAACCATTGCAACTGGGTATAGGCTTCCTGCTGGTAGTCGTAGGGCCACATTGCGGCGGGGCGAATGCGCTTGACGTTCCACAAATGGAAAAATTCATGGGCCGAGATGCTGTTGAGGCGCGCAATGGCTTGCGCAGACTGCCCGACGGTGTTGGGCATCGCGAAGCAGGCGGAGTTTTTGTGCTCCACCGCATGGCCCATCGGGTAGGGCAGCAATTGGTAGATGAAATGGTATTCCTTCATCGGGAATCCTCCAAAAATGGCCTTTTCTTCGGCGATGAGTTTGCCCATATTGCCTTGAAAGGCATCTTCGGTTTCTTTGCCGCCTTTGAATTCGCCCTGGAAATGAAAGTAAAAATCGGTCTCGTCGATGCGGCTGTGCAGCGTCTTGAGGGTAGGGGAAAGGATCGTGGGACTATCCACAAACTCGTGGTAGTCTGCCGCTGTGAAGACATTGTGGGTTTTGGGCAATGCGGTAAGCGCGGTAGCGGCTTTCCAAGTCGCAGGCATGGAGGCGACCGTGAGCGTGCAGGGGCGCATATATTCTCCACGCAGATGCATGAAAAAATTCACAGGATTAAAATAGGCCTGCCCCGTGTTCAGGACGCTGGAGCCGGCGTCCATGGTATTGGCGAAAAAATTGTATTTGACCACGATGTCGCCACCATCGGCTGGGTTGGAGACACGCCATGTATCATTGTCGGTCTTGGACCATATGAGCGCCTTGCCCGCTGCATCAAAGGCCGCAAATCCAGAGACGCCGGCAGCATAGTCTTGGATATAATAGCGGCCAGGTCGCCAAGCTGGGATTTGGAAATCGGATGCATCCCCCTGCGCATGCCTCGTTTTCAATTCGACAACATAGGTATGAGAGGCTGCTTGCGTCCAGCTGAGCGTATAATTGTAGCTCTGACCATGGACCAAGCCACTTGTCAAGGTCGCAATCAAAGCCAACCAAAGGAATCCAATACGCGATGATTTCATGCCATGAAGTTACGGAAAATCAGGCATGCGCAACGAGATCGCCCAATGTGATCAGGCGATCATTCGCCGACATGGTGTGCCGCAAATGCCTTGAAGCGCTTGCGCAAGTCCATGAGGGACGTCTCGACATGGGCCATGCTCACGGCGACATGGTCGTGGTCATGGTTCTTGTCAAAACTCTCGCGACCCTCGCGTTTGATCATCATCTCGTGGCGCAAGATGAGATGGCGCAAGTCGTCGATGCGCTTGAGATTCAGGAAAAATAATTCGCGGTATTCCTCGACATGCTCCTCTGTGATCAGGGAGTGGTCATTTTCCAAGATCATTGTGAACAGCTTGTTTTGAAAAAACTTGATCTCATCCTGGAAAAAATCCAATTGGCCGATCCAAGTAGTATGTTCTTGATGCAACTGATTGAGATTGGGCATACACTTATTTTTGGGGGTCTAGGCAAATGTCGGCAAGGGCGGCCCGCCAAAAGTTGAGATTTGTCATGGGAATTATTGATAGGCGTCGTCAAATGGGGTATTTCAATTGCCAAATCCCACTTCGGGTGCTATTTTTACAGCCCTAGAAGGATCTTTATGCTCACAAAAGTCAGAATCTCGCTGGATGTATTGATCGACGCCTATCGCCTCATGTGTACGGCCAAGGAATTGACCTTGCTGTATGAGGCCCACAAAGACGTCGCCGCCAAGTATGTCCATGCGACCTCCCGCGGTCACGAGGCCATACAGCTTGCCTTGGGCCTGCAATTGCTGCCGCAGGACTTTGTCGCGCCCTATTACCGCGACGACTCGATCTTGCTGGGCATCGGCATGACGCCTTATCAATTGATGCTGCAATTGCTGGCCCGCAAGAGCGACCCGTTTTCGGGTGGGCGCACCTACTATGGGCACCCGAGCCTGCGCGATGCCGACAAGCCCAAGATCCCGCATCAGTCCTCGGCGACAGGGATGCAAGCCATCCCGATGACCGGCGTGGCCCATGGCTTTAAATACATGGAGGATACGGGCCTCGCCGATTGGGACATCAACGATCCCAACAACCTACCGCCGGTGGCTGTGTGCTCATTGGGCGATGCTGCCGTGACAGAGGGTGAGGTCTCAGAGGCATTTCAAGAGGCCGTCTTGAACCAATTGCCGATCCTCTACCTGATCCAGGACAATGAATGGGACATCTCGGCCCATTCCAGCGAGACAAGGGCCCAAAATGCCTTCGAATTCGCCCAAGGCTTCAAAGGTCTGGAGGCAATCAGCATCGATGGCAGTGATTTTATCGAGAGCTACGACACGATCCAAAGGGTACTGGACACGATTCGCCGCGAAAGACGGCCGTTTTTGATCCATGCCGAGGTGCCATTGCTCAATCACCACACCTCAGGCGTGCGCAAGGAGTGGTATCGCCCCAAGGAAGACTTGGAAGCCGCTGCCAAAAACGATCCTTGGCCCAAACTGCGCAACGAGCTGCTCAAAATCGGGATTTCAGAAGAAAATTTGCTGGAGATCGAGGCCGATGCCCGCGCCCAAGTCGCCGCCGACTATCAGCGCGCCTTGCTCGAGCCCGAGCCTAGCCTTGCAGATCTGCATACCCATATCTTTGCCCCGACGCCGATCACGGAAGAGGTCGGCGTGCGCGAACCGATCGGTGGCCTGGAAATCCCGATGGTCGATGCTGCGCTGCATGCCATGGACCAAATGCTCGCCCAATACCCAGAGGCCTTGCTCTATGGCCAAGACGTGGGCGGTGAACTCGGCGGTGTATTCCGTGAGGCAGCTACCCTGGCCAAAAAATATGGCGATGCACGCGTCTTCAACACGCCGATCCAAGAGGCTTACATCGTCGGTTCGACGGTGGGCATGAGCGCCGTGGGCCTCAAGCCTGTGGTTGAGGTGCAATTTGCCGATTACATCTGGCCTGGCGTGAACCAATTATATGCCGAGGTGAGCCGTTCCTGCTACCTGAGCAATGGCAAATGGCCTGTCCAGATGCTGCTGCGGGTGCCGATCGGTGCATACGGCAGCGGCGGACCGTTTCACAGCTCCAGTGTCGAGTCGGCCATCGTCACGATCAAGGGCATCAAAGTCGTCTATCCATCCAATGCTGCCGACATGAAGGGCCTCTTCAAAGCGGCTTTCCTCGACCCCAATCCGGTGGTCATTTTTGAGCACAAAGGATTGTATTGGGGCAAGGTGCCTGGCTCCAATGCCGCCCGCTGCGTGGAACCCGACGACGATTACATCGTGCCAATCGGCAAGGCACGCGTCTATCTGCATGCCACCGAGGAGGCGATCGACAAGGGCGAGAGCTGTGTCGTGATCACCTACGGCATGGGCGTCCACTGGGCCAAAAATGCCATCAAGGCGTCTTTCCCGGGCCGCGTCGAGGTCCTCGACTTGCGGAGCCTGCAACCCTACGATTGGGAAATGGTCTGCGAGCGCGTTAAGCTCCACGGCAAGGCCCTTTTGCTCACTGAGGAAGTCATCGAGAATTCATTTGCCCAATCCCTCGCCGGCCGCATCTCAGCAGAATTGTTCCAATTTTTGGATGCGCCGGTAAATGCGATCGGTTCCGAGATCTTGCCTTGCATTCCCTTGAATTCGACACTCGAGGGCTTAATGTTGCCGAATGCGGACAAGGTGGGCGTGGAGATCGGGCGGTTGTTGGGGTATTGAGGGTGGCTTTGTAAGGCTTAGGGGATCTTCAGGAAGAGGAAGATACCAATATCAAATTTCCCCTACCCCCCAAACACCTCCTGAAACACAGCGAGGCTCGACGGCACTTTGAAGCCCTCGACATGGACTTGATAATATTCCATCATCGCGGCGATGAGCTCGTTTTTGCCGCCTTGGGTCACTGGTATTTCATGGCAATGTTCAATTTCCGTGCGGGCAAAGGCGAGGGCGAGGCTCGCGCCCACGTCGGCGATGTGGCCATTCTCCAAAATGCCGTTGCGAACGTCGAAGTGGATGGGTAAACCAGGGTTTTCGACGAGGTCGCTGGGAAAAAAGCCGAGGTAATTGCTCAGTTGTACCAGGTAATAGAGGAAGATATGGATCAAATGCCCTTCGCGACGATCCAATTCCACCAAAATCCTGCCCAGAAATTCAAACAAAGGAAAATTGGGCTCCTCTTCTTGTACGGTATGGTGAAACAGCTCGATCACAACCATGCCGAGCGTGATTTTGATGGGGTCGGTCTGCAAGGTTTCGAGAAAAAAGCGGTTGCTGGTCTCGGTGATGAGCTGCAAGTCCCGCGTGTCTTTGTGGTAATAGACCACGTCGAGAATGCTCATCGGCTGAAAGTAGCTGTGGCGCTTGCGTGCTCTTGTGCTGCGGTAACCCTTGATGAGGAAGTTGCGGCGACCGTAGTTGCGGGTGTACATGGTGCATATCAGGCTGGTATCGCCAAACTTGCGTGTGTTGAGCACGATGGCCTCGGTCTTGCGTATCATGGCACCACTAGGTGGCCAGACGGTTTGAAATTTCCAGGAGCAGCAAGCACTACGGGAAGCATTTTCTCTGCGAAATCCAGCACTGTGGATTCCTCTTCATAGGCATCCCGCAAGGGGGCGATGTCTTGGGTTGTCGCAAAATAGCGCCGCTGTGCAACGAGGGGTGAGCGCACGTTTTTTGGGAAAATGTAGATGTCTGTGATGTCAAGGTCGCGGCGCAATTGAGCGAGCACTTGGGCTGGATCCAATTGCGTGATCGTGTCCCCTTGCAAGCCGAGTGGATTGAGTATGATGAGATCGACGTTGTGTAAAGCTTCCTTCAAAAATTCTACTCTGACCAGGACATGGCCATCCACAAGCGACAAGATGCTTCGCTGGTCGCCCGAGAAGGCATTGTTCACAATCATCTCTTCGCTCATGAGGGCAGAAATGCGCTTGGTCACAAATCGGGTGTCTGCAACGCTGCCAAAATGGTCGTGCAAGATGATGCTCTTGCCCAATTTTTTGTAGTTGTACACCAGATCCTTGATCAGGGGGCCGTTGCGGAGGTTGTCAGCGCTGAGGAAGAAGAGTTTCATGGATTGATTTCAAGCATTACAAACTTGGCAATGCCTGCATTTTTGCCTTCTTTGTCGGCGACCATCGCGAGATAGATGCCGGGGGTGACGCGGTTGCCATCGGTGTCTTTGCCATCCCACATGGCCTGCCCGCCGAGCGCATTGATGGCGCGCACGAGTCTGCCTGAGACGGTGGTGATCTTGACCTCGACGTCTTTGAAGGAGCCTGTGATAGCGATCAAGCCGTCGTAGTCACCTTGAACGGGATTGGGATAGACGTAGAGACTGTCACTGGTGGATTTGCCGCCGATGGCCTCGCCCATGAGGCTCACGATGCCGCTTGCGGTGCCGATAAAGATCTCCCCAGTCTGCTGGTCGATCTGCAATTCTTGTATCTGGTCGCTAAAGAGCGGGCTATTCTCGGTGGTGAAGTGCTGCAAGAGCTTGTTTCCTTGCGGATTGACGAGAAAAAGGCCGTTGTTGGTGCCGATCCATTTCCGATTGGCGCCATCGACGGCGATGGTATTGACCTTTTGATCCCGCAAGAGGCAATAGCCTTCGATCACTGGGCAGCTTGCATCGGCAAATGTGGCGTTGAAGACGGCACTGGGGTTGGCGAAGACGGCGATCCCTTCAAGTGTGCCGACCCAAATCTGGCCCTTGAGGTCTTTTGCGAGGGCATAGACGGTGTTGTTGGGCAATCCACCACGGCCAGTCTCGGTGGTGAGATTCTTGACCTTGTCGTCGGTGGCGACGGTAAAGGTTCCGTTTTCATTGAACACGGTAAGTCCATTGCCTTGATTGTTGATCCACTTATTGCCATAGTCGTCGATCACGATGCCGATGGGATACATGCCGGGGATGGAGTAGGGATGCCAAATGGAATCTGCCGAGCTAAACACATTGAGGTTATAGTCGGCGACGATACCTGTTGCCCACACGTTTTCATCTTTATCGACGGTGAGTCCACTGATTCTGATGGAGTTCCCGATCCCATTGTTGAGCTTGGAGTTCATCGGTGTCCAGACGTGGGTGATCTTGCCCGCCTTGAGGCGAATGACCCCGTGGTTCCAACTACCCATGTAACACACGCTGTCTTTCACATGGTAGGTGCAGCGTGCAAACTCGGCCCATACAGAGTCGCGCGAGAGTTCATCGTCATAGTTGAATCTGTGCCAGCCCTCTTGTGGGCGATAGTTCCAGAAGCCATCGACATTGCCTGCGGGAGCCGATGAGCCTGCCTTGCCTTCTGGGGCGACATAAAATTCTTGGTTTCCAGCCGCCATTGCGGTCACCTTGTTGTTGTAGGGCCCGGCAGGAAAGGCGGTTTCAAAGGAGTCTGTGGCACCGAGCCAGATGCTGAGTCCGTTGACGCTATCGCCAGTCAAGACCATCGATGAATCGACGTAGCTAGAAGAGAGCTTGCCGCGCACAAAGGCGAGGTATTGAGTGCCATTGGGTTCGACCACGCGCAGGACGGTGCTGTAGATGAGGGCGAGGTAGCCGCCCCAGCCTGTCATGGCCGACCATTTCTGATTGGGTATGGGGGCCATGGTCCAGGGACCAATACCGCCGTTGCGTTGAAAAATGGTGTCGCCGATTTGGGCATAACTGGCGAGAGTGGTCTTTGCGAGCAGGCGGCAGTCGCCACGGCTGAGGCCATTGTGGCCAGTGACCTCTGTCCATGCCGAGGGGAGGGTCAGGTTGGTACTCGCAATGGCTGCACGCCAGATTCCATGGTTGTCCATGGCTGCATAGATGGAGTCGCCTGCCAAGATCAAGTCGCGCACGGCCACGCCCGACGGATTGTCGCCGATCTTCGTGATCGTGGAGCGCGTTTCGTCCTGATCGATGTCGTAGATGACCACACCAAACTCGGTGGCAATGTAAAGAAACTTGCCAGAGGAGGTCAGCTTGTTGACCGATTTGGTTGTGAAAAGCAATGACCGCTGGATGTCGGAGATGAAATCGAAGCCATCGTCGGGATTGGTGCAGACATTGAGCATGCCATCGCTGAAGCCAATAAAGGTCTTGCCTGAGCGCTCGTCGTGGTAGATCGCCGTCGGATCGACTTGGCTCATCCCTTCGACGGTGGAGTAGGACTTCGTCTTTTTGGTGACGCGGTCATAGGTAAACAAGCCGCCGGGGGAAATGGCAAAAAAGACATCGCCAACCTTGGCCAGTTGCTTGGGGCTGTTGTGGCTCGGATAGGCTGTCCACGCCCCCACGGGAGCGATGCGCTGTGCAAAACCGGGCATCGCTAGCCCGAGTCCGATGAGCACCAGCAAGGACATTTCTCTCCAGACGTGAGCAATTGCAAGTGCGTATGGACGGCTGTCCTTCATTCTCATGTGCTTATTTTTCAAGTATCGCGATTTTTGCAATGCCAGCGCCATTCCCTTCGGGGTCTGAAACCATCATCAAATATATGCCTGGCACGATGCGGTTGCCAAATGCGTCGTTGAGATCCCAAGGAACCTCGCCACCTTGAGAGTCCAATTCACGCACCAGCCTGCCAGAGGCCGTAGCGATTTTGACTTTGGAATATCTGCGCATGCCCTTGATCATGACGGGTGTTTCTTGATCCACAAATGCTGGATTGGGATATGCATAGAGGTTCTCTGCATCTAACTGCCCAGCGATGGCGTCGCCAATGTAGCTGATGACCCCTTTGGCGGTGCCAAAAAACACCTCGCCTGTGCTAGGATCGACAGCGACGGTTTTTACATCGTCGTCGAGCAGGGGTGAGTTGGCGACAGTGAAATGCTTGAGTAAGGATGTGCCATCGAGATTGACCAAAAAGACCCCGTTTTCAGTGGCGATCCATTTGCGGTTGTAACCATCGACGGCGATGTCATTGACCTGCTGATCGCGAAAGAGGCAATAACCCTCGATGATGGGGCAGGCTGCATCTTGAAAGTCATTGGTAAAGAGCAAACTTGGGTCATACATGATTGTGACGCCTTCACTTGTGCCAATCCAGATTTGCAAGTCATGGTCTTGGGCGATGCAATAGACCGTATTGTTGGGCAATGAACCCTGACCATAGCTGGTATTGAGTGTCTTCCATTGATCGTCTCTTGGGTCTGCGGGCGTGTAGTTGTCGTTGAAGACCGCGATGCCAACACCTGAACTGATAAGCCACTTGTTGCCGAGTTCGTCGAGGGTGAGTCCCAGCGGATTGAGGGTCGATGGGCTGGCGAAGGAATGCCATACGCCTTCGGGGGTGAGGCATTGCAGGGGGAAATCGTTGAGAAACTGGCTGATCCAAAGATTGCCAGCTTCGTCAAATTCGAGCCCGCTCACCAAGTGGCCCGTGAGGCCGAGATGGAGTCCAGAATTGCTTGCAGTATAGCTTCGCACATATTCCCCATGCAGCAACTCGATGATGCCTTCTCCCCAAGAACCCACAAAGCATCGGCCCGTGGCAGAGTCGATGGTGAGGCAATAGAAGTCTTGATAGACATCGGTGAGCGGGCCATCGATGTAGTCAAGCACTTTCCAGCCGTCTTTGTGCAGGTCAAAGAATGGGACGCCACTCTTGTCGTATGCGCGGCTAGAGCTTCCAGAGCGCCCTTTGGGGGCGATGTAGAGTTCGCCGCCTGCAGAGGCGATGTCCTCTACATTGTTGTTGCGTGGGCAGGCAGGGCCGATCCGTGAAAACCCGACGCCAAATTGGATTCTTTCCAAGCCTTCGAGGCTGTCGCCAATCACAGCGTCTCCATACTTGGCGACGGCGACGCATTTGATTTTGCCGTAGGTCGAGTCCACGATCGTGTTACCGTCGGCATACCTGATCACAAATCCAGAGCGCCTGAAGGTGCCGTAAACATTGCCGTTGGAGGCATTGAAATAGTTCCAATTCTCTATGGGGAATGTGCTGGTCGCCCAGTTTTGATTGGGCTGCTTTTGAAAGATCGTGTCACCCACCTGGGCAAATAAAACCCCTTTGTTGCTGCAAATATTGAGGCTGTTGCCGAGCGAGAGGCCAGAGAGGCCCGATGCTTGTTGCCATAGACTGGGCTGGCTCAGGTTAGCGTTGCCCATATCGGCAGACCAAATACCGCGTGAGCCCATGGCGATCCATAGGCGACCTTGTGTTGCGGTGACTGCACTTACGAAGCTCGCAGTTGGGTTTGCGGCAATCTTGGTCACAGAATATTTTGTTTCCTTGGCGTCGATGTCATAGACGACGACACCAAAATCGGTCGCGATGTAGAGCAAACCGTCGAGCGAGAAAAAATGGTTGATCCGCTTGGATGTAAATTGTCCGTTGCGTTCGATGTCGGTGATGATATGGACGAATCCATCAGGGTCAAAATAATTGATGCTGCCATCTTTGAAGCCGACAAACACTTTTTTGGAGGTTGGCTCATAGTACACTGCCGATGGATCGGTGCTGCTCAGGCCCTCGACGGTGGTGAAAACTTTGTTGACCCCAGTGTTGAGGTTGTGTAGGATAAGGCCGCCAGCAGTGATGGCGTAGGCCGAGTCGCCCGCAATGGCGATCTCAAAGACGGCCCTGTGGCTGGTATAGGCATGCCAGCCATAGACTGGGGCAACGAGTCCTTCGTCTTGGGCCATCATGCTGGGTGCCCACAAGGCTAGACCCAAAAGCAAGCAAAGTATGTTGCGTATTCCTTTCAATTTTGAGTTATCCGTGCTATCCCCTCTTCAGGGATTCGATTCGAGTGTAAATCTAGTGAATATTGGAGGGTGATTATATGCAAAAATTAGGGCAGGATTTTTGCGAGTTTCAGGATTTTATCGGTGGAGGCCGATTCCGATGGCTGCTGCGCAGAATATTCAAGAGCCTTGGCTGGCCGTTTTGGGCTGCGATGGGAGGTCACGTTTCCTTGTCTGGCCAAATTTTCTTTTCTTGTGCCAATGGGCGACACGCACGCTGGTACGAGGGACAAAATACAGATCGGCATCCGTCTGCTCGGCCATGCCCTGCTGGCGATTTTCATCGCCAATGCCGCCAATAAGTTTTTTGTGCTCGACCTCGACTTTGAGCTGGAGCATGGCTTTTATGCGCGCATTTTCCAGTTCCATGGTGATGCGCCTGACCAATACCGCATTCTCCCGCTGCTCCCGCTCAAGTATCTCTGCGCGTGGATGCCTTTCAACACGGCTGTATTGCTCTACAATATGGTCTTTGGAATGGCTGCGTTGGAGTTGCTGTGGCGGCTGAGTCGAGGTCTGGAGGAGCGCCTGCGTTGGGGAATGGGCTTTGGGTTGGCGATTCTGTATATTTTCCTGCAATACACCGGCTGGCGACCCGATACGATGGGTTTACTCGTGTTGTGCATGGTGAGTGCCCTGCTGTTGCGAGATTTGCGGGATGCCAGCCTACGTATGCTTTTGTATGGTGTGAGCATCGTGCTGATCAGCTTTTCACGTACCGACATCGCGCTGATCTATGCCTTGTTTGGCACATTTTACCGCAAGCGCAGCTATGCGCTTTTCATTCCCATCCCGATCATCGTCCAGGTGGTTTTGCAGGAATGGATTTTTCCAGAGGCCCGGTATTATTCCAGCGTGTTCATGCTGTGGGACAACCTCAACCTTTATTATGTGAGCCGACATCCAGCCACCTATCTGCTGGCGGCGACGATTCTGGTCTTTTGGAAGCCGATTTCCGCGTTTATAAAAGGCACATTTCGGAAAAATGTTTACTTTTATTTGCTGGTGGTGGGGTATGGCCTATTGGTCTTGGTCATCGGTCGGCTCAATGAATACCGCCTCTATTTACCCTTCTTGCCTTTATTGCTGCTGATCGCGCATGGAAGAAAATCGAATCACTGAACGTAACAAGCTGGCATTGTTTGACTTTGACGGGACGCTTACAAGGCATGACACGATGCTTGCCTTTATCTCTTTTGCCGTCGGCAAGCGCCGGTTGTTCCAAAGTCTGCTCTTGCTCAGTCCAATATTGATCTTGACCAAACTAGGTTTGTACGATGCCGAAAAGGCAAAAAAGACCCTTCTTTTGCAGCATTTCAAAGGGATGACCAAAGATGAGTTGGAGCTGAAGGGCGCACGATTCTGTGCCACGATGCTCCCTACGCTCTTCAGCGATGAAGGGTTGGAAAAATTGGCTTTCCACCGCTCCAAGGGGCATGTAGTCTATGTCGTGACCGCTTCCCTTGATCTCTGGGTCGAACCCTGGCTAGCGACCCAAAACCTGAACGGCCTGTGTACACAGATCGCCTATACCGATGGCACTTTCATGGGCGAATTTGCCACTCCCAATAACAATGGCCCTGAAAAAGCCAAGCGCATCAGAGCGGCGATGGACCTCGATCAGTTTGGGCGTATCTATGCCTACGGGGACTCCAAGGGCGACCGTGAGATGTTTGCCTTGGCATCGCGGTCATTCTATCGCAAATTTCTCTAGGTCTTGGCCTTTTTGTGAGGTGGAGCCTTGTCTCAAAGCGGCATCGGCGGGGCGATCGGTATGCGCACGAAGAATGTCGTGCCCTTACCCAAAGTGCTTTCCAGCCATATTTCACCGTCTAGTTTTTGCACCAAGGCTTGCGTGATCGCGAGGCCCAGACCGGTCGAGTTTTCACCGCCTGTAGGGCGGGCGCTGAGCCGCTGAAATTTCTTGAACATCTTTTCTTGGTCAGCTACACTGATTCCAGGTCCCTCGTCGGTGATTTGAAGGCGGATGGTGTCTTTGTCCTCACCCGAGACTTGCACTTGTATCGAGCGCTGCTTGGGTGAAAATTTAAATGCATTCGAGAGAATATTGTCCAGCACCCTTACGAGGGCCTTGCGGTCGCAGACCACGGTTGGGAGATCGCGCGCGACCACGACGTTCATCGTGATGGACTTACGTTGCGCTTCCCCTTCAAATCCCATTTCCAGCTCATGCAGCAACAGAGCTACATCGACATGCTCCGGCCTGAGATCTGCATCTGGATGCTCAATGGCGTTGAGATCGAGCAGGTCACGGATCAAGTCATTGCCGGCACTTGCGACCTTGCCCATCATTTCGACCGACCGCTGTTGATCCTCGTTCAACTCGCCTTGAAGCTTAAGCAACTCAGACAGCGCAAGCGCCTTGTTCATGGGCGATTTCAGGTCGTGGGCGACGATGCCCACCAGGCCGTCCTTTTCACGGTTGAGGTCTTCGAGGCGCTCGTTTTGAAGCTTGAGAGCAAGGTTTTGCAACTCGATCTCACGGTTTTGATCCTCGATGAGCTTTTGGTTGCCGCGCAACCGACCCAATGCTCGCTTGCGGCTGATGGCCACAAAGACCATGATCACGACGGCGATGAGCAAGGCAGCTCCCAGCAGGGCGAGGACGATGAGAAATAAAAACTGTCGATTGTTGTCTTTTTGCTGGCGTATTTGTGCCGCCTTGATGATGGCCGACTCCTGCTCGATGCGCGCGATGGTCGCGTCTCGCTTCAAGATGTCGTACTCTTTTTGCATCGTTGCCATCTTGGCATTTTGGTCCTCGTTCACAAGTGAATCCTTGATGACGCGGTACCGCTCAAAATCCTCAAGGGCATGCTTGTAATTTCCCAAGCCCTTGTACAATTCAGACGATGCACGGTATGTGTCGGCGATGAGCAACGTGGACCCCGATTGGCGGGCGATCGGCCAGAGTTTCTCTAGATCTACTTGTGCTTCACGCAACCTTCCCATCTTGGTCAATGCTGTGACCATGTTTTGCAAGGCGTAACCGCCCTCATAATACTTGCCATCTGGGGCCTCCATGGCCTTGTCATAGCCGAGCTTGAAGTATTCATAGGCCTCGCCATGGCGATCTTGCACTTCATAGATATAACCAATATTGGTATAGGTATTGGAGAGTTGGGACAGGTTGTCGCCTTGCTTGTGGATGACCAAGTTGGCTAGGTGCAAGGCGAGGGCTTCCTCAAAGTGTTTTTCTTCCGTGAGGACGATGGCGAGGTTGGTATTGATGTTGATTTTGTATTTCTCCAAGCCCAAACGATCGGCGATTTCCTTGGCCTCCAGAAGATGCTTCTTGGCAATGTCATAATTGTAACGCGCCAGATAGACGGCCCCCATGTTGAGGTGGCATTTGGCGATCCCCGCCTCAAATTCGGCAGCCCTGAAATGTTTCTCAGCTTCAAGATAATTTTTGAGAGCAGCATCATAGTCGTTGCGAATGCTGTAGATGACCCCGACGGAGCACTTGGTCTCTCCCATGAATTTGTCGGAATCCAGTGATTGGGCCATTCTGAATCCGTCCAATGCAAACTCTTCGGCTACCTCGATATTCTCCCCGCGCATCGTTTGACTCCACTTCAAGAAAGTGATCACAGAGGTAGTATCATTGGGTAGCGCCTTTGCTGCCTGCCGCAGGCTGTCGATATTGCTAGCAGACATCGTAGCAGCCATGCAACAAGCCCATACGAAGGTGAGCGAACCCTTCAAATGACTCCGTTGGACCTTACGCACGACGAGGCACCAGATATGCATTGAGAACAACTTGACCAATCTAAATCGTATTCCGCACCAAATATGCACCTTCAAGCGTTAGCATTTATCCAAGCAGCGAATTTTCTTTGGAGCCTGTTGGGCAGCGGAGCGAAACCAGCCGACTCGAATCCTGTGACGCACGGCATTCTGTGGTATCAATCGCGTGCCTGCCCCAAGAAAAGAGGCGGCCAAAAAAGCAGGTAGCGCCTTCCTTTTCGCAGATTCAATCGACCATGAATTGCACAAGCTGGGCGTAATAAATCCCACCTTCGCGCAGCAGTGCGATCGCTGTTGCACCTTTGGGGACATTGTACTTTTGTGCGTCTTGCCAATTGATGATGATCCCTTCCATAGGTTCATCGCCCTTCATCCAAATGAGTTCGCAGCCTACTTGGGTTGAGAGTCTGAACCTGATCTCGCGCGCTGCAGGCGGCAGCAACAGCCGCCATGCACTGCCCTCAGCAATCCGAATGTCTAGCGGCTCATGGGTGCCTAGCTGTACCGTCGTGTCGGCTGGCACGCGCAGGTAGCGCAGATCGTCCATCTTGGAATTGCGCGTATTGGCCGTCCAGATCGCGCGCCACCGCTCCACTGTAAAAAGTGGGCCTCGGGTGATGATGCGCAACTCGTCGTATAGTTTCCTCAAAATGGGGTCGCTCACTTTGTTGACAGGAGCATCGACGCTTTCCAAATATCCAGCAGGGACGCGGCGAAAAAAATGGCCTGCCCGTGGCTCAACGCGGTAGATCGATGGCATCCTAGCCATGAGCGGATCTGATAGCGCAAAAGGATCTACAAAATGGACGGATGGGCCTGCAAAATACCCTGTCATGCCGATCACCTTCCGCACCATTACTTTCGCACCACCATTGCCCATGCGGAAACCTTCTTTGGCCCAATCATGATCTGGCATTTTGCGCCCCTCAAACGCATGCAGCAAGCCCGTGCCACTGTAGAAGAATGCGCGCTCATCGGCGACATGGGTGGGGCTGAGAATGAGCTCATCTGAGACATGATAGTCGCTGCCACTCAGGAGCATGGGGGTGGGCGCCAAGAGTCCGAGCAAGCAAGCAGGAATCGCCACCAGAGCCCAGCGTCGCCAGTCTTGCTCCAGTGCGCTACCCAGCAGCAGCAATGCCACGACAAACGGCGCGGCAAAAAAGCGCCCGCTCATGAAATCTCCCCCGATGCGCAGCACGTAGAGGAGGTAGAGTGCGATCCCGATTGCAAGTGGCCATTGTCGGTGGCGCAGGAAACCCACGGCAAGCCCAAGTGCGATCACAGGGAGCGTGACCCAGTCTCGGGTCATCGAATCCGCAAAATAACCCCAGCCCATTTTCAGCAGCTGATGCTGCGGTATCATAGTTCCCAACTTGGCATAGGCTGTGTTGGGGAATGGGAAACCGTAGTAGATGACCGCAAAAATTTCCCACAATACAAATGGGAGGAAGCCGAGGACCACTTGCCCGAGGTTATGCCAGGACCGCGCGCGCCAGCAGGCCAGCGCAAAGGCAGGCCCGACCAGCATCAAGAGGTCTAGCCGGTTGAGCAATATCAATGCTGTGATGAGTGACAGATGCAAGAGCTGTCCCCGTTCCATTTGGCACCGCCACCACTGCACCACAAAAAGGGCCAGCAACAAATAGCTCAGTCCGTTTTCCAAGCCCGATGTCGCATACTCGATAAATGCCTTGGAAGCGATGGCGATGATCGGCAAGGCAATCCACGCCCATTTGGAAGCGATGCTGCGGCCCATGATCACCAGTGCAGCGATGGAAAATCCCATGCCCAGTGAGATCATTTCCCAAAAAGCACTCTTGAATATCGCGTGGAAGGGTAGGATCAGCAGTGCCCACAGTGGGTGCGTAAAGGCTTGTACCCGCTCGATTACATTGTAAGTCAGTCCATATCCATTGGTGGCATTGTCCACGCAACGCATCGTGATATAGGCATCGTCACACACCCACGCTGTGCGCACGAGCACCACGCCCAAGGTACACCACAGAGCTAGCTGCAACAATAAAACAAGGCGACTCCAATGTACCGACACGGCGAAACGCGATTTGCAAATGACAATTGACAGAAAATCTTATCGGAGGGTACTCCAATTTGTAGCGAAGTATAGGACTATTTTGGGAAATCCGCATCATCGCTATCGTCGTGGCGGTAGAAAGACAATTCCATTGCAGGCAGCCTTGGGGCTCTTGCATGCAACATCATGGAGTAATCACGCTGACTACCATGTTGGATAACAAATAAAGTGCTTCTTGACTGGATTGGAAAGCGCCATGATGTTGTGCATGTCTGATGCGGTGCTGATATTTTCGATGGTGCCATCTTTGTGCACGATCTCAATCGGCTCCTGTGGCCCTGGCGTGTAGGCCATATTGCTGATGTCGCCTGTGAAAACGAGGTATTTCACCTCTTGATCCGTGAGGCCGAGTCGGCGGCGTGCATCTGTGCGCAACTCTGCGACGTGGGCCTCTGTAAAAGGCGTGTCTTGGAGGCGTGCCTTGAGCAGTTTGCGCTGCAAGAGATTGTTGCAGAGCATTTCCAGCACCTTGTCGCCCGAGCGGCGCCACTGCTTGACCGCGACCATGATATCGTTGTCGTCGAGCTCGATGTAGCGGGCGATCACCTCGGGGGTGATATTGGGTTCGAGCAAGGTATTTTGGCCGAAAAGAAATTCCAGCGCCTCGGTCTTCCAAAGCTTGTTGTGCCCATACATGAGCTCCTTGGCACGCATGAGGATCTTGACGATCATGTATTCAGCCGCCAAGACAGCCCGGTGCAAATAGACCTGCCAATACATGAGCCGCCGGGCGACGATGAATTTCTCTACCGAGTAGATGCCTTTGATCTCGACGACGAGGCGGTCGTCCACGACATTCAAGGTCTTGATGATGCGGCTCGCACTCACCAAGCCCTCGACCACGCCTGTGAAATAGCTGTCGCGCTTGAGGTAATCGAGTCGGTCCATGTCGAGTTGGCTCGATACGAGTTGGTGCAAAAATTTGCGGCGATATGTGCCCTCAAATATCTGAATTGCGAGGTCCAGGCGGCCACCAAACTGCACATTCAGGTGCTGCATGAGCGCCTTGCTCATGCGCTCATGGTGCAGGCCCTGCAAGATCACGCTCTCTAGCGCGTGGCTAAAGGGGCCATGGCCGATGTCATGCAGCAAAATGGCAATCAAGGTCGCCTCATATTCCTCGGGACTGATTTTGCAATCTTTGGAGCGCAACACATCGAGCGCCTGCCCTGTGAGGTGCATCGCACCGATGCAGTGATTGAACCGGCTGTGCACCGCGCCAGGATACACCAACGAGCTCAGTGCCAGTTGCTTGATGCGCCGCAACCGCTGAAAGACGTCGGTGTCGATCAGGTCGAGGATGATCCCGCGCGGGATCTCGATGAACCCGTGTACTGGGTCGTTGATGATCTTATTTTGATTCACAGGGCAATTTCCATCAGGGCAAAGATAGTATTTGAATGCGAGCAGGTGAATGGGAATTCAAAAATAAATAGACATGCTTGCATAACAAAATGTAATGTTTGATTGACTTTATGAAATGTATGCCTATCTTTGCGATGAATCTTAATTGTAGTCGATATGGAAAACACATTGAAAAACAATCGGAAAAGGACCTTGGTCAGTGCCATCGTCTGGGCCTTGAGCTACATGCTCTTCATGTTCATCGTCAAAAAATTTGAACCGCCGATGGGGATCGGGATCATCTTCACTGGCATACTATCACTGGGATTTGCCTGGTTTCTCTACAACTTCATTCGAGAGCTCGCGCATCTTGACGAGGTACAGCGTAGCATACAGCTGGAGGCCATGGCCATTGCCTTTTGCCTCTCGGTTTTGATCACGATGGTCTTGGGCATCCTGGAGATGGTCCTGCCGTTGGACAACGACAACTGGAACCTGCAGGAATTGGTGGCCTTCTTTTTCCTTTCTTATGCAGGCGGTCTGCTCTGGGCACGCAAAAAATACGCCTGAGATGAAAAACACCATCAAAGTAGAAAGGGCCAAGAAAAATTGGACCCAAGCCGATCTTGCACAGCGCCTGGGCGTCTCGCGACAGGCCGTGAATGCCGTAGAAACGGGCAAATTTGTCCCTTCCACCGTACTTGCTTTGAAAATGGCGCTTGCATTTGGCACGACCGTCGATCAGCTATTTCAGTTGGAGGATACCGATGGCTTGGTGAATGTGTGAACTCATCCAACTATTTTCCTAGATTCGCGTATCTACCACGGTTCACCTTAAACGTTGCCTATCGTCCCTGTTTTTACCTAAAGTCATTTTTTCAATCAATTGCGTACTTTCGCCCTGCTGCGAACCCGCACCGAGGTAAAAACACTTATGGAAAACGCTAAAATCCTCTGGGTAGATGATGAGATCGAACTCCTCAAACCCCATGTGAAGTTTTTGGAGCTGAAAGGCTTCCAAGTCTCAACCGTGAGCAACGGCTATGACGCATTGGACTTGGTAAAATCCGAGGCATTTGACATCGTCTTTCTCGACGAAAACATGCCTGGCATGACTGGCTTGGAAGTGCTCTCCGAGATCAAGGGCCTGCATCCGCACCTGCCCGTGGTCATGATCACCAAAAGCGAGGAAGAGCATATCATGGAAGACGCCATCGGCTCCAAGATCAGCGATTACCTGATCAAGCCGGTCAATCCCAGCCAGATTCTGCTCGCCTGCAAGAAGATCCTGCAAAACAAACAGCTCGTGAACCAAAAGGTGAACACGGGTTACCAACAGGACTTCAGAAAGATCGGCATGCAGTTCTATGAACGCAACGATTACAAGGACTGGATCGACATCTACAAAAAGCTCACGCACTGGGAAAAGCAGATCGAGGAAAATGAAGACCAGAGCATGCTCGAGGTGCTCAAGACCCAGATCATCGAGGCCAACCTCAACTTCAGTCGCATGGTGCAGGAAAATTACCTCGACTGGGTGAATACGGAAGACCTCGACGACCGCCCGATCTTGAGTCCCGACGTCTTGGCACAGACGGCCTTCAAAGACATTGGCCCCAACTATGAAAGCGTGTTTTTCATCCTCGTGGACTGCATGCGCCAAGACCAATGGAAGGAATTGGAGCCGCTCATCAGCGACTATTACCATATCGAGAGTGAGCGGCATTACTACAGCATCTTGCCAACCGCGACCCAATATTGCCGCAATGCAATTTTTGCAGGCTTGTATCCTTCGGAAATCGCCAGCAAATACCCCAAGTATTGGAAAAATGACAATGAGGAAGGTGGCAAGAACCTGCACGAGGAAGACCTCATGCGCGAGCACCTCTCTCGCCGCCGCATCAATGCCAAATCTTCCTACCATAAGATCCTCACCAACGATGAGGGCTTTTCGCTCAATGAAAACTACAAAAACCTGCTGAAGAACGATTTTAATGCGATCGTGTACAACTTCATCGACATGCTCTCGCATTCGCGCACCGAGGTCAACATCATCCGTGAGTTGGCACCCACGCCTGCGGCCTACCGTGCGGTGTCGCGCAGCTGGTTTGAGCACTCACCGCTCCTGGAATTGTTGAAAAAACTCTCGCAGCACAAAGTCAAGGTCGTGATTACCAGTGATCACGGCACCGTTTATGTGAATCGCCCCGTGCGTATCGTCGGTGACCGCGAGACGACCACCAACCTGCGCTACAAGCAGGGCCGCAACCTGAGCTATGAGGATGAGAAGTTTCTTTTCACGATCCGCAAGCCCGAGGAGGCCAAGCTTCCTAAGATGAACATGAGCTCCACCTACGTGTTTGCGAGCGAAGACTACTTCTTCGCCTACCCCAACAATTACAACTACTATGTAAAGTTTTTCAAGGACACCTTCCAGCATGGCGGCATCTCTATGCATGAGATGATCGTGCCGCTCATCGAGATGGTGCCCAAGAAATAGTGGCTCAGCGCCCGCGAGGCGGGGCCTAGTAGCCCTTCCACCAGTGCAAGACTGGCAACTCCAGGTCTTGGATCATGGTGCCATCTGCGGCTTTGAACTCATAATACCACTCGACCTGCACTGTTTTCTTCTCAGGTTTGAAGATGAGTTCGCGGGCTGTGAGATAGGCATAGTAGGCCGTGTCGGGATAGTGCGGTTTTGTGAAATTCCAATTGCGCACCCCTAGGCCGCAAACGATCGACGGGCCAAAGAGGGGCACAAACCAAGTGCGGTGGGCGTCCATGTACAGCATGGCGCCCGATGCGATGATGCCGCCAAAAATACTTTTGCGGGCAGCCTCTGGATCGGTATGGATAGGCAGTGGATCGACATAGTTCGCAAACTCGATGATCTGCGCCTCGCTATGCTGCATTAGCCCAAGGGCAAATGTCTTGCCGGCATAAACGGTCTGCTCATGGAGGGTGATCACATCTGACAGCGCTTCTGGCATATTTCTTGTAATTTTGATCGGGGCGTCTTTGCCCATCGGATAATTCTTAAAGCACAAAAATTGCAAAAATTCGCGATCCTCAGCCTGCTCTTTTGCTTGCTCTGCTTTTCAACCGCGCAGCGACTGCACGCCCAGGTGCCCAAAGGCACTGTGATCATGGGCTATACCTTGGGTATGCACCACGACTCGATCCCCAAGCTCAACGTATTGAAAATGGGCAAGTTTCAAAAACTCCTGCGCTATGACCGACAAGACGAACCCCTGAAAATGGGAGACATTGACTTGGCCTTCGTGCGCCTTTTTATATGGGACAACCAACTCCATTCTATTGAGATCAAAACCGTTGAGGGTCAGGGTGAAAAAATGTATGCTTGGCTCAAATCGGTCTATGGCGAAGGCAAGAAACTCGATGCAATGGGCTATCGATTCCAGTGGTTTGAGCCTACGATGCGGGTGATATGGGACCAAAACATGGCTACAAAGCAGGGCGTCGCGCAGTTTGTCGATGAGGTGACCAACGACAAATATTACAAGTTCATGTACCAGCGGCAGAACGCTGAAAAATGAAGGCCGTCATCAACATAGGGAAACGTCTGATGGCGATCCATCAAGGAGGGAAATCTGCATGCTTCGTTTTTCATTCTTCCCTCGCCATTGCGTAATCTTGTAGTATGAAAGTGAGCAATTGGGGAATGTACCCTAGCACTGAGGCTGAGGTACGCAGCTTTGCAACGACTGATGAGGCGACTCAGCTCATGCAGGAATGGAAAGAACTCATTCCGAGGGGCTTGGGACGGTGCTATGGCGATTCGTCGTTGAGTTCTCACATTCTCAGTACCCTGAAATTCAATCGTTTCCTGGATTTTGACCGTGAGCAGGGCATCTTGCGTTGCCAAGCGGGGCTGAGCTTCAAGGAAATCTTGGACGTGATCGTACCTGCTGGATGGTTTCTTCCAGTCACCCCCGGCACCAAATTCGTAACCTTGGGCGGCGCCATTGCAGCCGATGTCCATGGAAAAAATCACCACGGCGAGGGCTCTTTCTCCACGCACCTCGACACCCTGCGCTTGCTGGCACCCGGCGGGCACGTGTATGACTGCTCGCGTACGGAAAATCCAGAAATTTTTTGGGCCACCTGTGGCGGCATGGGCCTCACAGGCGTCATTTTAGAAGGGACGTTTCGCCTCAAAAAGATCGAAACTGCCTATATCGTAGAGGAAAGTACCAAGACTAAAAGCGTCGATGAACTCTACAAATTGTTTGAGGGATCGATGCACTTTACCTACAGCGTCGCGTGGATCGACTGTCTCGCCAAGGGAAAAAACTTGGGTAAGGGGATTTTGCTCAATGGCGAACATGCAAAATTGGGCGAACTCAACAAGGATGCTCAGCGCGCAGCACCTTTGAAATTACCCAAAAAATTGAAATTGAGCGTTCCATTCAAATTGCCTTCGTTCACAATCAATCCGCTCACCGTCAAGGCATTCAATACTCTGTTTTATGCCAAAGCTAAAAGTGGCCAGCATCAGCATGTGGTCGATTATGAGACCTATTTTTATCCGCTCGACGGGATTCATTCATGGAACCGCGTCTATGGCCGCAAAGGATTTGCGCAATACCAATTTGCGTTGCCGCCGGAACGGAGCTTTGACGGCATGGTGAAAATACTGGAAGAAATTGCCGCCGCACGGATGCCGAGCTTTGTGAGCGTGCTCAAGTACTTTGGGAAGAGCGAGACAGGACCGCTTTCATTTCCGTTGGAAGGCTACATGCTCGCCCTCGACTTCCCGATCACAGACCGATTATTTCCCTTTTTGGACCGTCTCGATGATATTGTGAGCGATTGCGGTGGCCGCATCTACCTCACCAAAGACAGCCGCATGAAACCTGAGATGTTGCAAAAAGGCTATCCTAGATTGGCGGAGTTCCTGAAAATCAAGCAACAACTCGATGGCGGCAAAGTCATGCAGAGCATGCAGTCCAAAAGATTGGGAATTTAAGTGGATATTTTTAGTAAAAAGATTGCATTTATTGGAATTGTCCGTAACTTTGTAGCATAAGCCCAAGGGATTTGAGGCAGAAAGAATGCGGAGGCGGTTATGCAATACAATGCTTTTAAGGCAAGTAATCTATTGATTTGGATCGTGCAACAATTGGATGCACCAGCGATCCCCTATATTTGGCCTATCATATATATGATTGAGCGCAAGCATCTTGCACTCAAAGGGGTCTTGATCTTGGGAGACACTTTTGTCGCGATGCGCAATTGCCCTGTGCCACTTCGGTTTTATGCAGAGTTTTACCAGAAGGCCCATCTGTGGGGCACTCTATTTGGTTCATGCGACTTGGATGAGGCGCTCAAAGCAATGGCAATGAAGCATCGTTTCGATGATTTGACGGCCAAGTTTACAAGTCTTGAGCGTGCCTGCATGCACAGTGTCATCATGGAGATCCAAGGCTTGGGTCTGCATGCCTTGCAAAAACTGGCACGCGACACCGCTTGGCAATGCGCTGGCCTCGACGGCATCCTGGATCCTGTCGAGATCGCAAAGGAGGGCGGCGCCGATGAAGCGACCTTGGACTATGTCTTGCGATGGCGCATGTTGCCCTATGCCATGGAAGCTCCCAAGGTCGGTCGGCGATTTTAGCGAATGAAACTTGAGCGTCCATCTAGCAAGGTTTTTGAAGCTTTGCATACTCCCAAAATATTCACCGCTTTTCGCTGCGTTCAAATTCCTAAATTGCCGCCATGCGCAAAAACTGCTTGATACTCGGGGCAAAGAGTGACATTGCCCGAGCATTGGCCCATGTCTGGGCTCAAAATGGATATGACCTCTACCTCGCTGGCCGCAAGGCAAGCACAGAGATAGAACCCGATGCCAAAGACATCGCGATAAGGCACAATGTAAGCGCCAAGGCAGTCGAGTTTGACGCCATGGCCTATGAGACCCATGAAGCCTTCTACGCAAGCTTGGATCCGAAACCCGAGGTCGTGATCTGCGTCCTCGGCTTCATGCCTGATCAAAAGGCTTGTGAGGCCGAGCCCGCCCTCGCCCGCCAAGTGATGGCCACCAACTATATCGGCTGCGCCAACATATTGAGCATCACCGCCAACGATATGGAAACCCGCAAATCAGGTAGCATCATTGGTATTTCCTCGGTGGCTGGCGAGCGTGGCCGCGCAAGCAACTACTTCTATGGTAGCGCCAAGGCAGGTTTCACGGCCTTCTTGTCTGGATTGCGCAATCGCATGGCATTGGCGGGTTTGCATGTATTGACCGTGAAGCCTGGGTTTGTGAATACCAAGATGACCGAGGGCTTGCCTTTGCCTGCGCCGCTCACGGCTCAGCCTGAGCAGGTGGCACAAGACATCTTTAAGGCTTGGGGCAAAAAGAAAAACGTGCTCTATACCAAGTGGATGTGGCGGTGGATCATGGCGATCATCCGTAGCATTCCTGAGTGGAAATTCAAGAAAATGAAGCTCTAAACCATGTCCATACCCTCGGCATCTTTGCGTCCTAAGACCGACTGGCGATTGCTGCTGGTATCGGGTGGGTTGCTGCTGGTGTGGAATGTGATTTCTTGGCGATTTCCTTTCTTTTGGGACACTGTGCTCAATTCCAAGATCGCGCATTGGTATTTGGAGACGGGGTTTCGGCAAGTGACCGTGCCTGAGGAATTGGATGCTGGGCATCCTCCGTTTTTCAGCATGTATTTGGCCGTGGTGTGGCAGGTGTTTGGCCGCAGCTTGGCGATCGCTCACGTCGCGATGCTGCCGTTTTTGGTGACCTTGCTTGTCCAATTCCAGCGCATGGCAAGCCGATGGCTCAGCCCCAAGGCTTGTATTTGGGCGACAGTGATGCTCTTTTGTGAGCCGACTTTTCTTGCACAAAGCAGCATGGTCACACCCGACATCGCCTTGGTTGCCTTTTACCTGCTGGCGCTCAACTGCCTGCTTGATCGACGTCGGTTGTGGGCGTCACTTGCGATGATCTTCATGGCAAGCATGAGTTTCAGGGGCATTTTGATGGTGCCAGCTCTTTTTGTGACAGAGGTGGTCTGGGCTTGGTGTGCAGGTGTGCGTCGGCCAAACCTGCAAAGGATGCTCGCTTACCTGCCCGTTGCTGGACTCACGGTGATTTGGCTATGGATGCATCAGCGTGCCGTTGGCTGGCTGTTCAGTCCCCCGCCTGAGACCTATGGGACGCAACGTCAGCTGCTGGGATTGGCAGGCTTGGCCCGCAATGTGGCCTTGATTGTGTGGCGGACCATGGACTTTGGACGCGTTTTTTTGTGGGGCATGGCATTCCTGGGTGTGTGTGTGCTGGGACTGAAAAAGACTTGGATGGCTATGCCCACGCGTGCGATGCTCATCGCGACGCTTGCGCCATTGCTTTGGTTGGCTTTTTTGTTCGCACCGTTTTCCAATCCTCCGGGGCATCGTTACTTTCTCGTGGCCTATCTGCTGCTCGTGATGCTGGTCGTCGGGTTGGTGGAGTTGGGCGGCTGGCAACGCAAGGGAAAAATAGCCTTGGCGGCTGTCATGCTGGGATTGGTGACCGGGCACTGTTGGAATTATCCGCAGGGTGTCGCGCAAGGTTGGGATGGCTCGCTGGCCCATGTGCCGATTTTTGGATTGGAGCGCGACATGGACAGCTACCTCGCTGATCAAGGGATCCGTCCCGAAGATGTATGTGCAGACTTCCCCCTATTACAAAATCCTTATTACACCTATGTGATTCCCACGAATCCTGCCACGCAGCACCGTAATTTTTTGGAAGAGACTGACTGTGATTGGGTTTTGGTCAGCCGATTCAACAATGGATATACCGATGCACAGCACCAAGATTTTGAGTCGTCGGGGCATTGGATTTTGCGGAAGGAAGATGCCTTTGGTGCATTTTACTTGCGCCTTTATCAGCGTCGTTGATGGAGTTGAGGTTCAAAATTTATTGAACTGGCATGTTTTTTGAAGTGTAACCGTCGTAATTTTAAATCATGGAAAAGACATTACGCTCCTTGCTCATTGTTGCGATTTTGTTGTTTGGCGCAGGCCTTGCCACTGCACAAGGCGTCTTGAATTCAGGAGGTGGAGATGATCCTGCCGACCCCACGATCATTCAATTTGAACAATCTGAATACGATCTCGGCACATTCAAGGCAGGGGAGATCGTGAAAGCAGTCTTCAAATTCAAAAATGTCGGGGATGCTGACTTGATCATCGACACTGTGAAGCCGTCTTGCAAATGCTCGGTCCTCAAATGGACTGAAGCTACGGTCAAGCCTGACGGCACAGGAGATGTGAGCGCTGAAATCGATACAGCCGACAAGGAAGGCGAGCAAGTGAAATATTTCACGGTGCTCTACAATGGCAATCCACCCGTGGAGCGTGTGACCTTGAGATTTGTCGTGACTGCTCCTGAGGGTGCTGCCGAGCAAGGTGGGACCGAGGGTGGGGAAATCAAATGACATCGTTGCTGCAGTCTTGACACCTTCACCGCATTCCTAAGCAAGCCAAGAAGGGGCAGAGACGATTCCTTCAACCATGGGTTGATCTGTTTCCTCCGTGGGATGCATGCATCCATCAAAAGGAAACCGCAATCGATGTCGTGCAGTTGTAATGGGTGTTGGAGGGCCGGCCTCCCGACACAAAGATCTTGTCACGGCTGCTAAATCCGCGTGCCTCGATGCGCCAAATCAGGTTTTCCAATATGGAGACGTCGGCATTCAAAGAATACCCAATTGTTTGGAATCCATTGGGCGATGCAGTGTTGACGATCACGCCCTGGGCATCGGTATAGTATTCGCCACGCGCGGCAAGCGTGAGCCGATCACTCAACGTTTCCCGTAAGATCACGACGGGGCTGTACCAGATATTGTAATTGGTGCTGGATTTGCTCCTTTGCTCGGCACCGAGATCGAAGCCCAAGATGGCTCCCAAGCGAGGCGTCAATTGGAAGGTGCCATATAGATTATGGAAATAGCGCATTTGCCGTAAACTATCGGGCTTGTCATTCCCCACAAATGAGCTGCTGTTGAGGGTCACCTTCGCATTCGGCTTCCAGGTGACTTGGTGGCCGAATGCAGGCGTATTGTTGCCATCGGCGCGTGCCATGCGCTGCCAACCATTGAGCAAGAGCCCGCTCAGGAACCATTTCCCATTGTGAGTGGTGTAAGAAACCTTGGCTCCGGTTTCATAATAGGGGGAATTGTCTGCCAACATGCTCCGGGTGAGGTTCCAGCAATCCTTTCCAATCGCGCTTTCGAATCCGATGTGGGAGGTGAAGATGCCAGCATCGACCCAAAGATTGCGGGTTTTGCTCAGTTTGAAGCCCGCATTGGCTTCATAGACATATCGAAGGGCCGGCAACTCGGCGGTCAAGTTGGCATTGGGGTAGGTGCCTGCCATGAGCGCTAGATTGGCACGCACCTTCTCACGGGAATAGGCAACCTTCGCCATGCCTAGGTTGAGGTTAAATTCATTGTGCCGATTGTGCGAATACATGAAGGTCGGCCTCAGATGGTCACTAGGATTGCCTTGATCAAAGCCATAATAAGCCTCCACGTATCCACTGAAGACCAGCGGTCGGGCGATGCTGTCAGCTTGCGCCAAGGCGATATTCGCCCACAACATGCACAGCCAAATGGAATAGATTCTCTTCATAGATGTTCCTAACTATCGTGGGTTCAAAACTGAAATTTTATCCCCAATTTCTTGCAAGGTGCACAGCTGAAAAATGAAATTAAATCTTGACCAAAGGCCATTTTGGACTAATTTGGAGGATGCGCCCTACGTTGAGATTGTTGTTGGTGACCTTGATGTATGCTGTGATCGCTCACCGCTGGCAGTTTGCCAAACGATTACAACAACACGATGGAACCCAATCGTTCCATCTACGGCCCTTCCCCAAGAATTGGAGATCCAGGATGGCAACAACAACCTGGACGTTGCCTTTTTTCAAGGCCGCTATTATTTCCTTTCGTTTGGCACCTTCACAGATCTAGTGGGTGGCATCTATTGGTTGCTCAATTATTCCAGCAACATCCACGGTCCCCAGAAAAACTGGATACGCGGGCAATTGGGGAAGACCAATATTTATGAAACAGAACTTCAAATCGGGAGCTGCAGTCTAAACAACCAGAAACTCGACGATGCTTTTTCAGTTGCAATAAGGCGTTTGTAAGTCGGGCGCTGAAAGCCGTTTCAGCATGCATCACAAACTATGATGCTGTAGATTGAGGGTAAAAGCAGGAGAATCCCAATCATAGAATCCAAAATTCAATGACAAAGCGTGATTCAGCAAATTCAGAGAATATTGGTCAAAAAATAAATTAGGGGCCTCAACCACATGTGGGAGTCCCCTAATCCTTGCTCTTGTAGTTCAAAGATGCAGCACAAATTCAGGAAATAGACATAGTTCTACACGAATGGTAGATTTTTGCGACTGAATGGGTGTGTCTTAGGATTGAACGGGAATCCAGCTGGCTATGAAGGCGCGGGCAGCTGCGATATCGGGCTGCAGGATGCGGTCTTTGGTCAATAGAGGCACCTCTGAACGGAATTTTTCCAGTACATTTTCCAACAATGGACTGGTTTTGGCAGGCTGCCGAAACCACATCGCCTGTGAGGCATGCAGCAACTCGATGCCCAAGAGCGTCGTGATGTTCTCCAGGACGTGTAGGCATTTCACAGCGGCATTGGCCCCCATGCTCACATGGTCTTCCTGGCCGTTGGAGCTCGGGATACTGTCCACGACGGCAGGTGAGCAGTATTGCTTGTTTTGACTGGCGATGGAGGCAGCTGTGTACTGTGCGATCATGAGCCCCGATTCCAGCCCAGGATTGACCGACAAAAAGGGTGGAAGGCCGCGCTTGCCCGCTTGCAATAGATAGACACGTCTTTCTGAGATGGCGCCCAGCTCGGCCAAGGCAATCGCCATCAGGTCGAGCGCGATTGCGAGTGGCTGCCCATGAAAATTGCCGCCACTGAGGATCAAGTCTTCATCGACAAAAATATTGGGATTGTCGGTGGTGCTATTGGCCTCTGTGAGTAGGGTCTGGGCGCAAAATGCAAGTGCATCGCGGCTCGCACCATGCACTTGTGGCACGCAACGAAAGGAGTAGGGGTCCTGCACGTCACTTTTGGGAAGGTGAATGAGCTCGGATCCCATGAGCGCTGCCCTCACATTGGCGGCGACCCTGATCTGGCCTTGATGGGGCCTGATTTCGTGCAATCTGGGGTGAAATGGATCAATGCGTCCCTCATAGGCGTCGAGGCTGAGCGCTGCAATTTGGTCGGCGACATCGGCGAGACGCCCCGCGCGCAGCAGCATATGCAAGCCATAGGCGAGCATGAATTGTGTACCGTTGAGCAGGGCAAGGCCCTCCTTGCTTTGCAACCGCAATGCGGTCCAGCCTTTTTGCCGCAACATTTCCTTGGCTGGCATGCGATGCCCGTCGAGCCAGACCTCACCTTCCCCGATCAAAGGGAGGCAAAGATGTGCCAAGGGCGCCAAATCTCCAGAGGCTCCCAATGAACCTTGTGTATAGACAACTGGCAACACGCCACTGTTGTAAAAATCCAATAGCCGGCGCACGGTCGCGACCTGCACGCCCGAATGGCCATAAGCTAGCGAGCGCGCCTTGAGCAGGAGCATGAGGCGCACGATCTCGCCCGGCACCTCTGTGCCTGCTCCGCAGGCATGCGAACGCATGAGGTTGTATTGCAATTCCTCAAGGTGCTCAGTGCCCACAAGTTTGTCTCGCAAGTCGCCAAAACCCGTGTTGATCCCGTAGATTGGGTCGGAATGTTGGATCATTTTTTGATCCAAAAATGTACGGCAACGTTCGATCTCAGCCATGGTGGCATCTGCAAGCCGCACTTTGATGCTGGTGTCAGTGATGAGTGTTTGCAGCTCCGCGATGGATATCGGGGCATCGGAGAGGACAAAATGCGCGTGGTCGCTCATAGGAATTGGGAGATTGCAGATGAATCAGGGCATGAAAGTAAATGTGAGACGCAGAAAATCGACCAGCGAGGTCAGCTTCATGGTTTCTTGCAGCCCTGTTGCGAGCACTTTTACATTGCAGGTGCCAGCCTCGAGTTCCTGGTCGCCGATGACTATCACATAGCCAAAACCCGCTTGGTCGGCATACTTGAACTGCTTGGCGGGCTTGGAGAATTCCGGATAAACCTCAGCGGGGATGTCATTGGCTAACAAATCCATCCAGACTTCGACCGATTTGCGCTCGGCTGCGCCCCCAAAATTGATGAGCAACACTTTTTTGCCCACGGATTTGAGCTTCTCAAAAAGGCCGCGCGCGAGCAGGATGTCATAGATGCGGTCGGCTCCAAAGGAGATGCCCACGCCCGAGAGGCCCGGCAAGCCAAAGACGCCTGTGAGGTTGTCGTAGCGGCCACCACCTAGGATACTGCCCCTGAAATCATGGGTGCCTGCTTCGAAAATTGTTCCAGTATAATACCCGAGTCCTCGGGCAAGGAATATGTCGAGGGCAATTGTGATGCTTACGGGCGGACTGATCGAGATCCATTCAAACAATGTCTCCAATTCTTCCAAGCCTTTTGCGCCGATCACATTGTCGCTCCCAGAGAACAGTAGTCGCAACTGTGGGAGGGCCTCCTCAAAAGGCATTGCAGAGATGGCCTTCAGGTGTGAAAAACTTCCGGCATCGACATGGAACCCTTTTTCAGCCCACTCTTTGAAGACGCCGTCTTCGCCGATCTTGTCCATTTTGTCGAGGATCGTAATGAATTCGACGAAACGATCTGCGGCTCCAAAGTGAGTCGCAATGCCTTCCAGTAGCTTGCGGTTGTTGAGCCGCAGGGTCACACCCTCCAAGCCGAGTTCTTGGAATCCCGCATCGCATATACGCACGAGTTCGAGTTCGCTGAGCAATCCGTTTGCGCCTACGACATCGACGTCACATTGGTAAAATTCACGGTAACGGCCTTTTTGAGGCCGGTCGGCGCGCCAGACGGGTTGTATCTGGTAGCGCTTGAAGGGAAATGTAAGGTGCTGCTGATTCATGACCACATAGCGCGCAAAGGGCACTGTGAGGTCATAGCGGAGCGCTTTCTCACTGATGAGCGGCAACAATTTCAATGAACCACTAGCTTGATGGAAATCGAAATCGGCTTTCAGTGGCGCATCGAGGTAGTCGCCAGAGTTCACAATCTTGAAAATGAGGCGGTCGCCTTCCTCTCCATATTTGCCAGTGAGCACGCTCAGTTGCTCGATGCATGGCGTCTCGATCGGTTGATAGCCATAGCGCTTGAAGACGCGGCGCAGCGTGTCAAATATATATTCGCGGCCAAGCATCTCTGCGGGGCCGAAGTCGCGTGTTCCTTGCGGAATCGTGGGTTTCTGTTTCGACATAAGGGTGCAAAATTAGATCAGAATTTGCAGAATTCACAGAATCGGTAGGGATGTTGAATTTGGGGTTTTCAGGAGTTGGGTTGGAGGTTCGTTTTTCGAGATTTGGGCTTCCGAGTGCCGGCTAGGATGCTTGGTTAGTGGAGACTCAGAGAATTTGAGTCAAAAAAAAAGCGAACCTAGGTCCGCTTTTTCTATACGATTCGTGAATGAGATCAGTCTTCTTCGCCGTCTTCTTCGGCTCCTTTTTGACGATCTGACTCCTCGGTGATGCGGTCTTCTTCTTTTTTCTTTTTGCGCTCGTCGAGTCCGTCGTTGATGGCGTCGCAGATTGCACGCACGATCAGTTGGATGGATTTGGCGGCGTCGTCATTGGCAGGGATAGGGAAGTCAACGTGATTAGGGTTGCTATTGGTATCCACCATTGCGAAGGTAGGAATGTTGAGTTTCTTAGCTTCAGAAACTGCAATGTGCTCCTTCTTGATATCGACGATAAAAATCGCGGATGGGAGACGATTGAGCGTAGAGATACCTTTGAAGAATTTCTCCAACTTGGCCTTCTCGCGGCTTTTCATCAACCTTTCTTTTTTGGAGAGGCGCTCAAAAGTGCCGTCGGTCTCCATCTTCTCGATCGTGCCCATCTTCTTGATGGATTTGCGCACAGTTGCGAAGTTGGTGAGCATGCCACCCAGCCAGCGCTCGGTGACAAAAGGCATATTGACGCGAACGGCTTCAGCTGCAACGATGTCTTTCGCTTGCTTTTTCGTAGCAACGAAAAGAATCTTGCGACCTGATGCGGACAGTTGACGGACGACCTTGAGGGCCTCCTCCAACATTTTGTGTGTCTTGTTGAGGTCGATGACGTGAATACCATTGCGCTCCATGAAGATGTAGGGCGCCATGGTAGGGTTCCACTTACGGGTCAAGTGACCAAAGTGAACACCTGCCTCGAGAAGATCATTATAAGTAACTGCTGCCATAATTTCAGGTATCCGGGATTAACGCTTCGAGAACTGGGTCTTTTTCCTAGCCTTAGGTTGGCCGTATTTCTTACGCTCGACCATGCGGGAGTCGCGCGTCATGAAACCAGCGGTGCGCAACGGCTTCTTGTTTTCTTCGTCGATTTCGACAAGGATACGCGAGAAGCCCATTCTCACGGCTTCTGCCTGACCTGTGATGCCGCCGCCTTTGACATTGACTTGAATGTCATAGTCGGTTGCATTGAGGTTGAGCACCACGAAGGGTTGCATGACCTTGATCTGGAGAATATCAACTGGAAAGAAGACTTCCATTGGGCGGTCATTGATGATGATGACACCAGCGCCGACATTTTTGGCAGGCTTGAAAAAGCATCTGGCCACAGACGTCTTCCTTCTACCTACTTTGACAATCGTATCCATATATGCTCTTATGCTTTGGAATCGTACTTCAATTGAAAGGCCACTGGGCTCTGGGCTTCGTGGGGGTGTGCTGCACCAGCATACACCTTGAGGCTGCGGTACATGGCGCTGCCCAGTTTGTTTTTGGGAAGCATGCGCTTCACAGACAACTCTACTGGGCGGCGTGGATCGCGCTCCATGAGCTCAGTCATGGTAAGGCTACGCTGTCCACCTGGGTGGCCTGTGTACCAAACATGTGACTTGTCGGTCCACTTCTTGCCGGTCAGACGGATCTTGTCGGCATTGATCACGATTACATGATCACCACAATCCACGTGAGGGCTGTAGGATGTCTTGTGCTTGCCGCGCAAGATGTAAGCGATTTGGCTGCAAAGACGGCCCAAGATCTGCCCTTCGGCGTCGATCACGAGCCATTTTTTCTCAACCGTCTGCGGCGTCGCGTATTGCGTTTTATAACTGAGCGTATTCATCTAATACTTCAAACTCCGTGTAAAATGGGGGTGCAAATACCTAAATTCCTGAAAACTTTCCTAGACATCCACAAAAAAACTCACAAAAGAAATGTGCCTCTGGACGGGCAACCTTCTCTGAGCGTTGTGAACACCCTATTTAGTTTCAGGGCAGCAAATTTACAGTTTGATTTCGAGAAAATTGCATGTGAATGTGATTTTGGGTAAGATTTCTTTTCAATCACTGCAAATTTTCCACAGATATGCCTTTTCCTGCATATTTTTGCCTACGGAGAGTGGGATTTTTTTCTGCACCCCCTATTTGAAACTATCACCCGCAGGCATGCGTTATATCCTATACATGATTGAAAGGTTGTCAAATTCACTTGCATTGCTGCGTCGTCTTGGTGTCCTGTCGATGGTTTTGTTGATATGTGGGAGCGCCGCTTGGGCTTCTCACAACTTGGCAGGCGACATCACATACCGGTCGCTCGGTGGCAACGATGTGGAGATCACCGTCACCACGTTTACCGATCCTTCATCTGCCTATGTCGATCGTTGCAGCATCGACATGGAAATTTGGAACTCGACCGGCGCGGTTTCTCTAGGCACGATTTCCAATGTTCCTCGCCAAAATGGCCCCTGGAACGTCGATCCGCTCTATCCAACTTTTGTGCAGTGCACAAATGCGCAGATGGGCGAGTATATCATCGGCACCGTCAAGAAAAATATTTATAGGGCTACCTATACTTTCCCCGGGCCGGGCTACTACCTCGTGCGGTACTATGACCTTGCCCGTCTCAACGACATTATCAATATGAACGGCTCGGGAAACCAGGCATTTTTCATAGAGTCGTCCATCTTGATCAATCCCTACTTGGGAACACAAAACTCACCTCAGTTCCTCAACCACCCCGTGGATGAGGCTTGCACAGGCAAGCTTTGGACCCACAACCCCGGCGGTTATGACCCTGACGGTGATTCGCTTGCGTACAAATTTGTGAATTGTCGGCAATACGACCCACCGTCCATACCGTCACCGATTGTCTGCACGGGCTTTCAAATGCCTGATCAGATCAGCCCCAATGGCCCCATCACCATCGATGTCGAGACAGGTCTCATCACTTGGGATGTCCCCAACCTCACGGGTATTTACAACATCGCCTATGTGATCGAGGAGTACCGTGACGGTGCAAGGATCGGCTTTTCATACCGTGACATGGCGATTTTTGTGAATCCATGTGACAATGATCCACCTGTGATTGTGGCGCCGAGGGAATTATGCGTTTTTGCAGGCGATTTTGTCTCCTTTGACTTCTCCATCTACGATCCTAACTTTTTCTCGTCGGTCTCTCCGCCTGGTGACAGTATCTATTTTTACCTAGACAACAATGGGCCACAGTTCAATGGTCCATTTGCGGTAACCGTGAGTCCTGCACAGATTGTGATTGTAGATCCACCCGGAATACAAATTCCTCCTGATTTCCCAGTGGCCTACGATGATACGATCAAAGGACGATTTACTTGGCAGACGGTGTGCGACCATATCAAGCCGTCTTATTACCAAGTCGACTTCTATGCTCACGACAACATTTCCTACTTTCAAGACAATAGGATGTTGGCGGCGAATTTGATTACACGGATCAAAGTATTGCCAAGACCGCTTGACGGCCTCGTGGTGACGGCAGCCAATCGCGAGATTACGCTCAATTGGAATGCGCACCCTTGCGACTCTGCCATAGGGTATGAGATATTCCGTAGGCAGGGTGGAGGCAGTTGGAACCAGGATACTGTCTGCTGCACGAGCAATCCCACGACTACTGGCTATACCTTGATTGGAATCAATCAAGGACACAACAATATTACCTTCCTCGACGACAATGGCGGCCAAGGCTTTGACTATGGTGTTGAATACTGCTATATCGTAAGGGCATTTTTCAGGAATGGCATGCGCACATGCACCACCGATGAGGTCTGTGTGCAAATCGAGAAGGATTTCCCGATCTTGTTGAAAGACAGTGTTGCTGTGACTGATCCTGCATTGGGAGAGATTCAAGTCGAATGGTCTTTGCCGATAGGTGTCGATCCGATATTCCCTGGCCCCTATACCTATCACCTCTTGCGTGCCGATGGCATCTCTGGCGCTGCCAACTGGACCACGATTGCAACTGGATTGCCCTTTGCTGATACCAACTTCCGCGACACGGGGCTCAATACCGTGGCAGGTGGGTACCGCTACCGTGTAGATCTGTACGATGTCAATGACGTGCTGATCGTGGAGGGCAATGATGGGTCCAGTGTGTACCTCTCGATCACGCAAGGTGACCGATCGCTTGCTTTGGAGTGGCGTGAGTATGTGCCATGGCAAAACCGAAAATATGATATCTACCGCGCTGATCAACAGGCAGGACCCTATTTGTTCATCGCCACGGTGAATGGCACTGGCGGTCACAGGCATACCTATGTCGATCGCGGACTCACCAATTTTGAAGACTATTGTTACGTCGTTGTCTCTGAGGGCGAATACGTGGTCGGCGATGTGCCCGATTCAGTTCGCAATGCTTCACAAGAGGCTTGCGGAATTCCACAAGATTTTGAACCTCCCTGCATCGGCACTGTCGCTTTTGACACGACGCGCAACTGCGAGGCGCTCTCAGTGAGATTTGAATGGGAAAATCCAGACTCGAGCTGTGGCGCAGATTTGGATTTCTGGAACATCTACCGCGCAGATAACCGCAGTGGTACCTATCAGCTGATTGCGACGGTGGACAGCGGCGTGACCACCTATACGGTGACCGACCCTTACTCGATCGCTGATTGTTTTGGCGTGACGGCAGTCGATACCAATGGCAATGAAAGCAGCATGCGTATTTTCTGCTTTGAAAATTGCCCACAGCTCGACCTCGGAAACGTCTTCACTCCCAATGGAGATGGCATCAATGACTATTTCACGCCCCTGCTAGACCGTAGTCTCAAGGTACGCGTTGTGCAGATTTTTGACCGCTGGGGCCGCAAGGTCTATGTCAATGAGGCCGTCACCGACAACGATCGCCTCTGGAATGGCTTGAACAACAATGGGCAGGAATTGCCCGAGGGAGTATATTATTATCTCATACGATTTGATGAGGATCATCTGCCTGGCAACGTGCCCAAACGACCTCGGGCAGGGGTGGTCACATTGCTTCGATAACCTTTACCGATCGTGTTTACAGGTATTATAGAACATAAAGGACGTCTCCTTGCCACAGCGGCAGCAGGCACCAATATTTCCTTTCGCATCGAGGCCGAGCTGGATGAGCCGATCAAGGTCGATCAGAGCATTGCCCACAATGGCGTATGCCTTACCGTGACAGAGGTCTTTGTGGATGAGGCTGTAGGTCGCAAGGAATACACGGTCGTCGCAGTGGATGAAACACTCAAGAAGACCAATCTGGGGGATTGGAAGGCAGGTACACGCATCAACCTAGAGCGCTGTCTCAAGGTTGGGCAGCGTATGGATGGCCACTTTGTCCAAGGACATGTGGACACCGTCGGACGCGTGGCGCGCATTGAGGATGTCGATGGCTCCTGGATGTTTCATTTCACCTTCCCACTTGAGTTCAGCAACCTTTTGGTGGACAAGGGCTCAATCTGCGTGAACGGCGTAAGCCTTACGGTGGTCGCTTCTGGGGATGGAGAGTTTTCGGTGACGATCATTCCCTACACCTATTCCTTTACCAATTTTAGCAACCTCCAAGTGGGCGATGCTGTAAATCTCGAGTTTGACATCTTGGGCAAATATTTGCACAAGATTTATGGGAAGGGTTATTGAAATGGTAATTGTCCCCTATTGAACAACGACGGCTGCAATTCATTTGCAGCCGTCGTTGTTCAATTGGGGATCGACGATGGATCAATGTGTGGCAG
>JANORP010000205.1:0-3994 GCA_031415375.1 Bacteroidota bacterium | reverse complement strand
CCTCAGCTCCAAAAACGGGCAGAGCATACTCGCAGAGGCTGGCCCGAGTGCCAATATCCTATTTGGTGCAAAATCTGGATACGGGTTACTCAAGCTCGATCTCATGGATAAATTCAACCATTTCGGGGTCTCCGCCAATGCTGGGGCGACCATCTACTTGAGCAAAAACATTGGGGTATTTGGCCGTTGGACCTACTCATTGACCAACCTGAATCGGGATGCCAAGCTCGACAGGGCCTATTGGCGGTGTTACTTCATCACCTTTGGGGTAAAGATCGCTTTCAAATAGGGCTAAAAATAGGGGCGGCCAATGTAGCCGCCCCTTGGGATTTACACAATCAAACGATTGACTTGGTGGTCGTTTCGGAAAACATTGACCTATTTTATCGCAAGGCGCTGGCTGTGAATACCATTTGGGGCCTTTATTTGGAGTACATAGATTCCGCGCGTGAGGCTGGAGACGTCTAGTGTATTGTCGTCGGAGCCTAGCTGTTGTTGTAGTATGCTTCTTCCATTGAGATCGATGAGTGAGGCTTGCCCACCTCTGAGGTCTCCACGCAGTTGCAAGTAATCGGTCGCAGGGTTGGGGAATGCTTTGACATCCAGTTGCCCATTGCCGTGGCCTGTGACACGCCGCACCTCTGTGAGGAAGGATTGGCCATCGAGATCTACTTGCTTGATGCGGTAGTAGGCGGTAGCATCAAGTACTTGAGCATCGACAAAACGATATGCGTTATCCGTTAGGATGTTACTTTGGGCATCTACCACGCCAATGTTGCTGAAATTCATGCCGTCAAAGCTGCGCTCGATCTCGAAGTCGTCTGCATTGGTTGCTGGATTCGTAACCCAATCGATTTGGGTAGTTTGGTTGGCCTGCAAGGTGACATCGTAGGCCCTGTAAGTGACGGGCAAGATGCAACCTACACCTGTGTAATAGACCGTGAGCTCGACATAATCGACATACATGTAGTAGGTGCCAGTACCAGAGAGGCGCGTCACACTGTATAGCACGCCAAAACCTGGGTCCATGATGTCGGCCGGCGTCCAAGTGGTTCCCCAGAGGTCGGTCGAGCTGCCATAGGTGTTGGTATAATCCTTGTCGTCGTAATAACCTGTGCCCGCACGGTCTGCGCTTACGGGAGACCCCGCTTGCATCAAGACGATCGAGGCATCGGCAAAGTTGGCGGCGAAATTTTCTTGGTGTCCTTCGATTTTGACCTCAATGCCTAGAATCGTCGCTCCTACGGGTATTACCCAGCCATAGTCAGATACCTCGAGGTATTTGGAAGTCTCCCCAGCGCTCAGGTTTACACGGGCCCACAGATCGTCTGTGGTCGTGCAACGATTTGGGTTGGCCCAATTGTTGGAGCTGCCAAAGTTCACATTGCCTGTGACCGTTCCTGTGCCGACCACCGAGCATTGTGCGCTCAATCTATGCGCGAAAATGACTACAAGTGCAATTGCTAAGGTAAGCATTGCGAACCTATGAAGGAGGCTCAAGCAAATTGGGGTAAGCGTCTTTTCCATGGCTTCACGATTTTAAGATTTACCGAATGCCTAGCGGGGCCAATACCCAATGATACCTGCTTGGAAACCCTTGTCCAATTCAATCCGCACCTGTTTGAACGGGTGCTTTCGTAAGTTTTTAGCATAAAGTCACAAGTGCTCCTAAATCGTTTAAGTACTCCTGATCGCATCCATGTTTACCCGAGAAGTAAGGAATTAATTCAAAAAATGGAATATTTGTTTCTTGAACTTAATTTTTAAAATGTAAGTATTTATGCTTTTTTGGTGAAAAACTGTAGGCAATACCCTAGAATAGTTCCCAAGCTGTTGAAATATTGTTCGGTGTTGATGATGTGTGCATCATCCCTTGAATTGAGGACTATTGCCAAAAAATATTGAACGCTTCTCCTGATTTCCTCTCCTTTGAGTGTTACTATGTGGAAAATGATGGCGATAAATTGGGCTACAAATACTTGTTTAGATCGAATAGGACAATGAATAGGCTCGTTGATAAATGTATTAGAACGTTACTTTTCGCTATTTTCTGTTAATAATTTTGAGCGCGCAACCCTGCATCTTTGAATCGTTGGCTCTGCAGAGAGAGTTGACGAACGTAAAATACAAGATTTCCGAATAGTTTGTGGTTCTTAGGTTGGTCGTTTTGACAGACAGAGGGAGATTGATCCCTCTGTTTCTTTTTTATTGCTGTTACACACAAATCCACATTCGCTTTCCCTTGAATCCCGCCTGTGATCGCCCTATCTTTCCCCATTGAAAGCAAAGGTGCCTGAGACCATGTATGCAGTAATCGACTTGGAGACCACAGGAGGTAGTGCGGGCAAAGACCGCATCACCGAGATCGCCATTGTCGTACACGATGGCGTGCGCATCTTGCGAGAGTTTAGCACCTTGGTCAATCCTGAGCGGCCCATCCCGGGTTATATCACCGACATCACAGGCATCTCTGATGCGATGGTGGCCGCTGCCCCCCGTTTTTACGAGATCGCTAGAGAGGTCGTGGAACTCACAGACGGTTGCATCTTTGTGGCCCACAACGTGAGTTTTGACTACGGATTCATCAAGGAGGAATTTGGGCGTCTCGCCTATACCTACCATCGGGAGCGGCTGTGTACGGTGCGCATGAGCCGCCTGCTCATCCCAGGTTTGCCTTCCTATAGCTTAGGTCGCCTCTGCAATCACCTCGGTATCGAGATCCATGCACGTCACCGCGCCAAGGGAGATGTCGATGCTACAGTGTTACTCTTGGAGCGCTTGATCGAGATTCAGCCTACGCTGGGTGGGGCACCCAGCAAGCCCGCGCGGGATCCTTTTGCTGCATTGCCGCCTGGGATCGACCGCAATTGCCTTAGACTGTTACCTGAGCAGCCAGGCTTGTACTTTTTTCATGAGGCAGGCGGTGTAGTCCTGCATGTGAATGCGAGCCGCAATATCAGGCTCACTGCCTTAAAGGAATTGCAACAGCTCGGAAAAGGCAATGCCAAGGCCACGATCGATCCTGGAGCGATCAGTGAAGTGACTTGGGAACTTACTGGCAATGAGCTGCTCGGGCAGCTCCGGCTGGAAGAGGAGCGGGCCAAGCTCGCGGCAGGCATAGGTGCGGTCAAGGAAAAGGTCATCAACAAGTATGGGGTGTTCGCTTACCATGATCAGCGTGGCTATCTCAGGCTCTATGTCGATAAGCTGCAAAAGGGCAAGCAGAGCCACGGCCAATTCGCCAGCGATGGTGATGCGCGTGGTGCCTTGGAGGCACGTCTGCGCAAACATGGCTTGTGTCCACAACTCGGTGGGCTCGAGGCGGGCGCGGGTGCATGCACATGGCTGGGCGAGGTGCCGAGCGCTTGTGCGGGTGCTTGCACAGGGCTGGAGACGGCGACAATCTACAATGAACGGCTCGAAGCAGCGATTCAGGGCCTTGGATTCCCGCATTCAGCTTTCTTCTTGTTGGGGGATGGTCGGCAGCACGGAGAGATCGCAGTCATCGGCATCGAGCAGGGGCAGTTGCTCGGCTTTGCCTACCTCGATGCTAGTCAGGCATGGGAAGACCCGATGATGGTCAAGGCTCTTCTCAAGCCCCTCGCGAGCTCAGAATCAGCCCGGCAGGCAATCCGCCAATATCTGGCGCGCAACCTGCGCTCGAAGCTCGTTCCATTCTGAGGAATGAAATTTCAAGACGTGAATTGGATGGCGCTTGCCGCTCAGAGGTGATACTTCAATTTTGAATTATCTGCAGTCATTACCCATTGAATGAGACTATAATGTGCGACCCTCAGGAATTGGAAGGTCATCTTGCGTGCCGTTTTCACAATCTGTTCGTTGTCAGGCGATCGTCTATTTGTGTAAGGATGTAGGACGACTGGCTAGGTGTCTAGGTAAGCCCTAAAAAAAAGTCGCCCCGGGTTTGGGACCCGGGGCTTCATGAAAAGAATCAAAAATCACCCTCTAAATTTATGACAACGCAGCAGTTCAC
>JANORP010000204.1:0-17222 GCA_031415375.1 Bacteroidota bacterium | reverse complement strand
GCAGATGGCTGCCTGCGCCGATGCGCAATTCCTCGATCTTCACCCCTGGCGTATCCATTTCCAAGGGTGAACCCACTCCTTTGTAGGTCTTCACGACCATGCCCTCACGCGTCGTGAGCGGGAAGTCACTGGATGGAAAATCGTCGTAGCTGGCCGGCTTGCCCAGCGTCACGTTGAGGTTGGGATCCATCCAAATCTGGAAAATCGAGGCACCTGCACTTACCTTTTCAGAATGTGAAATCCCACTGCCCGAGCGAATGATCTGCATATCACCTGCGTGCAACTTGCGCCAGGACCGCAATTGCGTATCGTAATGCTCGATCTCGCCATGCAAGACAAACGACATGATCTCAAAGCCCTTGTGCGGGTGCAGCCCGATCGTGCTGTCGCCGCCCGGCGTCCAGGCATGTGCCCAATAAAACAAATTGGAATAGGGCTTGCCGCGTCCACCATCCCCTGGGAAACCCATGGGTTTGTTCTCCAAGATTGCCCCGTGGTTAAATTCCCCTTGGCCTTGTTCCGCTTTTTTGATGATTTCTAAATGCATGACGATCGCTTCCGTTTCTTCAAAGATAACCCGTCTCATGAACATTTTGTTGCACAAAAACTGGGCATACCCCCTTCTGGCAGCCGATCAAAATGCTCGTTCGTCGGCCCATAGCGTTGTTGTGGGGTGGGCCAATGTACGGTTTCCAAATTTTCCATCCATCCAAAATGAAGTGCTAACTGCTTATTCTCCAATATCTGCGTACCTTTGCGCCCTGTGAGCGAAAAAATATTTAAATCTGGCTTCGTCAGCATCATCGGCAAGCCCAATGCGGGTAAATCGACTTTGATGAATGCCCTCGTGGGTCGCAAGCTAGCGATCACCACTCCCAAGGCGCAAACCACGCGCCACCGCATCCTGGGGATCGCGAGCCACGCCGATTACCAAATCGTCTTTAGCGATACACCAGGCGTGATATTGCCGCAGTATAGGCTGCACCGCGCCATGATGGGCGCCGTGCATGCATCGCTCGAAGATGCCGACCTCTTTTTGCTATTGGTGGATGTGAATGAGAAGTTCCCCGAGGACCTCGTGATCAAATTGGCCCAAAAAAGCCAAGTTCCAGTGCTGCTCGTCCTCAACAAGGTCGATCTCAGCACCGAGGAAAAAGTGAAGCAACGCCACGCCGAGATCACCGCCAAGGTCAATGTCGCTGGCGCCATCGGCATCAGTGCCCGCATCAACATCAACCTCTTTGAGCTCAAGCAGATGATCTTGGATCTGCTGCCCGAGGGACCCGAGTACTTTGATCCCACTGAAATCAGCGATCGCCCCGAGCGCTTTTTTGTCGCGGAATTGATCCGTGAGGCCCTGTTTTTGCGCGTCAAGGACGAGGTGCCCTACAGCTGCGAAGTCGGCGTGATCCAGTTTGAGGAAAAAGAAAATGTGACCGTCATCGATGCCGAGATCAATGTGGAGCGTGACTCCCAAAAAGGCATCATCGTGGGCAAGGGCGGCAAAATGATACATGACATCGGCACCGAGGCCAGGCGATCGATCGAGGCGTTTTTGGACCGCAAGGTCTTTCTACAGCTGCACGTAAAAGTTTCAGAAAATTGGAAAAACAATAGTTTGCGGCTGAGAAGCTTCGGATACCGGGAATAGGCCCATCTATTAAGACATCAAGACATGAGCGGAATTGTAGCCATCATTGGCCGCCCCAACGTGGGTAAATCAACATTGTTTAATCGCCTCATCATGGCGCGCAAGGCTATCGTCGATGACCAGAGCGGCGTCACACGCGACCGCCACTATGGCGTCTGTGAGTGGAATGGCATCAAATTTACGGTCATCGACACTGGTGGTTATGTGCCCGATAGCAAAGACATCTTTGAAAAGTCCATTCGTGACCAGGTCCATATCGCCATGGAAGAGGCCGATATGCTCCTCTTCATGGTCGATTCCTCGGTCGGTGTGCAGACCCTCGACGAGGAGTTTGCGAGCATCGTGCGCCGCAGCAAAAAGCCCGTCTATCTCATCGCCAACAAAGCCGACAATTTCGACCGCAGCGACCTTGTCTATGAATTTTACGAACTGTCGCTCGGCGAGGTCTTTGCGATCTCTTCCTTGAACGGCAGCGGCACGGGCGACCTGCTCGACCGCATCGTCGAGGGCTTGCCGCAAGACAAACCCGAGCCCACCGTGGCCGACGTCCCCAAATTTGCAATCGTAGGCCGCCCCAACGTGGGCAAGTCCTCCCTGGTCAATGCCCTGCTCGGCAAGGAACAAAACATCGTGACGCCCATCTCGGGCACCACACGCGACTCGATTTACACGCGCTACACAGCCTTCGGGCTGGATCTCTACCTCGTCGATACCGCTGGTCTGCGCCGCAAGGCCAAGGTCCACGAAAACATCGAGTTCTATTCCACCTTGCGCAGCATCAAGGCCATTGAGGAGTGTGATGTCGCCATCTTGCTCATCGATGCCACCCTGGGCATGGAGGCCCAAGACCTCTCGATCCTCAGCAATATCAACAGCAATGGCAAAGGCCTCGTGATCTTGGTGAACAAGTGGGACCTCGTGCCCAAGGAAACCAATACCGCCCGCGACTTTGAGGCGGTGATCAATGAGCGCATCGCCCCGATGTCGAATGTGCCGATCATCTTTGGATCAGCACTGGAAAAGCAACGCATCCTCAAGGCGCTTGAGGAAGCCGTGGAAGTCTATCACGAGAAAGAGAAAAAAGTCTCGACCTCTGAACTCAACGAGGTCATGCAGACCGCTTGGAATACGCACCGCCCAGCGGCCGTGCGCGGCAAGATCATCCGCATCAAGTATGTGACCCAGATCCCCGCCAACATCCCCACCTTCCTCTTTTTCTGCAACCACCCCAAGCTCATCCAAGAAAACTACAAGCGGTATCTGGAAAACCAGCTGCGCGCTGCCTTCAGTTTCAAGGGTGTGCCGATGAATATCTTCTTCCGCCAAAAATGAGCAGAATTACCAGAATTTGCAGAATCGCACTGGAGTGTTGAATTCGCTGGGCTTTGCTGAAGATGCTGGATGCTGCAAATTCGGAAACTTGAAGCGGGATTTTTGAAGCGGGATTTTTGAAGCGGGAGCCTCCGGCTCCAACGCTGAGTGTACCGTGAGCCGTGCCTGTCCCGCTCAGAGAGCGGGGGCTCACGAATCAAGTACCTGCTGAAATTTTCGTACACTGGTGGTGGAAATGCGCTTGATTTCGAAAGACATTTCAGCTTTCAATTAGTTGTTCTGACTCCAATGGCTTAGCATCAAATTTTGGGTGCGTTCCTTGAGCCCGTCCACGCTCATTGAATTTGTCTCTTCGATCACATCCCAATACACATCGACGATGCCGGGACGCAGATCGAGTTCACGCACAGGATCATTGAATTTGCGCGGATCGTTGAGCGTCATCACCGCCAAGGGATAGCCAGACAACACAGCCAACCGAAATGCGCCATCAAAAAAGGGCGTCAGCGGATCCTGAGTGCGGTTGCGTGTGCCCTCGGGGTAGAGGAGAATGGAAAATCCAGCATCCAAGGCTACCTGCATGCGCTCAAAGCTCTCGGCGCGCGACTCCGCCGATTTGCGATCCACCAAGATACAAAGCCGCCGCACGGTGAGACCCCAGACAGGAATCTTGATCATTTCCTTCTTGCTTAGGAATTTATAGACCCCCGGGTAGGCGGATGCATTGATGAGAATATCGAGAAAGCTGCGGTGGTTGGAGACGATCACGAAAGGCCCCTTGCCCGCAAGCTGTTTGCGGCCATGTACCCGCCTGAACACGCCCGTGAACAACAGCGTCACAGGCGCGATGACATGATGCCCCATCCAAATAATCGTCTTCTCGGCCCGCCGGCCAAACACCAAAAAAGCAACCGTCGTGATCGGCGTCCAAATCAGCAATTGGATGCCAAACACCAAAATGCCATACACGGCCCAGACCTTGCGCAACGCCTTGAACATGGACGAAATTTAGGAAAAAAACCAAATGGAGGCTCCCCCCTTGGTCGGATTGCTGCATTTTCCTAGGATTCGACAGAAAAACGCGGCTCCGAGGCTTGCGCAATTGGGAGACGTTGGCTATTTTTGAATGAAGCGATGCAAAATCGGGCGTCGCTGGATGAGAAGAGCCTTATGAGTGCAAAACGAGAAATAGTTTGGAGTGTGTCGGCCAGGGTCACCTTGAGTTCATTGCCAGAAACGACCCGCAAAACCATCGAAAAGCGCGTGAAAGTGCTTGCAGACAATCCATTTGCCGATGCTTTGAAAGGGCGATTCCACAAAGTTCAGAAGCCCGACAAACCCAATCTCTACTACCTGAAATTCGGCTCCATCTACCGTATTTTCATGGAGGTGCTGCCAGAACGCATTGAGGTTCGTGCGATTGTGGATCATCCAGCAATGACCGAACTTGTGAAGAACATCGATCGTGTCTAAACGTTTTTCAGACATTCAATTTGATCTCGCGACCTTTGAAAGAGAAGTAGGAGAATACGAATTGCTCTTGCGTAAGCCATGGCTTTCTGAGCGTTCGGATATTTTGCCCTTCTTCAAAGCCCGGCCTATCCTTTCCTCCCAAATTGCCACTGATTTTTCAGGAATGGTCGTCGTCAACAAAATTGCCTTTGAATACGATGTATTTGGGGATTTTGCATGTGACGTGGCGATTGGCAATACGGTGCGGAGTACCTTTTGCTTCGTCGAATTTGAAGATGCGCAGGAGAACAGCATTTTTCAAAAAGGAAACCGGTACAAGCCTTCCTTCGGGCAGCGATTGGAACATGGCTATAGCCAAGTCATGGATTGGTTTTGCAAAATCGAATCCATGCGCAATAGCCCACATGAATTCGTTGATCGATTTGGCGTCCCTTCCATCGAATACCATGGAATCTTGATCATCGGGCGAAATTCAAGCATGGATGCAACGATGCGTTATCGCTTGGATTGGAGATCTAAGAATTTACGTTTGTTGCATAAGCATGTGGTAGTATCGTCCTACGACGATCTCCTGATGCACTTCCAAGACAAACTGGAAACCATTCATACATATCGACAATAAGAAAATGCCGTATTTTGACTCCTTTGAAAGGTGTCAAAGCACCTTATATTCATTCAAAACACGGCGAGATACCACTAGATCGACCTCATGAAATTCACCTCTCTCCACATATCCGCTTTCTGCGCTGCTAGTTACGACCGTAATCCCTTGCATATCGACACCGACTATGCCCGTCGCACACAGTTTGGCAGGCCGGTCGTGTATGGCGTGGCTGCCGTTTTGTATGCTTTGGGGCAATGGGCAGATGGACGCTCACTTCATCTCAATAGCTTGCGGGCGATTTTCAGGAAGCCGCTGTTTGAAGGCGAGGAATACGAACTCGTCGTCGAGGAAGGCCACGAGAATACCATCCTGCGCTTCCGCAAAGGCACGGTGGACTATTCGGTCATCACCTTTCAGGCGCATATCTTGAGCGAGGCTCCGATGGAGGCCGGGCAATTGTATCCGGCTTTTGTGCCAGCTACTGAGGCCAATGTGCAGCCGCAGACGGCCGCGCAAGATATCCATTATGTCATGAACACTGCCGCTTGGAGCGCGCTCCAAGCAGCCTTCCAATTGGGGGCGCAGGCGATGCCGCAGCAGCAAATGGCGACCCTGCTCTGGGCGAGCTACCACGTCGGCATGGCGCTGCCAGGCCGGCAGGCGCTGTTTTCGGAGCTGCAGGTGACCTTTGCAGAGGCAGATTTGCAAACCGCCAAGGTCGAATTGGGCCTCGACGAAGTGAATTTTGACGAGCGCTTCAACCGCTACATCATCACGGGCAGCGGGCCTGCCGTGACGGCCTTGCGGATCGCGGCCTTTGCAAGGCCGTTGCCCGTCGATTTCCCGCTCAGCGCGATGCCGCGCTTTGCCGAGGGTGCCTTGCCATTACGAGGCAAGGTCGCCTTTATCTCGGGCGCAACGCGCGGATTCGGGGCCGCCATGACGCGTGTATGCGCCCTCGCAGGTGCCAAGCTCGCCCTCAATTACCGAGGCGACGCAGCCGCCGCGCAAGCCCTCCTCGCCGAACTCCACGCATACGGCAGCGAAGCCGCAGCCTTTGCCTGCGACATGAGCGACCCAAATGCCGTCGCCGAGATGGCGACCGCAATATCCGCACAGTTTGGGCAGCTCGACCTCATCGTGAACAATGCCGCGCCTCCCATCCGCGACCTGCAATTTGGCGAGCAAGACAATGCCGAAATATTGCGCTTCGTCACGCAAAATCTCAGCATCGCCCTCGAAACAGCGCGGCAACTCCTGCCCCTCCTCTCCAAAGGCGGCCAATTCCTCCACATCTCCACCAAATACCTCGTCGAGCCCGTCCGCGGATTTGCGCACTATCTCAGCGCCAAAGCCGCGCAAGAAGCACTCATCCAAGCCCTCGCCCTCGAGCACCGCGACCATGAATTCATCGTCGCGCGCCTGCCCCGCATCCTCACCGACCAAACCAATTTGCCCTTCGATTTTGATCCGCCGAGGCATCCGGGGGAAGTGGCGATGGAGGCGATTTTTGGGCTAGGTGGAAGGAAGGATGATAATTTTTGGGTGGTTGAGTTGTTTGAAAGGGAGGGGGATAGGTTGCGGCAACTTAGGTAATTCACTTAGGCGATTTGTTCCGCTAAGTTTGGAGAATAATGATGTGTGGACGGAGAAGAATCGCTGGAAATTCATCTTGGACCAAATCCTTCAACATTTGCGATCGTTTTCGGAAAGCCGGGTGCTAGCACTCGAAAGATATGTAAGTGATTTTCCTGGACTAAATAAAAGGAGTCCTGTTTTGGCTTCAATTTGGCTGCATTTTGATTTGAAAGGAAGCAGATTGGCTTTTTTTGTCTAGAGGTGATTTTTTATGCTTCCAATGGTTGCATTAGATCGTTTTTATTCTTTGTATAGTAGGCCGAAAGATGAAATTGATCGTAGTCTATTTGCGCGCCCTGATTCGGGCACGTTCTTTTGATTGCGAGTGACATTGATGTTCTTTTGTTTTTCCCTCGATGAGGAATACTCAAGAAGGAATTTTCAATGATTCTGTAGTATTATTCACTTTCACTTGAATAAATTATGACTGCTAATATCGACGCGCTGATTCCACGAGAGGATTTTGAAGTCAATGAGAACGTTGTGAATCCATTTCAAAACCTACCTGCACTTCAAATTAGGGATCTTGAGGAAAATTCCTTCGTATATAAAACGCTTAGAAAGCCGGACTTTCAACGTGAGACCTCCGAATGGACAGAAGACAAGATATTTGAGTTGATCCAAAGTTTTATCAGCGGCGATCTTATTCCCGCCGTCATTCTATGGAATTCGAGTGGATACAATTTTGTTATTGATGGCGCGCATAGGCTAAGTGCAATAATAGCTTGGGTAAGTGATGACTATGGAGATGGTCCCATTTCAAAATCTTTTTTTGGATTTAATATTACAGCGGATCAGGTAGATGTCGCAGAAAAGACTCGCAAACTCATCAACAGAAAAATTGGGAGCTACAAAGAGCACATTTATGCCATAAATAACCCAGAAAAAGTTGAAAAGAAGCTGCTGGAAAGTGCCCAGAGGTTGGCAACTCTGACGGTTCAGTTGCAATGGGTAAGGGGCGATTCAAGCAAGGCTGAGGCCTCATTTTTTAAAATAAATGAACAAGCTTCGCCGATCAATGAGACTGAAAAAAAGTTGTTGAAATCGAGGAGGAAGCCCAATTCAATCGGAGCAAGGGCAATTATACGTTCTGGAACTGGACACAAGTATTGGTCAAAATTTCTACAGGAAAAGCAGGATAATATTGAGGAGTTGGCCAAAGAAGTAAATGACATTCTCTTTTCTCCCAGGCTTCAAACACCGATTAAGACGTTGGATCTACCATTGGCTGGAAAGGGCTATTCATCACAGACGTTGACCTTGATTCTGGATTTGATAAATATTACGAATAATATAGTGTCAGACAATGAGCCTGAGGATGATCTTTCGGGTGACAATACAATTACAATTCTAAAAAGGACAAAGAAGATCTTAAGTAGAATTTCCGGTGTTCACCCGTCCTCATTGGGGCTTCATCCAGCTGTATATTTTTATAGTACTGCTGGGCGTTACCAGGTTACGGCTTTTTTGGCAATAATTGAACTTTTTAAAGAGTTTGAAGCCAAGAATCAATTCGAGGACTTTACCAACGTAAGGAGACCATTTGAAGACTTTATGATCAAGTATAAGAGCATAGTGAACCAGATAAATCTTAAGTATGGAAGTGGAATGAAAAGCTACAGACGGCTGCAAAGAATGTACCTTTTCATAATTGATTTGCTCAGGAAACAGAAGACTGATGCTGAAGTAATTGAATCCTTGGCTTTAAGTCCTGATTATAATTTTCTAATACCTGAAGAATTTGAACTTGAGCCTACATCTAGGAAAGATTTTTCAACCGAGACGAAATCCGCAGTATTTCTTCGTGATGCCTTGGCGAACCCTGTCCGATGCGCTATATGCCATGGATTGATTCACAAGAATTCGATTTCAATCGACCATGTCGAGAGAAGGCAGGATGGAGGGAAAGGCAATGTTGATAATGGGCAACTTACTCATCCTTTTTGCAATACGACAATTAAGAATTAGTGGCATCAATACATTGGATAAATTCGATCATCTGTTGTTTTACCTTTGCTGACTAAATAAGGAAATTAATTTACCGCAATATGGATTGAGCGATTTCTATTTGTTCCAATTCAGCTTGGGACATATCTCCATGTTGATGGATTTCCACAGATCACAAATATAGGTTAAAATCAGTTGCTTATTACTGGGCTTTTAGGTGAGAAAAAAGGAGTCTAGGTTCTATATATTGCTAATGATGAGATCTGGAACAGCATGACTGAAATTTTGTCGGCAGTCAACCAATCTTTTTCAACGGTGCTTTTAGCCCCCCTCACATCCTCAAACTCCGCCACAAAAGCACCGACGCCACGCTCCGATAAGGCGCCCACTTCTCCGCATGCCCCACCAATTCCCGCCTCGTGGTATTCTCCCCAAGCGCATAATGCTTGATCGTCATTTGCCGCAAGATCAAATCGTCAGGCGCAAAGACATCCAAGCGCCCGAGGCCAAAGATCAGAAACATCTCGGCGGTCCATTTGCCGACGCCTCTGATCGCGGTGAGGCTCTTCACGACAGCCGCGTCGTCGAGTTCGTGCAGGGCATTGTAGCGGGCTTCATCGTCCAGAAATGCTTGCGCGACATTGCGGATATAGCCCGACTTTTGCGGGCCGATGCCGAAGGTCCTGTAGGTCTCGGTGTCGATCTGCACGAGGATCGCAGGATCCACCAATCCGCCGACGTAAGCCTCCAACCTTGCGCTCACGGTATCGGCTGCCTTGGTGGACACCAATTGGCTGATGATGCTGTTCACGAGACATTTGAAATAATCATCCGTGCGATCGAGCTTGATCTCGCCCGCGAGGGGGATGATTTTTTTCATCACAGGATCGACCTTGGCGAGGTGTTTCAGGGCTTTTTGGACACTCATATTGCGCGAGGTTATTGGGTGCTATTGTTGAAGGGAACAGCATGCGCGAAATCCTGCATAGTCTCGCCAGCGTTGATCAATTTACGCAACAGCTTGGTGCTGAACCTTAATGTGCTAGATGTCTCGGCTGCGCTCGACATGACAATGTTGGTTTGGCAATTATCCTTATTCAAACCGCAAGTGCTTCACAGATTCCCCGGAATCCCGCAATTCGATCAAGGAATCGATGCCGATATTGAGGTGGTCGGAGACGAAATGCGTGGTGACTTTGCGATCGCTCGCCTCGGTCTTGACGCCCTCGGGATCCATGGGATTGTCGCTCACGAGCAGCAAGGCGCCGTGCGGAATCTTATTGACAAACCCGACCATAAATATGGTGGCCGTTTCCATGTCGATGCCCATGGCCCTGATCTTGCGCAGGTATTCCTTAAAGACCAAGTCATGCTCCCACACGCGGCGATTGGTGGTATAGACGGTGCCTGTGAGGTAGTCGCGCTCATGCTTGCGAATGACGTGCGAGACCGCCATTTGCAACCGGAAACTCGGCAAGGCGGGCACCTCGGGCACCATGTAATCATTGCTCGTGCCCTCGCCCCTGATCGCGGCAATCGGCAAAATCAAATCCCCGATTTGGGTATTTTTTTTGAGGCCGCCACATTTGCCGAGAAACAAAACTGCCTCGGGCTCGATCGCAGAGAGCAAGTCCATCACGGTCGCCGCCATGGCGCTCCCCATCCCGAAGTTGATGATGGTAATATCGTTGGCGGTCGCTGTCTGCATGGCATTCGTGCGGCCCTTGATCTCGACCCCAAACTTGGCCGCAAATAGCTCGACGTAATTGATGAAGTTGGTGAGCAAAATATACCGTCCAAACTCATCGAGTTGTGTACCCGTATAGCGCGGCAGCCAGTTTTTGACGATTTCAGCTTTGGTTTCCATAGGGCGTAAAGATAGGGGAAAAACGGGTGCTGTTGGCGGTGGAAAACAAGGAAGTGCAATTGCCCGCTCGACCCATGCGGTGCATTTATTCAGAAAGAACCCTATTTTGCGGCATGAAAGGAATACTGCGTCTCTGTTCTTGCTGTTGCTTGCTGATCGGAATGCTCATTCCCAACCTCCTGCTTGCCCAATGGACCAACCTTGGCAAGCAGAGCCTTCCCTTCCAAATGACGAGCGACTACCTCGGCATCCGTGTGTCGCATCACCCGCCTGCGATCCCCAATGCGGGACCAAATTGGAAGGTGCGCCATACCAACGACGACTGGGTGACCGAGCAAATCGGTTATGTCGGCGGCGGTGGCACAATGGGTTGCTGCCCCGTCGAGGCCATTCAATTCCTCAATGACAGCGTCGGCTTCGTGCAATACATGAACTTTGGCCTCCAGCACATTGCGGTGACACGCGATCGCGGCATCAATTTGGGCGAGCTGCAACCCAACGGCTCCTTTCAGCTCATGCCGAGCAACGATGCCAGCCTCTTTGCGCTCAATGACAGCACCCTGTATGCGGTCGGTCAAGACTTCGCGCTGCGGGGCACGATCGCCTACCGCATCTTGCCCAGCCACAACGATACAATCTTTTACGACACGACCTTGGTGGGCGAGGGGTCGCGCATTTTGTTTCTCGATGACCAAGTCGGGTTTGTGATCGCGAGCGACCATCAGGGCGTGTGCCGCCTCTACCGCACCACCAATGGTGGGTCCAATTGGTCGCAGCGGCTGGCTGTCGGCGTCGGTCCCTTGCGTGCCATCGATTTTGTGGATGGCAATACGGGTTTTGTAGCGGGTGCAAGTGGCACGTTTTACAAGACGACCGATGCAGGATTTACCTGGAATAGCCTCGCGGTCAATGGCCCCGTGGATGTGTATGCGCTTGATTTCGCGGATGTGCAGACGGGATACTTGGGTGCGACGGGAGGCCTGGTCATGCGCACGACCGATGGTGGCAACCTTTGGTCGAGCAATGTCTTGGACTCCAACATGACGGTGGTCTATGTGAAGGCGATCAGTTCCACGATCGCCTATGCAATGGGCAATGATTCTGTGTTGTACAAACGGGATTATGTGGCTGGCGCAAATGACGAAACGCTTGCGCCAAGTGCAATTTCCATCTACCCAAATCCCACAGGAGATGTTGCGCATATTGTGCTGCCAGCGGCTGCGCAATTGCGCGCTTGGAGACTGCTGGATTTGCAGGGGCATTTGCGCCTGCAAGGCAGTGGATTAGAGGTGGGAATGCAAGATCTGCCTGCTGGGCTGTATATGCTGGAAATCTTGGGGAGAAATGGTTTGACGCGGGTGAAGGTGGTCAGGCGATAGGGCTGGCCGCTCCCGTCACACCTTGGCCGTCGCAATGGCGTTTTCGTCCCAATCTGCGGCTTGGGCGATGGCTTGCAGCAACTCAGTCGGGTGGCTGATCACTTGCCAGATGGCTTTGTGCTCGGCACGCATGAAATTTTCCTCGACACAGCGGTCGAGCATCGCGATGAGCGGGTCGTAAAAGCCGTCGGTGTTGACGATGATGATCGGGGCGGTCACGAGGCCGAGGCGCTTCCAAGTGATGGCCTCCAGCAATTCTTCCAGGGTGCCGCAACCGCCGGGCAATGCTACAATGGCATCGGTGCCTTCAAAAAATCGTCGCTTGCGCTGGTGCATGTCCATGACCACATGCATCTGCGTGACGCCTTTGTGCTCCCACTCGACTGCCGTCATGAAGTCGGGGATCACGCCGATTACGTCTCCGCCCTTGGCGAGCATTTGATCGGCCATGCGGCCCATGAGGCCGACTGCGCCGCCGCCGTAAATCAAGGTGATGCCGTTGTCGGCCAAGACCGCCGCCAAAGCGTCTGCCGCTGCAAAATATTTATCCGCGATTTTGGTGCTGCTGGCGCAATAGACGCAGACTTGGGAGATGGTTTTCATACTTTGGGTGAAAATAGGTTCATTTTTTGGGGAGGAGGTAAATGCCAGGGCGGGCGATTTGCATAAATCTTTCGGGGATTTTGAGGGGGGCGAAGCCAAACTGGGCATACAGGCTGTGGGCATCACGCGTGCCGAGTAGGGTGCTGCGCAAGGTAGGCATGAAGTCCAAGCCCATGATATGCTGCATCAGCATTTTGCCGATGCCTTGCCCACGCATATTTTCCTCCACAAACACATCCGCCAAGTATCCAAATGTTGCCTGGTCGGTGATCAATCTGGCAAAGCCGACTTGCTGCTGCCCTTTGTAAACGCCGAAACACATGGCGCCATCGATGGATTTTTGCACGGTCTCCAGTGGGATGCCCTCTGCCCAATAGCTGCGGCTCAGGTTGGCGTGGACATAAGCGATGTCGAGCAAGGACTTGTCGGCGCTGATGGTAAATTGTGTGGTGTCCATGTTTTTGCGTTTTTTCCTCTGGGCAAGCAGGAATTAGGATTGGGCGACGCGCATTGTTTCCTTTTGGAAACTGGCGCGGATGCGTTCATCTTTTGCGCTGAGCAGCAAGTACTCAGCGATCAAGAATCCGCCAAGACCAGTGGCCGCATGCCAGAGGAAATGGGTCCCCATCGGGAGCACGTCGGTCGTGAGTTTATCTGCATACCGAAATCCGAGGGCTGCCCCAAAGGCGGCCAATGAACCAAAGACCCACAAGGCGTGGCGAAATTTGGTGCGCAGCAAGACGATCATCACGGGCAGGAAAAAGAGGGTTCCGCGCAAAAAATAGCCGACATTGACCCGCATGCCCATCGGCAAATATTGATAGCCGAGCCACATCAACCCAAAGGAAAGCAACATGATGCCCACCGCCGCCCACCAACTGCGCAAGGCTTTGGCCCAAAAGTAGGCGGTGATGGCAAGGAATAGCAGCATCGTCGGGAAGACATCCAGGTGCAGGAAAAAACGGTGAATGCGCAAGCCATGAAAGAGCATGCTACCCAGGCCACCTGCGATCAAGAGTGGAATACACAGGGTCAGAAATAGATTGGCTTTGTAGCGCCCACGCAATTGCCAGAGGAAATAGATCGCCGGCGCGACGATGAGCAGGGAGGAAATTGCGTTCCAAGGCTCGATCAACCATTGGCCCTGCTCGATATGCACGGGTGTCTCGGCGTAAAAAGGCCCACCGTCTTGGGGATGATATGTGCGAAATTCAGATTCCACCATCTTGTATTCAAAAGGTATTGCCTCGGTGAACGGTCGGCGGGGCAATTTGGTTTACATCCGACCGCAGATTCCTATTTTTTGGGTGGCTTGGGCTTCTTGTAGGCTGCCTTGCTCAACGAAACCAAGAAACGGTTCCAAGCGGGACCCGACTTTCCTTTGGTGCTGCCATTTCTGAAGCTGTCAAACCACATCTTGGCATAGATCGTTGTGTACAAGGCACACGGTCCATGCGCGAAGCGGCGACCAGCCATGCGGGAATGCACAACTGTGCTGCCGCGTGCCTCCATGGAGTCACGCGCCACAATGGCGTTGCGGTACAAGACCTGTTCATCGGCCTTGCAATAGCACAGCAACATGGGGCGCTCGGGTGCCCAATCCAGCAAGCTATTTTCCTCCAAAGCCTTGCGCAACACGTTCTCTGGGTCTGTTTTGTAGGCCAGCAACAACTGCTCGTTCAAGACAGCACCTGGTATGCTGGGCATCACGGCGCTCAATTCATTGAGTTTGTGGTTGCCGTCAAAAAACGGAAGCAAGGTCTCGTTGTAGGGTTCCTTGAAAAATGCACCACTGTCGGGCACCAAATGATAGACCTCTTGGTAAGACAGCAGCAAAAACGGCAAATATCCAGGATGGGTGTAGGCTTTTTCGATAACCTCGCCCTGCACACCGACCATGTCATAAGCCCCTGACATGGGGGCGCTCGCTGTGACCGTGAGGCCGCTCACGGGATGGAGTTGCAAGTAGCGATGGGTCGCCATCGATGCATGGCCGCCCTGGGAATAGCCTGTGAGAAACAGTTGTCCATTTTCCGCGATCCCCAAGGCCGGGTTGATCGACTTGCAGGCCAGCAACATATCGACGGTGGCACTCGCCTCGGTCGCAGCATGCATATAAATAGGCTTGCGGTCGCCCGTGCCCAACCCGAGGTAATCTGGGATCACCACGGCATAGCCATCTGCTGCAAAAAATGCGCAGATGGTTTCTTCCCCACCGATCTTGAAGCTGCGCGCGCGCTGCAAGCGTGTGCCATGGTTGTAGGCCATCATTGGCACGGCTTTCTTGCAATTTTGGGGCACCATGTAATAGCCCGAGGCCATCACGGGCGCGCCGTCCCACCAAGTGGTGCGGTACTCGATTTCATAGACATCGATGCCATAGCGCACCGGGGCTAGCCTCCGGGGCACATGTCGCGCCTTGCGTATGGAGTCCATACGCATGGCGCTGATCGAGGTCACCAAATGTTGATGCAAGATTTGCTGGGCCATCGGCTGCGTGCAGGCGAGTCCCAAAACCAAAAAGACAGGGAGAAAACGCTTCATATCAGCTGCAAAATTAACTGAAATCGCGGCCTATGGGCATTTTTATCGGGGGCATTCGAGCGATTTTCCAATCTTTGCGCCATGAAAAACGCTGACTCCTTCACGGAGATCCCCAATATCGGATTTGTGATCGCGACCAAACGTGTCGCCGAAGACGAGCACAAGGTCTGTTTTATGTACCGCGAGGCCGCCATGGACCCGCAAGACAGTGGCTGGCGCATCTTTGCGGGCGACGAAAGCCAGGAGTATGTGAACGATCCTGAGAATTCTGGCATTTATCAACCTGCAGCCATTTTGATGGTCGATGACTCGATACGCGCACTGCTCCTAGAGCCGATCGGCGCTGCCTACGAGCGCGTCGATGGCACCGCCGAATGGCAAGTGGCCGAAGGTTACGCCTTTGGGGGCGATGACGAGATCGAGACGCAGCCATTGGGTGGCGGCTGGCAAATCGAGATTTCTGGGGTCTTTGACCGCGACGAGGACGACGAAGGCGACACCGTCTTCGCATCCGAAGGCCGCACGGTACGTGTGGCGATCTGGGATTTCTCAGACAAGGCACATGACGAGATCATCGCCTTGCACAAGGCATTCATCCACGACCGCGACCAAAGCGAGACGCCGACATTGGAGGTCTTTGAATTTGACCAAGACGACATCGTGCGTATGGGTTTCTTGGTGGAGGAATCAGACGAGGAGCGCAAATACAAGGTGCTCTATGGCTATACCATCATCGGCACCGAAGTCGCCCAAGGCGCTTTTTATTACGACGAGGAAACAGACCACAGCTGGGCCATGGAGACATGGCTCTCTATCATGATGTAATCCATTTAGCAGGCGGAATTGGAGGGCCATTCACCGATTCCGCCTGCTATTTTGATCGATCACGTCCGCTTTATACATTTGCATGAACCACATTTTCAACCGTTTGCAACCATGACTGCTGTATTCATCGATACCGAATTCCTCAAAGTCCATATTGCTGGGAATTATCCATTTTTGATCATTGAGCCGATGGGCAATCTGCAACTGGCGGATTACCAAGCACAGCTCTCACATCCCAAAATTCTTGAGGTGATCACACATATCAATGTGCAGATGGTCTATCTGGAACTGAACGGCATCTGGACGATAGGCATGGATCAGCAGGAATGGACAGTGACGACATTCCAAGCGAGCCTGCAATCGAAGGGCATCACCAAAATGGCGATTGGCCTGGCCGCGCACGTGTATCCCACATTTTCCATGCTTGCGAGTTCTTATGAAAAAATGGCCATCCTGCCGACCAAATACTTCCCCGACCTGGATCAGATGACTCAATTTTTGAGGTGATTGCGGGTGCTACGGGTTGAGTTTGCAAGTTGCGCGATGCATGGCTGCTGTGTTGTCGTCGCTCAGTTGCGAAACTGACCAAATTTTATTCAAGCGGGCATTCTTATTCCTTGGCCTAGCAGTCGGTACAGATCACTCGCCTAAAATTGGCGGGCATCGCTCAGCGTTTTTCCCACTGCGTGGCCAAATAAGCCATCAATATCATCACCAATTGGAGGGGCAACCTGATCCAAGCAACGGCCTTGCTGCCCACCATGGGCATGTAGCGGTTGAGATCGACGATGTGCAGCGGGATGTACAACACGAGCATGATCAGCACGCCGATGGCCGCCATCGTGCGAAACTTGGGCAGCAAAAGCCCGAGTCCCAAGGCGATCTCCGCGATGCCAGATGATGACACGCAAAATGCCTTGTAAGGCATCCAATCCGGCAGAAAACGAATGAAAAATTCGGACGCAAAAAAATGCGATACGCCTCCCACGATCAAAACGATGGCCAAAAAGTAACTGCTCGCAATTTTAAGATTCATGACTTTGCTGCAAAAATGTCCTGCCACTACAATTTCAGCGGCGCTCACTGCCCGCATTCTTCTACAATATAGGCATTTTCTGCTTGGAATGACATAGGCTCGGTGCTATTTTTGAATATGGATCTCACGATGCTGCAGTCGCTTTGCCTTTCTTTTCCCGGCGTTACCGAAGACATCAAGTGGGAACATGACCTCTGTTTCAGTATCGGGGGCAAGATGTTTCTCGTGACTTGTCCCGACGCGTCACCCATTTCGGTCTCGGTCAAGGTCGCCGATGAGGAGTTTGAGGAATATGCCGCCACGCCAACCGGCGACGACATAGG
>JANORP010000203.1:0-20429 GCA_031415375.1 Bacteroidota bacterium | reverse complement strand
TCCAAGGGGCAATCTTTGCATTGCCTACCCTTTTTGTACTTGAAGCAACAATCAGCCTTTTTTCCGGGCTTTTGACGCTGGAGCGGTTCTGCCAACTTGAGGGCCTCTTTTGCTAGCTTTCGGGTTTGTTTTTCGAGTTTCTTGCGGCTCTTTTTTTCGGCCTTCTCGGCTTTTTTGAGGGCTTTCTTTTTCTTTTTGGGCGGGTCTTGAGGTTGGATTTCCTTGGATTCAGCTGTGGAATGCAGGTTGCTGTCGGCCTTTTTCAAGGGCTTCTTGCCATATAAGGCGGCCAAACGATCTGGATCCAACCAACTCATTCCCTCAAAAATACCATCATTCGCTCGGACTTACGTAAGATTTTGTTTGCGCTCGAATTTTGGTGTACGCCGAAAAGAAATTTAGGCAATTTCTATTTTCCGACACCGAATTTGTAATTTTGCAATGCCGCATTTGCGGTGCCACTTAAAGCAGCGGATGCATGAAGCGCTATCCTTTTATTGTAAAGTCTGTCGAACGCTGGGACGACGACGGTGAGTATGAAGGCTTGGTCAAGGGTTCCATCGGACGGATGGAACTCTCGGCAAAGTATGTCCTCAATCCAGAAGAACTCGCCAAATACCCTCCTGGCACGGTCGAGGAGGTGTTGTTTGAGATTGAGGTCGCCGGCAACAACCTTCAGGTCGTCGAGGAAGAAGAACGCTTTTTGGAGCAAGGCGACGGCCACAACTACACCTTGCAGGGCAAGGTCATAGACATGAACGACCATGGCATGCTCGTGCGTGCCAATATCGACATGGCGGTTGCAATCGACGAGTTTCCACCCGTGACCGAGCTCGGCCACGAGATCGAGATCGGCGATATGATCTGGGTTTATGGCGAGCTCAACATCGTCTTCAACCCAGATACCTACGAGAATATCTATTGGGAATAAGCATTCATAGCTGCGGAATTCTTTGAAAACGGCAGTTTGCAATGCGTGATTAGGTTTTGGGCGAATGGGATCGGCCTAATGTCGGCAATGCAGGCAAGCAGGGTTGGTGCGTTTGCGCATTGCTTTTTAAGGGAAAATTCAGTTGTCCTAAGATCGTTCACAGGCGCCATTCTGATCTAGTTTGTACCCAAACCAGAGAATTTCTTGTAGGTGGAGGAATGATTCGGGAACTTTGCCGCCTTAATCTGGTTTTGAAAGCATGAAGCGACTCGGTAAATTGTTGGTAATGTTGGTGCTCGTGAGTAGCAGTGGACTCGATGCACAAGGCTGCGATCCTGCAAAGGCTGCTTGGGGTTACCCTGGCGCTACAGCAACTTTTTTGGGTGTGATCACTGGCGACTATAGCCGCATGGAGCCTGCCACTTGGGCCAAGCTCGCCGAGGACATGCCACCGAGCGCAGACGGCGATCTGGGTCTTAGAGCCTATCACTTGATCGCAGCTAGCCAAATGGCGGCTGCCAGCAAGTTGCTCGACCCTGTCGTCGCTCCACTGCTAGCTGATACCGCTTTGGCGATCCCCACGACGCGGATCGGCGTGACGAGCTTAGAAATGGCTGGCCTCGCGGTGCTGGCCGCAGGCGACCCTGCGCAGGCACAAGTGCTGCTCGCGACTGCTTATGGCCGCGCAGGCGATAGCCTCGGTTGCCGTATCCACATAGAGTTGCTGCTCGCACGCTATTGCTCGAATTACGGAATGGAAGCGCCGCAATTTGCCCATTTCAACAGTGGATTCTTCAACTACCTCCAAGACTCATTGGCTTGGAAAGTCGGTGCCCCAACTCCCAGCGAATATGTGGTAGCGCTCAATACTATGGTGCACCTCTACCGTCTCGACCGCAACCACAGCGCCTTGTATTTGGAGTTGCTCGGCGACCTGCTGAGCAAAGATCCGCAGCGTTTTACGGCCAATTACTTGGCTTCCCTCGCCTATATGCGTGCAGGCCTGCACTTGGGCGGCGCAGCCAATGCGATCTATGAACGCAAAGCGCTCTTTGCCTTGGAGGCGCCACGACAAGCCGAACTGCGCTTCAACCTCTATCGCTTTACGCAGCTCAAAAAGGCCTTGGCTGAGGATGTCGATTCTTCCCAGGCCATGCAAAGTAAATTCGCGGAGCAAGATGCAAAAGCCATTGCCGCAGGTGAGAGCCCTTATGTACGCTTTGGACGCAAGTGGTCACGGGAGCCGATCACGGCAGGTTTTGTGGAGACCGACAAAGGGAGGTTGCCAGCGATGCTCGCCAAAAGCAAAGCTCAGTTGGCAGCCCGCGAATTGGAGTTCAAGCGATATGCAGGTGACATCGATCTCAAGGACTCAGTCAAAAAAGACAACAGGTTCAATGCCTACGCCTTGATATTGATCGGCATGATCGTCGTGGCCGTGATTTTTATCTGGCGCAAACTGCGCGAGGCAGCAAGCGATAAGGCTTGACTTTTTGGCAGGAATTCCGTAGTATTAGATATTCTTCAACTCAATCTTTAATACATGCGAATTTTTCTAGGTGGTACATGCAATGGTAGCCTTTGGCGAGATGAATTGATCCCCCAGTTGCGTATGGATTATTACAATCCAGTCGTGCCAATTTGGACCGATGAGGCATACGAGCGAGAGCTATTGGAGCGGGAGACTTGTGATATTTGCCTCTATGTGATCACACCCAAGGCCCAAGGTTTTTATTCCATCGCCGAGGTGACAGACGATTCCAACAAGCGCCCGCACCGCACTGTTTTGTGCCTGTTGCCTGAGGATGAAGGGCATCATTTTACGGCGCATCAGTTGATGTCCCTTCGGAAAGTCGGCAAACTAGTCGTGGACAATGGAGGCTTTTACTGCGAGGGCTTCCAGCCATTGGTGCAGTACCTACATCTGCGCCAGTCCCAAGGCATGGCATTGTCCAATGCCTGATCATTTTTAGCCTTTCGGCAGCCCAACTCCCTCGATAGCCCCAGTCTCTCCTGCTTGCTGATCTACCGGTGACGTCTCGGTGCTGGTTTCGATTGGAGTGCTCTGCTCTTCTTCTGTGGGATACTCTTGCGCCATATAACTTTGCCACTTCTGATTTTCCATTCCCAGGATCGTTTCGATGCGCTCGATGAAGAATGCACTCGCCGCCTTGCGTTTGTAGGGACCCGATCGGCTCAAAAAGAGATATTTTTCAGATTGTAATGCTTGCGCGGTGCTACGGAAATTGATCCACGTCTCATGAAATTTGTAAAGCAAGAGCATGCCGCTCGCTGCTGTCACGAGCACGCCGATGACACCAACCAAGACCTTCATATAGCTCAGGGAGCTAGATGTGGTGAGGGCCGACAGAAATGGTACCGTCGCTGCAAGTGAAATCTCTGCTGCTTTGATCAGATAGTACCTGTGCTTGGCCTTGCTAGCCGCCGCACTGTAGTATAGGTATTGGTGATCTACCCGATCGGTGATGTACTGCTCAATAGAAATCCTTTGTGTCATCTCCTAATTGCGTTTCAAGTCTCGTAGGAGATGAAAGATAGGGGATTTTGGCGAAAGGGGCAAGGGGTGATCGCCTAGCGCACGCCAGGCAAGTCTGTGAACTTGCGCACCCGCCGCACAAAATACTGCCAGACAACGCTTTTGGGATAATAGCCTGCCACGGGTTTGGGCACCTTGCCGAGCGCTTTGTAGGTGCGCTTGCGGGCTTTGATCCAGAACCCAAAGGCAAAAAAAATGGCGTAGTGGGCCTTGGCGATCGCCCAGACTGTTTTAAAATCACCCCCAGCAATGGCTTTGGCGGCCCAGACGCCGTCGAGACATAGCCTGAAAGGGAACTTGTACCACAGCTGACTTGCCGGCAAGTTCTTGAGCATACAGGCGATGCTGTTGTGCGCATTGAGGTATGTTTTGCGCGGATTGGACTTGGGCAAGGTGCCCCCGCCGAGGTGCCAAGCGACCGAGCGGGGCTGGTACAGCACCTTGTAGCCATAGTTGTTGGCACGCCAGCAAAAGTCAATCTCCTCCATGTGGGCAAAGAATCGATCTTCAAATAGCCCGATGCGGTCAGTGACCGACTTGCGCACGAGCATGCAGGCACCTGTGGTCCACATGAGCGGATGCACCGTCTCGTATTGGCCCTCGTCGTGCTCATTGGTGTCAAAGAGCCGGCCGCGCGTAAATGGATAGCCAAGGGCATCCAAGTAACCGCCCGCTGCGCCGGCATATTCAAATTGGTCGCGGTGCTGATAGGAGAGGAGCTTGGGTTGCACCGCGGCAATCATGTCGTCGGTCTCCATGAGCTCTACGAGCGGTTCCAGCCAGCCTGGATCCACCTCCAAGTCATTGTTGAGCAAGACGTAGTAGGGCGTTTTGACATGGGGCAATGCCATGTTGTTGCCTGTCGTGAAGCCGTAGTTTTTGTCGAGGCCCAAGATTTCTACCGCGGGATATTGCTTGGCCATGAAATCTAGGCTGTCGTCAAACGAGCCATTGTCCACGACCAAGACCTTGAAGTTGGGGTAGGTGGAGGCAAGTACTGATGGCAGGAATTGCTCCAAAAAGCTTTTCCCGTTCCAGTTGAGGATGATCAGGGTGACTGCAGGAAACATACGGTCAGCGGCCCAATTTGCTCAGGTCCAGCCCTGGAATGTTGGGGATGAAATTGCCGGAGACACGGCTGATTTCCTCGCGGGCCACATTTTCGGCGGCATCCATGGCCTTGTTCACGGCGGCCGTGATGAGGTCTTCCATGATTTCCTTGTCGTTGCGGTCCATGAGGGCGGCATCGACATCGATTTTGAGGATCTTGCGATTCGCATTGGCGGTGACGACCACCATGCCACCACCCGACTCGGCTGTGATTGTGATGTCATCCAGCCTTTGACGGGCGCGTTCCATTTCGGCTTGCATCTCCTTGAGCTTGCCCATCATATCCATAGGGTTAAACATATCTCTCGTGGTAAAGTGGAATTCCAATGAAAGGGGCAAAGGTAATGAAACCGCGATGGATTTTGGGAGTCGGCAATGGCAATGCGTTGTAGTTTTTGGAGCAAAGCTACCGCAACTAAATTTTTGATTCCTGACAAGGAATCAAAAATCCTGTGCTTAATGGCTGGAATTATAGAAAAACCATTCCTTAGTTGCCGACCTTGTCCTTGTCGAGGTTGGCATCGTTGATGTTGCGGTAGAGTACAAACTCCCAGCGCGGATTGTTGACCTCGCCACGCAGGTCGCCGTGGATCAGCACCAAGTCGGCAGTCGCCTCATTGGGGTTGTAGAAGATGAAGCGCACATTGCTCTGAGTCTTGATCTTGTTGTAGCGCCAGATTTCATAGGGATGTTTTGTATTGTCGCTCGGGTAACGCTCCACATCATTTGGAGTGCCATAGGTGAGCAGCACGCGGCCGCGGTCGGTGCGCCAGCCTTCGATATGCGAGGCTTTGTACTGCTGGTTGGCATAGTCCACACGTGCGTGGTACTCATTCCAAGCCTTGATGGGGCTGCCAGAATTGCCTTTGCGGTTTTCCCAAAAGTTGAAGAAATAGTTTTTCTTCTCATCTATAGTTTTGAGCGCGTTGGCGAAGTCACGTTCGGTATTGGTGCTGATGTAAAACAGGGTGCGCAGATAGTAGTTGAGCTTTTCTTCGGTGAGCTTAAAAACCTCATCGAATGCATTGGCACTGAGGCCACCCTCGATTTCCAGGCGGGTATTTACCACGAAAAATTTCTTGGATGTGCTGGCGATCAATTTTTGATCCTTGCTGTAGATCTCGATCACCAAGTTGTAGGTCTGCGTAGGCAACTCGGAGATGTTGAAGCTGGAAAACACGGCATCCAGCGGTTTAGAAGTCTGGCGAATGGTGCGGCTCAGATTCTTGATCTTGGAGTTGGCACTGCCGAGGGCGATATAGGCGTTGACAAAATAGACGTCGGGCGACTCGATTTCGCTGTTGTAGGTCTCAAAGTAGAACAGCAAGCTGTCCATGTCTTGGTAGGTTGCATTGGTGACCAGGGGCATGATGTCGTAGCCCAGCTTGCTATGTGCCTGTTGCAGGGTGGTAGGCTTCACCGATTGCACAAACTCGATGTCGCTGAAGGAGATAAATTTGGTCGTGGGTTCCTTGATGATTACATCAAATACAAATTGGTGTTGATGCGCCTTGGTGCTCACGACATCTTTCAGAAAGCCACTAAATTCATATTCGCCAGGAGCGAGTGAAATGCGGCGAATGTCCATGATGCCAAATCGGGTATTGCCTGGGGTTGTGTCAGCAACAATAGGACTGAGCAATTTGAAGCTTTTTTCGTAGGCCACCGCAGTTTCTGGTGTCGTGTTGCCTTTGCGTTGGATCAGGTAGTGGACCTCAATGGCACCTTGCATGCCGCCGTCCTCGGCCTTGGCATAGGCCACAGAAGCAGCGTCGATGTCGAGGTAGATCTCGGCATAAGGCTTGCCGGTATTGTCATAGAAGTTGCAGATGTCCACATAGTACATCAAGTCTTTGGCCGCAAGAGAGGAGGCAAGCAAGGCTGTACAGACAAACAGCAGGCTACGAAGCAATTTCCTTTTCATCTAGCATCGATTAAAGCTGACTTATAAGTTCGCAGCATCAATTTTCCTGAACAAAGCATAATAAGCCGCGACATTTCCTAATTTTACCAATTCGGCAAAGGACTCAAGTACCTTGAATGCCTTATTTTTAAGTAAAATTACGGAGAATATGAAAATTTTTCCGGTTTATTATTTCCCATCCATTGCATGGTTTGCCGCTGCATTGCACGAGCAAACGATTGTCTTGGAAAAGTGGCAGTATTACCGAAAGCAACACTTTTTTAATCGGATGGAGATCAAATCACCCGAGAAAGTGTTGCGTCTCAGTATTCCCATTCAAAAGGCAGGTGAGCGCACGCCCCTTTGTGAGCGCCTAGTCTCAAACGCGGCGACTTGGCGCCACGATCATTGGAAATCGATCGAATCGGCTTTGCGGTCATCGCCTTACTTCGAATTTTTTGAGAGCCGCATCGAGGCCTTTTACAAGGAACCCGTCGATTCGCTTTTTGATTACAATGTCGCGATCATCACCATGGTGCGTGATGCCCTGCGTCTCGACATCCAATGGACCGTCTCTGAGGAATACCTGGACGGTTCAGCCTATGTCACCGATTACCGCGATCAGTTTGAGCCCAAAGACGGCTATATGCCGCCTTGGTTCAAACCCAAAAGCTATTTGCAGGTGTTTGGAGAGGTCTTTTCGCCTGATTTGTCGATCATCGACCTCATGTGCAACAAGGGGCCTGAAACGGAACGGTTTTTGAGAGAGAGTTATCTGTCGGAAATTGAACATTGAAAATTGAGCGTATGATTGGCAACGGAAATCGCCTCAACGGTGCAGCAGGTCTAGGTAGGCAATGCCCAGGATCCCTTGCGGGAATCATGGGTGGCATGCTCTTTTCCTTGCTCTTGCTCTTGCTTCTTCCTAGCCGTGTGCAGGCTCAACGCGACAGTGTGCCGCATATCGTAGCAGGTAAGTTTGACTGGGCAAAATTCAAGCAAGATGCCAAGGCACCTGTCTTTCAGCAAAATGACATGGCGATCTACGTCTTGCGCAAAGACAGCTTGGGGGAGATGATCAGCCAAGAAAAAAATGGTGATTGGATTAAGGACTTCCATTTTGTGGATGTGAATGGCGACAGGTATCTCGACGCCTTTTACTGTGGGGCCACCAAGGCCAAAGGCGGCTATTATTCCTATTTTATGCTGGCCGATACGGGGCTGCGTTACCCGATCTGCTTGCAAGCACCGGGCTATATCCATGCGCTACAGCCTTCCAAGCAAGGCATCGCGTTCATCATCCGAGACGATGCCCACGACAAGGGTTACTTGCATACCGTCACAGAATATTATTTTGACTACGCAACTCGCAAACTCGACACGGGTTGGCAATTGCAAATGCTCAGCACCACCGAGGTGCCGAGCATGGGCGGCCGCGAGGCTTTTGAGTTGCATTATCCTACCGAACTGCGCACGACAGCCCGCGTCATCAACGATGGGCCGACCGACTATGATCAGGACGGCAAGCCAGAGTCTATCGGCAATGTCGTCGCGCGCTTGGATGCTGGCACGCCCCTGTTCAGGTGCGCGGAACTAGACATCGACGGCCGTAAATGGAGTTTTGTGGTGCTGCTCAGAACACCTGCCCAAAATGTGCTTTTCAGGCCACTCAAAGGCGTACGCATGGCTTATGCAGGCTGGATTTTGACCGAGGCGCTGGTCGCTGGGCGATAAAGCACTATGGTGAAGGTCTGTGAACAGGCCTCTTATTCCCCTTGAATATCAATCGATTCCAAGTGGATTAGCGAAAACAGCTTGAGCACAAACTCATCATGGAGTTGTAGCTTGGCTGCCTGCTGTTGCACCTGCTCGATGATGGAGTTCCAACGATTGTGCTGGTAAAAGGCGATGTTGTTTTCTTGCTTGAGCATGCCAATGCGCTTGCTCAGTTCCATGCGGTCTGCCAAGAGTTGCAACAGCTCCCCATCGGTGCTATCGATCGCATCGCGCAAGATCGCGACTTGCTCCTTGTAGCTTGGGTTGTCTGTCGTGTGTTGCCGCCATTGCAGGTGGCTCATGAGCTCCTTGAATGCAGTGGGGGTAAATTGCTGGGCGGCATCGCTCCAGGCAGCATCGGGATTGGGGTGGGTCTCGATCATGAGTCCCTCATAGCCCAGATTCAGTGCCTTGCGAGCGATTTCTGGAATGTATTTGCGGCGACCAGAGATGTGGCTGGGGTCGCAAATGAGCGGAATCTCGGGCATGGTGCGCTTGAGCTCGATCGGGATTTCCCAAAGCGGCTCATTGCGAAACAGGCTTTTGCCATAGACATTGAAGCCGCGGTGGCAGGCCATGACCTGCCCGACATCGGCCCGCAAGATGCGCACGAGGGCACCTTTCCAGAGTTCGAGGTCGGGATTGACGGGATTCTTGACCATGACAGGAATCTTGACGCCGCGCAGGGCGTCTGCAATCTCTTGCACGGTAAAGGGGTTCACGGTCGTGCGGGCACCGATCCAGAGCAGATCGACGCCAGCTTCCAAGGCCGCCTCTACGTGGCGGGCATTGGCGACCTCGACCGCAGTGCGCAGGCCCGTCTCGACCTGCACGCGCTTGAGCCATCCTAGCGCCTCTTGGCCCACACCCTCGAAACTGTCGGGTGAGGTGCGCGGCTTCCAGATCCCTGCACGGAAATAGCTGATGCCCGCGTCGGCAAGCTGCCGCGCTGTGTCCATGACCTGCTCCTCGGTCTCGGCGCTGCACGGCCCCGCAATGATCATGTGCTCAGCTGATCCATGTTCCAGGGCCGCATTCGAAGGTTGTGTAAGGGACTCCAAGCGTGTCATAGCATTCATTTACAGAAAAACGCACGAATATAGGGAAAGTTTTGGGGCAGGATGAAGTTTTACTAAGCCGGGCGCAATTCGTCGGTGCCTTCATTCCCCTCGCTTGCCTATATTTGCCCCATGTCCCTGCGCTCGACCATCCTTGCCCTCACGCTCACACTCACATTTCTCGCTGCACAGGCGCAGGGCCCCGTGCGCCTCTACAACGAGGCGCAAGACGACTACCTCAACAGTCGCTATGCCCAGGCTGAGGAAAAATTGCGTTTGGTGCTCAAGCAGCAAAAGCTCTATCCCGATGCGTGGTTTCTCTGGGGCAATTGCCGCTGGGCGCAAAAGGATTACAAGAAAGCCATCCGCTACTACGACAAAGCGCTCAAGCAAACCCCCACCAATGTCGAGGTGATCTTTCAAAAGGCGGTCACTTACCAAGACATGGGTAAGGGCAGCAAGGCGGTCAAGCATTATTACGAGGCCACCCGCATCAACCCCAGCTATGCCCTTGCTTGGAAACGGCTCGGCGGCATCTTTGCTGCCGCAGGTGGCTATGGCAAGGCCATCGAATACTATACCACAGCCATCGAGATCGATGCCCTCGACAAGGAGGCGTTTATGCTGCGCGGCAATACACAGGCTGCACTCGGCAATCTGCCAGAGGCTGTCACCGACTACAACTATGTCTTGCAACACGATGCCGACGATGCCGACGCCTGGTACAACCTTGCGGGGGTGGAGTACAGGCAAGGTCATGCCTACGAGGCCGTCAAGGCATTTTCCATGGTGATCGACCTGCGGCCGCGGGACCGCGACGCCTTGCTCAACCGTGGCGTGACACTCTTGGCCCTCGGCTTGCGCACGCAAGCCCTCGCCGATCTCGACAGTGCATTGGTGATCGACAGTGCTTTTGGAAGCGCCTGGTGGAACCGTGGCTACCTGCTCCTAGAGTTGGAGCGGTATGCAGAGGCGCTGGAAAGTGCGGCAAAGGCCAGCTTGCTCTCTCCCGATGACCCCGAGACATGGCTGCTCGTGGGCAGGATAGAATTCAAACAGCGCCATTACAAACAAGCGATCGCAGCCTACGACCGGTGCATCAAGATCAATGGGCGCTATGCCGAGGCCTTTCTGAACCGTGGGGAAGCCAAGCGGGTCCTAGGTGACAACAAGGGCGCTTGCAAGGATTGGCACCAAGTCTTGCAGCGCGATCAGGGCACCTTGGCAGAGAAGGCCCAGAATTGGATCGACATCAATTGTGAATAGACCTCGGTTCAGGATTAGGCGATCTTGAAAATTTTGCCAATTCCGTGGGAATGGCCCCAAAAATGTGATGGGTACATGTAGGGCAAGGACGCGTCCATGCAGTAGGCAAGGTCGCGTACTTGCCCTACATGGGCGCGTTTGAAAAAACCAGCCATTCCTACGGAATTGGCATGCATCCAATGACTAAAATCCAGCCCAGGGTTGAATAGACCTATTTCCGAAAGGAATAAGTGAGCTTTGTTTTGATGGGTAGCGTCTGTGTCGGCGTGGTGAGGATGCGCTCGACCAGCAGCCCTTGGTCATTGTAGCGCGAGCGCGTGCCTTGCAAGGGCTGGCCTTGTGCACCATAAAATTGGTCTTGGATCACCCGGCCCTGTGCATCGTTGGTGAAATCGACCCGCATGCGCGTCTTGCCTTCTGGATCGCGGTTGATCATCTTTGAGATGCTCCTTTGGGCATCAAAGTGCATCTCATAGTCACTTTGCAAGGTGCCATTGGCATCTGAGCGTTTGATGCGCCATACACTGTCGCTCATGGCATATTTCTCCGTCCAATTGGCTTTGCCGTTTTGCATTTCCTGCACATCGACTGGGCGGCCCATGGCGTCGCGGGTCGTGAGGAGCTTGAGGAAAGCATGGTCGCGAAACTTGTAGAGATCGACGGCGATCTCATTGCCCAGCGCATCGAGCGTGTAGGTGCGACGCAAGGCTGAATCGCCACGCTGGAACATCAATTCCTCGATTTTTTGACCTTTTTCATTGTATTTGAAATGCAGGGCAGCACTGTAGCCCGTCGATTCCTTCACATATTCGCGCACCACCAGGCTGTCTTGGTATTCATAGCGCGTCTCCTTGGTCACCACGCCGCTCTGGTCCATGAGCTGGCTCAGCGTCGGCAAGCCATAGATATTGTATTGTGTGATTTCGGAGGGATACCATACCTCGCCCGTGTCGGTCACCGCGCTAGACATGCCATCGCGTTGCGCGACCTTGAGCATGCGCCGCAATTGCTGCTCCTTGGAGGCTGTGATTTCGGCATAGTTCATCCACTTGCCAGGTTTGGCAGTTGCAGCATCTTGGCTTTTGCAGGCCCCAAGCAAGAGGCAGCAAGTCACAAGTGCAATCCAGGTAAAGGCATTTCTCATCATGGCGCAAATATAAGCAGTAGAATGGACGCAATCGTATAGGCAGCCAGCCCAATCGATCGGCTATGACGGCGGCATCTCCCGGTCCCAGCGGCGGGCCATCATGGGGTGCAAAAAGACGGAGGCGATGATCACAAAGGCACCGATGTAGAACCCAAAACCGAGTTCGTCGCCTTCGCGCAGCCAGAAATAGGCGATGATGATCGAGTACACCGGCTCTAGGTTGATGGTGAGGTTCACGACAAATGTCGGCAAGACCTTGAGCGCCTTGAGGGTGATCACATAGGCAAACGAGGTACAGGCAAATGCAAGGATGCTGAGATAAAGCCAATCCCAACCAACAGGCAGGAAGGCCTGATCGGGTTGCAGGCCGTAGTAGATCGGCGACAACAGGGAAAGCAGCAAGAATCCACTGCCGAGCTCCACAGTGGTCATTGTGATTGGATTGTAGCGCCCCACAAGATCCTTGTTGAGGATGCTGAATGTGACAGCGACAGCCGATGAAAACAGGGCCACAAAAATGCCGAGCAAGTCAAAGTCTGTGCTGCCGACCACCAAGGCGACGCCAGGTACCATGAGCAGTCCCAAGACGAGTTCATAGCCCTTGAACTTGCGCCCACTAATGAGCGGCTCGATGAGGGCAGTGAAAAAGGAGCCGCTCGCGAGCATGGCCAATGTCACCGAGACATTGGTAAGGGCAATTGCCCCAAAAAACGTGACCCAGTGGATGGCCACCAACACGCCGATGAACATCATGCGCAGCAACACCTTGCGGTCTAGCTGCATCGCATCCCTGATCGCACCCGGCCAGAAAATAAAGGTGAGCACGGTAAGCCCCATGCGCCACCACACCAATGTGGGTTTGGGGAGACTGATCAAGTCCCCAAAAATCCCCGTGAGTCCATACAGCAAGACTGCCGTATGGATCTGCAGATAAGCGCGTGAGCGTTGTTCCATTCCAGCTTGCAAGTTAATGGAGCTAGGGCTACATCCCGCTTTTTTGTTTGTCGCGCCGCCAACGAAAATGATTTTCAATAAGATTTATGGGATGGTGGAGATGGATATGCCGCGATCGACGGTAGAATCCCCTATTTTTGGAAAAATTACCCTCAGAATGATGAATCAAAGTTTTGAAACGCTGCGCAGTCTGCGCAACAATTTCCTGAAGTTGCTGGAAGGCCATAGTCTCGCCACCCTAAATTTAATCCCAGGTGGCTTCAACAACAACCTCATTTGGAATCTCGGGCATGTGCTCGTGACGCAACAGTTGCTGGTCTATGTGCCTGCGGGCCAGCCGATGCACATCGAAGACGCCTTGATCGAGAAGTATAGGCGTGGGACCAAGCCCGATGGCAAGGCGACTTTGACCGAACTAGAGCGCTTGCGGCACTTGGCAGGCACGACCATCGATCTCCTGGAGGCCGACCTTGCAGCGGGCATTTTGGGAAATTACGAAGGCTTCACGACGGGGATAGGTGTAAAGCTGACTTCGGCCGAGGAGGCGATACGTTTTGTACCATTACACGAGGCGCTGCATTATGGGTACGCCATGGCATTGAAACGGATGCAGGGTTGAGTCGGTGCCAGGCAGGCATTTGGGGGTGATCCCATCGGTCGCAGGGTGCATGATTTCTAGGCAATGGAATTTGTAGAATGCTGCTGGCACATGATTTGCTATTGGGTATGAAACGCACGATCAGGATGAAAAATTGGCTGAATAGAGGGTCCTTGTTGGTTTGCATGATGATGGTGCTCATGGCAGGTGCTCTGCGGGCCCAGGATGTGAGCGAACTCAAACACACTGGCGCAGACGGTACTGTTTACACAGGTTTGCTCGTGTACTCCAATGAAGAAGACATCTTCATGCGGGTCAATTACAAGAAAAATGGAACTTACCGTGTCGTGCATACCGACTACTCGGTGGCGACGGGCGAGGAAGACGGCGTGAACTATTTTTTCCTCACGGGAGAGAATGCCCACTTCATCACAGCAGCCAATACCAACGACATTTACAATCCCGACCATTACATCTGGATTTGGGAAGAGGATGGCGACTATGGCCTCCCTTACACCTCAGACAATGCCGAATACGATATGGCCGAGGCCAAGCAGGTCGATTCTTACAAGACCTTGGAAAAAGGCAAAGTCACCGATGCTTACCTGCGCAGCTTTTTTGGACCGACCGAGCCAGAATATCTGGCCTTGCGCAAATTTTTTGGGCTGGAAAAAGCGGCCCCACCTGTACAACCCACTGTGAATGTGACGCCCACCCAAGTGACCACCATGCATCTCATGATCGTCGCCAATACCGCCATCGGCGATATCGGGTCCAGCTGTGGGATCGACAAGCGCAACCTCCTCAGCGAATTTGAAGGTATCGCCAGCGTGACTGGAATGAAGTTCAAGAAGTACATCGTCGAGGAGCAAAACTTCACAAAGACCAATGTCATGACCATGCTCAATGGTTTCCAGCCTGGCCCCAACGATGTAGTGATGTTTGTCTATCGCGGTCATGGGTTTAGATGGTCGGACCAAGAGGAGCAATATCCCCAATTGGACCTGCGGTATTCCTCCTTTACCCGCATTTCGGAAGCGACCTCGATCAATCTGGAGGAAGTGTACAATAGTGTGACCGCCAAAGGCGCTCGCCTCAACCTCTTTTTCGCAGATTGCTGCAATTCAGACGTGGGCATCAGTCAGATGACTGCGGCAAGCTTTATGAATATGCAAGCCAACAACAATTACGATGTCCAGAAGCTGCGCAAGCTGTTTTTGCAATCCAAGGGCACTCTCATCTCGACGGCGGCAAGTCCCGGGGAGGTCTCTTGGGCCAACAATGCCAATGGTGGCTTCTATACCGTGAGTTTATTGCAGTCACTGCGCGACGAGATCAGCTACCTGCGCAACGACGAGGCCGACTGGGATGGCCTGTTGGAAAACACGATCAAGGGTGCACGCTACAAGTCTTCCAAGACGGTTTGCTCAAATTGTACCACGCAAAACGGCATTTATTACTCTGGAATCACTTATGGCAACTAAGACGACCATGATCCTGCTCGCCCTTGGTCTCGCTATGCTCGCGGGCGCTGCCTGCAAGACATCTTGTCCATCAGCATCCTTCCAAAAGGCCATCACAACGGCCGACAGCATCATCGTCTATCAGATCGACGGGTATCCTACTGCGCCTACCGAGCAGCAGACGGGCAAGTTTTACCTTCACGACTACGCGGTTGGCGGGCGGCAGGTATTGGCGGTTGAGGACATGAAGGCGATGCAGGCGACCTTGTTGGATGTTGCCACCTTTGACTCGGCTGCCGTCAAAAGCTGCCCGATGATCGCAAAAATGGCACTCGATTTCAGGCGCAAGGGGAAATCACTGGCGACATTGGTGATGAGCCCATCTCCTTGCGGCAAGGCCCTGTTGTTTGAGCCAGCCAAGCCCAAGGCGCCTCGCTACATGGAACTCGCGACTGGGAATCGGTTGGAGCCATTGGTGTTTGGTGTTGGGAAATAATGAATTGGGACCTGAGCGTGAACAATATGTTTGCGCGCCGCCATGGTCCCAAATCTAGCAATGCAAAAAATTGCCTAATTTTCCTGCATGACACGTTGCATTCTGTCTCAGATTCATCGCTTGCGCCGCGTGGCGCTCACTGTGCTGTTGGTATGCGCCTTGGGGAGCGCCTTTGCAAGGCCGCCCGTCACGACGCTGAGCCCGCAGGCGACAGTGAGCGTGCTCACATGTGCGCCTGGCGCAGAGTTGTACTCGATTTTTGGGCATAGCGCCCTGCGCATCCAGGATCCCGCCTCCAACCTCGACTGGGTCTGGAACTATGGCGTGTTTGAATTTGACACCCCCAATTTCATCTTGAAATTTGCCAGGGGCAAGCTCAAATACTACGTGTTGAGCTATTCCTACAGCAATTTCTATGGAGAGTATGACCGCGAGCGTCGCGCCATCCAAGAGCAGGTTCTGAACCTGAATGCGTCGCAAAAGAATCGCATCTTTGACGCGCTGCTCCTCAACGAGTTGCCCGCCAACCGCTATTATCAATACGATTTTTTCTTTGACAATTGCTCCACCCGTGAGCGCGATGTGATCGCCAATGCCCTGGGAGCAGACATGAAGTGGAATCCCTTGCAGCCCGACGACTATGGCAGCTACCGCGACCTCATCGATCCCTATTGCCGCAACGACGTCTGGGCCGACCTTGGGATTGATTTGCTGCTCGGCTTGCCGACCGACAAGACGGCCGACCAACGGGGTGCGACCTTCCTCCCCGACGAGTTGTACAAGGCCTTGGCCACAGCCAAGGTCAATACTGATGGCCAATGGCAGCCACTGGTGCGCAGCTCGCAGACGCTGCTCGACATTCCCAGGGCATCGATCACCACATTTCAATACAGCCCCCACGTGCTTGGCTGGGCCATCTTTGGGATCGTGGCCTTGGTTACTTACCTCGGATTCAGAAGTCGCCGTGCCTACCGTGGATTTGACGCCGTGTTTTTTATGGTCTTGGGGTTGTTGGGTTGTTTGATGCTGCTGTTTTGGTTGGGCACAGACCACAAGGCCACCTATCAAAATCTGAATATGCTGTGGGCCGTGCCAACACATCTGCCATTTGGCTTCGCGCTGCTCGTGGGCAAGTGGCGGGGGCTATCGGGGCGCTACGCGCGGGGCATGATGTTTTGGATGGTCGGTTTTGTAGCCACCTGTTGGCTCATACCCCAAGGATTTCATGCAGCCGTGATCCCCATCGCGATGGCTGCAACCCTGCGCCTGATCTGGATGTGGTACATGGGCCGCATCAAGCCTTCCTGAATTTCCAGTTGCCTGCCCTGCGTTTCATCTGGCAGAGGAACCATATCAAATCATGTTGAATTTCCTGTAGGCTGCCCTGCGTCTCATCGTGATCTGGCAGAGGGGCCACATCAAATCATTCTGAATTTCATGTTTCGAAATTTTTAATAAGTGTCATTGTGACACTTATGATTTTTGTTGTTATCTTGGCACATCCCACGAGATCCCGCTACAGTTTATATCAGTATGCAGATGAGGACATTTACCCTGAAATTTACACGCATCTTGAGCTTGGTGATGCTGAGTTTTGTCGCTGGGGCCGGCTGGCTAGCCGCCCAAAATGCGACGATCTCAGGCACTGTGCTCGATGAGGACAATGAGCCGATGAGTGGTGCCACCATTTTGCTGGATGGCACGACCCTCGGTGCGATGAGCGACGAGGCTGGAAATTACAGCATCGCTGGCGTCAAGCCTGGCGAATACACCCTCACGGTGAGCGCTGTGAGCTATGACAAGTTTCAGCAAGTGATCAATGTCGCTGCTGGCGAAAAAAACATGCTCGATGTCGCCATGAAGCTCAAGGTGCTCGACGATGTGATCATCGTCGGCTACGGCACCGAGCGCAAACGCGACATGACCGGCTCGGTTTCCAAGATCAGTGCGCGGGAGCTCAACGATGTGCCCGGCGCGAGCTTTGATGCGACGCTCCAAGGCAAGGCTGCGGGTGTGCAGGTGATCACAGGCAGTGGTATCGCTGGCGCGGGGGCCAAGATCACCGTGCGTGGCTCTGGATCGGTTTCTGCTGGCGGCGATCCCTTGTATGTCGTGGACGGTATCCCGATCACTCAGGATCCCTTTTTGAACGGCGATCGCGGTGGACAGAACAATAACCCCCTGTCGTCGATCAACCCGGCCGACATCGAGTCGATCGAGATTTTGAAGGATGCAGCTGCGGCGGCCATCTATGGCTCACGCGGTGCCAACGGTGTGATCTTGATCACCACCAAGCGTGGCAAGACCGGCAAGCCTACCTTTCACTTGTCTATGCGTAGCGGTCTCTCACGGCCAGCCAAGTTGCTGAGTTTTGTAGATACCGACCAGTGGTTGCAGATGTATCAAGAGGCTTGGGAAAATGATGGCAACGTCGGCCAGCCTAGCATCTTGCCTGGTGGCTACACCGTCGATTCGGCCCGCGCCAATGGCACGACCGATTGGCAAAAACTCACCACAGGCACGGGTGTGAAGCAAGAATACAACCTCTCCATGAGCCAAGGCACTGAGAAGTTGAAAACGTATGTCGATCTCTCGGCCATGAACAACCAAAGCTATCTGCTCGGCAACAGCTATCGTCGCTATACAGGTCGCTTGAACCTGGATTGGAATATTTTGAAGTCCTTGAAGCTGGGCGTCTCGGCGTCTGGCGCCTATGGCCGCAACAACAAGATCGGCCAGGCTTGGGATGGCGCCCTCGGCATGGCACAATCCAATGCATTGCCCTATTTCAATGAAGAGACCGCCAACAGTGCATTTGGCGGCGGCAACCCGATCAACCGTCGCACGCAGATCGACTGGCGCAGCATCGAGAAACGCAGCATCAATACCGTCAATCTCACATATACCCCCATCAAAAGCCTTACACTGAGCGCCAATGGAAGCCTGGACTATATGAACCTGGGGGATTACTTCTTGGAAGACAGCCTGTGGACCAATACGACCCGCATCGGCAAGGATTGGTACAACAAAGTCCTTAACTGGAACACCAACGCCACCGCCAAGTATGACTTCAACATGTTGCCCCAAAACCACAAATTGAGCGCCATGGTTGGGGCTGAGGCCCAAAAAATGATGCGTAGGAGTGGGTATATGGAGGTAACTGATGTGAGCGATCAGCTGTATTTGGATTGGACAGGAACCGAGAACAGCGATACCGTCGAGACGGAATCACCGCTAGATGCATGGTCCTTTTTGAGCACGTTCGGCAGGGTCAATTACCAATTGAACGACCGCTATATCCTCAAAGCTTCCTTGCGGGTCGATGGCTCGTCCAAATTTGGCCGCAACAACCGTTATGGTTACTTCCCTGCCGTCGGTGCAGCTTGGGTGGCATCTGAAGAAGGCTTTTGGAAGGATCATCTGAGCAAAGCCATCAACTTCTTCAAGCTCAAAGCGAGCTTTGGCGTCACTGGCAATGCCGATATCCCCTCGTTTTTGCGCTTTGGCACATTCTCTGGCAGCAACAACAATATCCAGTACAACGGCGACTCGATCATTTTCCCGATCCGTCTGGAAAACCCCAATCTGAAATGGGAAACCACGCAAACTGTCGATGCTGGCTTTGAGTTTGGCTTGTTCAAGGACAGAATCACTGGCGAATTTGCGGTCTATAACAAAGAGTCGCGCAATGTCTTGCTCAAGACCTCTTCACCGACTTCCTCTGGCTTCAAGGAATACTGGCAAAACATCGGCCACATCCGCAATCGCGGCGTTGAGCTGAGCATCACCAGCTTCAACATCAACCGTGGCTTGAAGTGGAAGACGACCCTGAATGTCGCTCGCAACCGCAATCTCGTGGTCGATGTCGGCACGACGCCTCCCGATGCTTTGCAAGGGAGTGGCGACACCCGTGTGGTGCCGGGTTATCCTGTCGGTGTGAACTACCTTGTGCGCTTCAGCCACGTCGATGCCGCCACCGGCAAGCCCGTGTATCTCGATAAGAATGGCGCTGAGACCTTTGAATGGCGCACAGAAAACCGCGTGGTCGTCGGCAACGTGCAACCTGCCGCCCAAGGTGGCTTGCGCAATACCTTTGAATGGAAAGGCTTTGACCTCAACATCTTCTGGACATTCACCCTCGGCGGCAAGATCTATGACGATGCCGCCAAGCGCCAATATGGCGTGGTGAGCAACTGGGTGATGCCCAATGGGCTCATCGATCGCTGGACCACACCTGGTCAGGTCGGTGCACAGTACCCACGCCTCACCCTCGATCCTGCCACCTATGGTTTGGACAATGAGTGGAACAACAACAGCACATTGTGGCTCTATGACGCGAGCTATGCCCGCCTCAAAAACGTGAATGTTGGCTACAATTTCAAGATCACCCAAGAGAAAAAATGGTTCATCGACAAGCTGCGCGTCTATGCCAGCGGCACCAATCTCTGGACGATCACCAAATATCCTGGCTCAGACCCAGAGATCGTGCGTGACCACAATGGGCCACAGGGACGCAACATCAGCCCCAATGTGACCTATCTCACGCCTCCCCAGGAGCGCACTTTCTCCCTCGGTGTCGATGTCCAATTCTAATCCCCACAAGACAATGAAAAAACTCAGCATCTATCTCCTGCTCAGCCTCATGCTCTTGATGGGAGTGACTTCTTGCAAGAAATTTCTCGAGATCCCACCAGAAGGTGAGGTCCCTACCGAAGACGCCTTGCAGACGCCACGTGACGTGCAGCTCTTGCTCAACAGTTGCTATGACGTCTTGCGCTCGGCCAAATTCTTGGGTGGCAAGATCCGCAACTTGAGTGACTTGATGGGCGACGACCGCGATGGCCGCTCCCTCTCTGGCAACTGGCTCAGTTACTATGCACACAACACGGGCATCTTCAACCAAGAAACCCGCGACATGTGGAGCGAACCCTATATCATGATCTACCGCTGCAATGTGCTGCTTGAAAACATGGATATCGTCGCCGACCTGAGCGCCGATCAAAAAGCACGCACCACAGCCGAGGCCAAGTTCTTGCGTGCCGTTGGTCACTTTGAGTTGGTGCGCATGTTTGCAAATCCTTATGGATTTACTGCCGACAACTCACACGATGGCATCCCCTTGCGCATCGAGGCGAGCCAAGAGGCCCTGCCGCGTGCCACCGTGGGCGCC